>JAZLHS010000020.1:0-5265 GCA_045616885.1 Selenomonadaceae bacterium | reverse complement strand
ATTGAGGGCCTGCATATTGTTTTTTACTACCATTGCCATGATGTTTTTCCTCCTTGGTTATAACATCGATAAAATTCACCCGGACATCCTTGTCCGGTGGTTCTATGTCCTCGTCCTCCGGGTGCTAGCGGGCCGGCTGACTATTTCATAGCTTCTTCTGCATGTGTTATCGCATAATTTGCGGTAACCTTAACAAAATTTTCCAAATTTTCAAAAATTATTAGTATTTTCTCTGTCACTGTTTGTTGCTATTTCAAGTTCTTTTATCAACTTCTCACTAACTCCCAATACATGTGCATATTCTCTTATTCTTGCTACTTGGAACAATGTCGCCTGTCTTATTGCTTCGTCTGCCTGTCCAACCATAAATGCTGAGTCATCGCATCTGAATATATCTATTCCTACCTCCTGCAAAAGTAAACCACGCTCAATTTGCCACCATATTATATCCTCCAATTCTTGCTTCATCGATTTCCCCAAGCATACAAGTTCGGCAGACATTACTCCAAAACCGGCTCTGTTATTAATATTTTTAAAGTGCATCCAAATCGCGCTCAAGACGGAAAAGCGATGCCCTATAAATGAACCTTCAAACCATTGCACAGCATGCATATTCTCTCTTCTGAATAATGCTGATGAAATCCCTCCATAAAACGGCCTTCCATTTCCTACAAACACTTGCAGATTTCTGCTATTCATTTCCAATGCCAATAATGGTTCCTGCCTGCTGGGGCAGTACATATCGACTAAATTACTCCCACTCCACACCCCCATTGATAGCGCAAAAGCCACTTCGTTTTTCGCTAACACCGAAGCCTGTCGTATCAGCTTGTCGTGGTTTATTCTGATATCCACTTCGAGAAACTGAACATAATCCCCAGTAATTAAATTTGAAACATCCTCTGCATACCCTCTATCATCTGAGAATTCCACCACATGTATTTTTGTTGTCAACTTCTGCCTAACCGCTTCCGCCAACCACAGGTTTATGCCTCCGCCTTTAGATTCTTCTCTGCGTAGCAGCACAATCTCATTAATTCTACACTCATCACCGGCCTCCACCAGCCCTCTGACATTTTCTCTAATAATTTGCGCAAAGTTTGCCTCTTGGTCTGGCAATATAGGAAGAATGATAACAGAGACAGTTTTTCCAATGTTACGAACCCGTTCTTCAGCAAATCTTGCCGCAAGTGTCTCCGATGCTCTCAAAACATTTGAAAGGACATCTATTTTTGCTAGGCTGCCATATTTATTTACCTGTCTGTATATGTTTCCAGTCCAATTCCAATCCTCGTAATCTTCAAAATCATTTTCAAAAGGTTCTCCCCTTACTACCTTATCAAAAGCATTTTTGTATCCGACACCATAATAAGAGTCTCTTGAATGATCCGCTGTTAATGTTAGCCAGCCAACGGCAAACTTAGACTTAGATTGTTCTTCGCTGCGCCAGAAGTAATGCGCTAACAACAATTTTGGTGCAAAGCCGGAAATATCACATTTTCCGGTCGGCCCATGTGCTCCCTCCATAAGCCCGCAATGTGTATTATGCCATCCCGCCGCAGGTACCAGTGATTTATTTCCTGTTGAAAACGCTCTCTCTTTTTTCGCAGGTCTGCTAAGCAAGTATTTATCCTGATCCCTATCTGGATACATCGGTGTAAATCGCATCCAATGCAGCAAATAGAATCCCATAGGATCAAGCTGACATATTATATCTCTAACCGGCTCATCATCGGTAATATTAACCAGGAATTCGTCTGCATCAAGAGGAACCACGTAGTCAGCATCGTGTTCCAGCATGGCCTCAATCAGCATGTCATTGGTCAATTTCTCCTGTATTCTTTCCGCACGGTAAGAGTGTCTGATAAATAAAGGTAGTCCCTCCGCCACCAGTAACTCCAATATTTTCAATGTATTGTCATCACTCATGTGGTCACAGATAATCATCTCATCGGCAAACGTTAATGTATGACGGACAAAGCTCTCTATGATATCAGCTTCATTTTTTACCATTGATATAGTGACAATTTTCGGCATAATAAATCCAACCTCGTTTTTCATTTGCCTATAACAAAAAGAGCGGACGGAGCCGCTCTTTTTTATTGTTTCATGTTCAAGATATTCCCCACCGCAGAAATGCTGTATGGGTCGTAGGCGCGGGCAGTGGACTGGCGCTGGCGGCCTTTAGCGATTTCCCGGCGGGCGTAGGGCTCGCCCTCTTTATCAAGGCGACGAATCTCCGTGGCCATTGCAAGCGCTTCCTCCGACTGATTGTAGCCGGTATCTGCAAGAGCGATGAGGCAGTCGCCGATAATCATCCGCTGACGACCCAGCTCCAGGAACTCGTCCACCTCACCGGCGACGATATAGTCCCTTAGTTCCTGACTCACCTGCAGGTATCTCTGCCAATAGCTCTTCGCAGCCTCCAGCCGAGCTGCCGGCTCCTGCGGCAGCTTCGGCAGCGCCGGTGCAGCCGGTCCGCTCTCCGGAGTGAAATCCCGACCGGTACCGTAGTCATCAAGGTCGGAATAATTTGCCCCAGCCATTACTGCTCTCCTCTTTCCATACGAGCTTTCTTCATTGCCTGTGCCCAGGCATCCCTCAGCTCGGTCATGATGGACTGAGCTTCTTTCAGAGGAGCCAGATCGCTTTTCAGATTGCCGATGAAAATGCGGTCGTAGCAGTAGTCGTAGAGGGGCATAAGCTGCTTGGAGATTTCATACTCCATCTTCAATGTCATGCGGAACTCATTTATGATTTTTTGCGATTTTTGCAGGGCGGTATTTGCCGCCTCGTATTTCTTTTCTTCCAAAGCCTTCATGCCTTCACTTAGGAAGCGTAGGCAGCCGTTGTAGAGCATGAGAGTCAACGCTTCCGGCGTGGCAGTCATTATCTGCTGGCGCTTATAGGCTTCAGCGGCAGGATTCGTCATATTTTTCTCCTAACTACTAATCCTTCTAGTAGGCTCCCCTATAGGTGAGCTGTCAGCAAAGCTGACTGAGTGGTAACATATAGCCAGTCTCGTAGGCTCCCCTCTAGGGGAGCTGTCGTCGAAGGCGACTGAGGGGTGACAGCTAAAAGACTCCTCTGGCACCCCTCCGACCTCGCTTCGCTCGGCCACCTCCCCTAAATGGGAGGCATGGATCGGGGATGCACTCGGCCACCTCCCCTAAATGGGAGGCTTTAATCACAATACTCAACCATTGCCGCCGGTGACCATAGAAAGCTGGACGGACATTTTCTGAATGAGTACCTCCAGATTGTCGTACTTCTTGTACAGTGAATCCTGATACTTATCCATCATCGTCTTGAAGCTCTCCATGCGAGTTCTCATGGTGGTAATTTTCAGTCCCAAAGCACTCTGATCATGGTAATCCTTGGAAAGCCCGGCGTAGTCCTCTACCTTCTTCATGCCATCAGAGAGAGACAGGAAGTACAGGCGGTTGGCAATACCGGTGTTATTATATGTATCCTTCTTAAGGTAGTTATACTGACCGGAAGCCCGCTCCTTATCAGAAAGATCTTCCCATGTACGAAGGTGATTGTAGTTTCCGGATTTCTTCTGCTCGTCGGTGAGAGCCTCCCACTCAGAGCTTTCACCGGTGGAGGCGAAAATCTGATATACGCAGTCCGGGTCTTCGCCGAGAGCTTTTTCCAGCTTTGCCTTATCAAGGGTGAGATGTCCCTTGCTGTTGGAGCTGGTGATACCGATTGCCGAAGCGGAGTTGTACTTGGAGTCAACACCGGCCACCGGAGTGTAGATAGACTCACGCAGTGAACTGATAATGCTCTTGAGGATGTCGCTGCGGGAGAGAAGACCGGTCTTGGCTTTCTCTTCCCAAGTCTTTATCTGTGCCTCGGTCATGTCCTTCTTTTCCTCATCGGTGAGCGGGTCATAGGTAGAGGCTTCTTCGCTGACCAGCTTGTTCAGCTCGTCGATAAGCTCGTTGTACTTGTCAACGAACTCCTGCATATTCTTGGTGATAGCCTCGGTATCCTGAGTGACGGTTACCGTGGCCGTCTGGCCTACCTGGGCATCGTTGAAGGTGTAGTTGACACCGGCTACCTGCAGGTAGTTCTTTTCAAGGTTCTTATATTCCTTGCCGTCGATGGTGACGGAGGCATCGGTACCGTAAGCCTTAACCTTTCCGCCTGCGGTAAATGTCATATTGCCGACAGCTTCAGTGTCGATATTAGTTGGGTCGTCAAGTGTAGGCGAAGGCACACCCATTTCACCATTTCTAGACTGACGAAGCTGAAGATTATTAAAGAGAGTTGCCGCCGTAGCCGCTGCTGCATCCATCTCATCTGCGGGTTTGTCTTTAATCACAGCATTCATGCTCAGGTTAATGACATTATTCTCGCCGGACTCACTATTAAACATCTGGAAGCTGTCATTTACTGAGTCGTAGCTGGCGTTGATGTTTATGCCAAGATTCTTTATGTCGGTAGCCATGTTGCTGAAAGTCTTACCCTCTGCCAATTCCTTGAAGGTGTAGGAAATGGTCTTCATGACATCCTTTTCTACATCATCGACAGTTTCCGTTTCACCGTTTCCGATTTCAAAAGCAAGTGCCGTTGCATCAGCAGCAACTTTTTCCTCCGCGGAATCCTTAGTGCGTTTTATTGTATAGGTGCCATCATCATTTGCCTTGATGGAATAAAATACGCAATCTGCCAGCTTATTGGAATTGGCAGCCTTCTCATCGGTATTAGCTCTGGTAATTTTATCAGCTGACATAAGGTAGGCATTAGTAGCCACGGAGTTCACTTTTACCTTATGGCTCATGGCGAGAGCGGAGCCATTGGCCGTAGCCGTGACCATACCTTCATTGGTGCTCTTGGCACTCATGGTCATGAGCTTGCTGGAGAGCTTGAAGTCAGAGGCGACACCCTGAAACTCAGCGAGCTTATTATATACGCTGTTGTATGCTTCTTTTATCCACTCCTGCTTGGTGGACTGCTTGTACATCTTGTCGTACTGTCTCTGCTTTGTCAGCATGCCAGCCTTGACCATGGACTCGACATCGAGGCCGGAGCCGGAAAGGCCGTATATTCCGTTAACACCCATGATGATTCCTCCTATGGGATATGTTGTTACTTTGTCTTTTTACCCCTCCGACCTCGCTGCGCTCGGCCACCTCCCCTATAGGGGAGGCTTAGAGGGGAGTGACTTGCTCGGCCACCTCCCCTTTTCAAGGGGAGACTACGGGACCGATTATCTGTTGCCTCCGGCACTTCGTGCCACCTCCCCTTTTCAAGGGG
>JAZLHS010000019.1:0-10866 GCA_045616885.1 Selenomonadaceae bacterium | reverse complement strand
CTTCGGTGTCAGCGGCATTATTCGCTCGGTTGGCGGCTTTACCTCCGGCAGCGGGCAGTTGCGGGTCGGATTAACCCAGCGGCGGGCGGCATTGGCCTCGGCTATTTCCTCGGGGGTCTTGTCGCTCCGTATATAGGGCAGCTTAAACCTTGACTTTGCCCGGTCGTTTTCTGTCTTTGATTTTTTCATCAGGGCATTTACTACCATTTCCTCTGCCCAAGGGGGAGGGGAAAGCTCTTCCTTTTCCCACTTGATGATTGTATCGTAAGGGATTTTGAACATGGCGGAGACTGCCTGTGGGGTCAGTCCGGCCTGCAGTCGGTACTGCTTAATCCTGTTTATCATGATTGTCCTCTATATTTGTTTCAAATAGCTGGTGCAGGTTTGCCTGTGGAATGAATTCATCAATGAATGATCGCAAATCAGCCGGCGGCGGAGCAAACAGCGTTAGAATTTCGTTGTCCTTCCAAGGTTGAGTCAAATCAATCCGGTAGGCATGGAGTGCCTGTCTTGTGATGGGGGCGTCCTCATCCCTTGGGGGACCGTAGAGGTCGTCTCCGATGAGGGGATGACCAAGGTAGGCGAAGTGAGCGCGGATCTGGTGAGTGCGGCCTGTTTCCAGAGAAATATCCATCAGAGATATTTTGGCTCCTTTGTACTCGCCCGTTGCGATAGTCCGGTAGTGGGTGATTGCCGTCTTGCCTTTTTCATCGTGGCGGACGCACTGCTCGATGATACTGCCGTCCTCCGGGCCAAGCGGCAGGTTGATTGTGCCGTCCGGCTCAGTCATCTCGCCGGGGATGACGGCAAGGTAGCTTCGGGAGAAGCATTTTGCTCCGTCCTTCATGAGCTGGTTTTGTACCTGTGGCTGCCGGGCGATAATCAGCAGTCCAGAAGTGTCACGGTCGAGACGATGAACGAGGTGGAATATGCTGTCCTCTCCCCGCTCACGATAGCGACGCAGGACGGCTGCACCCAGCAGGGATATAGGCTCCCGAGGCGTGGGATGAACCAGCAGGCCGGCAGGCTTGTTGAGAATTAGGAGCCGTTCATCCTCGTAGATGATGTTCAGCTCCGGCAGGACGGCGTCGTCCGGCGCCGGCTTCAGGTTGTCTGTCTCTGGCAGTTCGCCCACAAATTCGTCACCGCCGTGTAGCGTAGTGATGGCCACTCTGACCTCGACTCCGTTTACGGTTGTTCGTCCGTCCCATTTCAGCCGCTTCCATAGCCGATGGGACAGACCGAGGTAGCGGGTACAAAAGGCTCTTGCTTCGATGGACTCTATTTCCGGGGGAACAGTATAGCGATATATCATGTCATAGTCCTTTACAAAGGTGATACTACATTATAGCATTTTGGCCAAGCAAAATAAAATTAAAAGAGCGGCTCGATGAGCCGCGGCAACAAATGCTTGTCAAAACAAAATGTCAGGTGTATTATTATAGCAGGAAGGCGATTGCCCGCAGAGCGGCGTGCCTATATTATTTGGTGGGAAAAAGCCACCCTAAACTTTGGCTGGTCGAGGGTGGTTTTTTCTATGCTTAGACTCTTCCGACAAATGTAAAAACAAAAGTCAGCAACGCTAAGATGAACAAGCCGAAAACCATCAGGTCTTGAAAGCTAAAATTCTTCATAGTGTCACCTCCATTCCTGCACTAGAGGCAACACCACCCTGCACGCAATCGCCATAATAATTATAATGTTTGTTTGCTTGTTTGACAAGCTGTTTTAGTTGAGAAATAAAAATAGCTGGTGTATCAGATGCTTTTTGCAAAAGATACACCAGCTTTTTTGTTCTGTTATTCAGCCCCGCCCATGTTTCCCGGATAGTAGGGAAGAGCAAAAGCCTTTTCGTTGTCCATCTGGAGATAGTCAAAAGCTATGCCGGCTGTTTCACCAATCATCTTCATGCACATCTTGCGGCGGTCTTTGCAGTGCCAGTCTTCGTACTTGCTGCAGATGTCACGGCAGAGGACACCGCCGTTGGCCTCCTGGAAGTCATGGACGATGTGATTGTAGCGGCGATAGTATTTCTCGGCTATCTCATGCCCGCGAACTTCCGGGTCGATTTTCCAAGGATCCGGACGGCCATATACAGCACCATTGGCCATGACCGCAGCGGAAAGAGCGCCGCAGGTGAAGCCGGACAGACCTATGCCACCGCCGAAGCCGATAGCCATAGCTCTGGTCTCCGGGGCAACATCCAGCTCACCGGCTCGGATGAGAGCATCGTAGACGCACTCGGCGCAGTTCAGACCGCTTTTGAAGTTCTCGATAGCCAGACTGACGACCTTCTCTCGGCGCTCAGCCAGAGTCATATCTTTGTTTTCCATGTAAATACCTCCCTATGTATTAAATTGATAAACCATGACCGTAGTCAAATAATCAGCAGCAAGTATTGTCAATCATGCTCCGTCTCGTAAGGCCAGGCAGACATGCCGCCCTCCAGACTCTGAGCGTTCTTGTAGCCAAGCCCCCTGAGAATGACCTCGGCTTCGTAGCCTCTCAGGTCTATCTGGCAGGAAGTAATGAGGCAGGCATTTTTATCCTTCAGCAGCTGACAGGCCTGCTCCCTGAGTATCCCCAGCGGGATATTGACGATGTTGGCACACCCGGCTATGCGGTTCGCGGCAAATTCCGGCGGAGTGCGGACATCGACCAGCGTGTAGGTCGGGTCTTTTTTTATCTGCTGGAAATCCTTGGGATTGACACCGTGCATCTGTCCGCGGAGCTTGTTTATGAGGACATTGGCGGCGGTGGATACATTGTCGATAGGACCATTGAAGGGCGGCGCATAGCCGAAGTCCATGTTGTGGATTTCGGTAAGCGTGAGTCTCTGTGAGAGCGCGGCGACGATGACATCAAGCCGCTTGTCGACACCGCCGGTACCGATGACCTGTCCGCCAAGTAGGCGCTCAGTGCCTTCCTCGGCAATAAGCTTGACGATTATCTTTTTTGCTCCGGGCATATAGCCAAGACGGTCGTTGCCGGGGACGACGACTGTTTTGAATTTCAGTCCCGCTTTGGCGGCGGCTGTCTCGTTGAGACCGGTAGCTCCGGCCTGCCAGTCCATTATCTGACAGATACCGGTACCGAGGACGCCGGGATATTTTTCAGCCGAGGCCTGAGAGGGCTCACGGCCATCCTCTTTGGCCAGCTCTTCGGCGATAACGCCGGCAATCACCCGGCCATGCTTGTTGGCAGTGGAGCCCATAGGGGCATAGATTTTATTGCCGGAGACAATGTGCGTATTTTCAGCGCAGTCACCACCGGCGAAGATATAGGGGTCGCTTGTCCGCAGCTCATCGTCGACAGCAATGGCCCCGGTAGAGCCGATAGCGAGACCGGCAGCCTTCGCCAGCTCCGTATTTGGTCTGACGCCCACAGCAACGATGACCAGCTCTGCCGGTATCTCTCCCTTGTCGGTGAGGACAGCTTTCACCCGTCCATTGTCATCGCCGACGAATCCCGTTGTCTTCTCATTGAGGCGGAAGTCAATGCCGGAAGTCTTCAATCCCTTCAGGAGACTGTCGGCCATCTCCTTGTCCAGCAGCTGGGGCAACAGCCGATCCTGCATCTCTACCACCGAGACATGGAGACCGTGACGGGCGAGTCCCTCGGCCAGCTCCATACCGATGAAACCAGCGCCGATAATGACAGCATTCTTCACGCCCTCAGCAGATATCTCCTGCTTTACGGCCTTGACCTCGGCGGGGAACCAGAAATTGTGGATTCCCTTTAGCTCAGCTCCCGGCAGGGGAAGCTTTACCGGCGTTGAGCCGGTGGTCAGCACCAGACGGTCATAGACCATTTCCTTTGTGCTGCCGTCGGCAGTCACCGTCACAGTCTTGGCTGATGGATTGACGGCGGTCACTTCGTGTCCCGTGAGGACGGTGATGCCCTTTACGGCGGCGAAGTAAACCGAGTCTCTCAGTACGCCCTGAGGCGTGTGATCCAGAGACTTGTAGTCCGGGACATCGTCGCTGGCATAGTAGGGGAAGCCACAGGCACTGTAGCTCACATCGGCGCCCCGCTCCAGGACGACTATGTCCGTATCCGGAGAGAGACGGCGAAGTCTGGTAGCAGTCTTCATACCGGCCCCGACGCCGCCCACGATCAACACTTGCTTTCGCATGAAAATCACTCCTTTCTGTCAGTATCACCTGACAAAATAACGTTAACTATATATACGTATATTTCGCTGCAGAATTACCAATTCCTGTTAAATCGGGAAATAAAATAGGGGTATGGACAACGCCATACCCCAGTAGGAAATCAGTTTATTACATAAAGATGTACTTGCTGAGCAGGAAGGCTGTTATCAGATACAACAGCGCATTGATTTTCTTTTCCTTTTGATTGCCGGCCAGAACATTGATGAATACCCAAGAAATGATACCTACAGCAATACCATCGGCAATACTGTAGCATAGGGGCATGAACAGAAGGCACAGGAAAGACGGCAGACCCTCGGTGAAATCGATAAACTCGATGTGGGTTATTACCTGCATCATGAGGAAACCGGTGACTATCAGAGCAGGAGCTACGGCGAAGGCCGGAATTGATAAGAACAGCGGGGCAAAGACCATGGAAAGAACGAACATGCCGGCAGTGACAAGAGAAGTCATACCGGTACGGCCGCCGGAGCTGACACCGGCAGCGGACTCTACATAGGTTGATACGGTGCTGGTACCGAGGACAGCACCGGCTGTCGTGGCTACAGCGTCAGAGAGGAGTACATTGGAGACTCTGGGCAGATGACCATCCTCGTCAAGGAAGCCTGCCTTACTGGCAACACCGATTACAGTCCCCAGCGTATCGAAAAGGTCTACGAACAGGAAAGAAGCCACTATTACCATGAACTCCAATATATGGATGCTGCTCATATCCGCCGAGAAGCATTGACCAAGAGTATTGCCCAGCGGAGAAAAATCGAAGCTGATGAGCTGCCTGGGGAAAGTACTGTAGAAGCCGGCCTTCGGATCAGGGATGTATATGCCCGCTGCCTCGCAGCCCATGCCCAAAATCCAGGTGGCTAATACACCGATGAGCATAGCGCCCATGACATTTTTTTTCATCATTACGCCAATGAGTATGACACCTATGAGACAAAGAATAGCGGCAATGCCAGCAGTATGGATATTGCTGCGAAAAGCCTGCAGGGAAACGAAGGTGGCCGGATTATCCACGATGACACAGGCATTCTTCAGACCGATGAAAGCAATGAAAAGACCGATACCGGCCGACACAGACAACTTTATGTTGATGGGGATGGCATTGAATATCGCCTCACGCACATTCGTGAGGGTAAGTAGTATAAAGATAAGGCCCTCGACGAATACAGCCAGCAGAGCAACCCGCCAGTCGTAGCCCATCTGTCCGCAGACCGTAAAGGCAAAGAAAGCATTCAGACCCATCGCCGGAGCCTGAGCAAAGGGATAATTGGACAGGAATGCCATCAGCAGAGTGCCTAGACACGCAGAGATTGCAGTGGCAATCATTACCGCTGTCGGATCCATACCGGATATCTTCAGGATGGATGGATTTACCGCCAGAATGTAGGCCATCGTCATAAAGGTGGTCAGACCGGCGAGCGTTTCTGTTCGCAGGTCTGTTCCTGCGGCCTTAAACTTAAAGAGCTTTTCTAAAGTCGATTCCATTGTGATTTTTGCAACCTCCCAATCAATATGCAGTATAGTACATTATAAAGCAATTTGATAGCTTGTACAATCTGCATTTGTCTGTGACAACAATGTTTTTTGTGGTACAATCATACCATATAGAAACTACTGTAATATTTCAGGAGAAAGAAGGTCAGGCTATGGAAATGCTTTTCGTGTGTTATCCCAAGTGCTCCACCTGCAAAAAAGCGCAGGTGTTTTTGCAGAGCAAGGACAAGAATTTTGCGGTCAGGAATATCGCGGAGGACAATCCTTCTGAGGAGGAGCTGCGTACCTGGATAAGCAAGAGCGGCAAGCCGATAAAGAACTTCTTCAACACAAGCGGCCAGCTGTATCGCCAGATGGGAATCAAAGATAAACTGAAGGAAATGACAGAGGATGAGCAGATAAAGCTGCTGGCGACTAACGGCATGCTCGTCAAGAGACCAATATTGGTGGCTGGCGAAACGGTGCTTGTTGGCTTCAAGGAAGCTGAGTGGGAAAAGCTGTAATAAGTGCAGCTGACCATTATTATTTACAAAAAGCGGAATATTTGAGAAATTTGGCATAACCATTCTAGTTAGTCAATCGGAAATGAAAAGCACCGGCCGTGGCCGGTGCTTTTCATTTCAAGTTTGTGCTTGTACTGCTGGATTCTTGTTTATCGCGCAAATCAGCAGCTTCTCATATCTCTGCGCGATATAGTATTTGTAAAATAGCTTTTGCTCCAAGGTCAGATAATCCTCATTGTTTATAAAAGAATCGATATCCTTGAGATTAATTTTTGAAAGCATTCGCTTCATAGCATTCAGGCAATCAACGTCTTCGGTTGTTGTCAAAAAATTATAGTAGTTTATTTTACGACCGTTATGATGTATTGCAGAAGTAGGGAAGGTGAAAATCCGTGCATTTAATTCATCCTCATTTGTGATTATTTTTTCCATCACTTTTGAGTCGGCTTGTGGTAGTAAGCAGCTTCCGCAGTCGAAGACAGGGGCGATTTCGGATCTGGACAAAGCTGGATGATACAGAAAACCCCAATTTCCATTATGCCTGTCGAAATTTCCCAGAAGTGCATCAATGATGAATACATTCCAGAAGTGTTTCAATAAATTGGCAGGATTAACAAATTGCTGTTTTTCTATTGTTTCCAATAGATCTGACAACTCTGTGCCAGCACCTTCATGCTCAGAATCGATAATAGTATTTTTTATAGAGCAGAAATCGTAGAGCACACTTCCATCTGCAGTAAAGTCTTCACAAGCACAAACGATTTTTTCCTTGCCACCGATTCGAAATGTTCCCAGTAGTGTCCGCTGTGCCTTGATACCTACCATATTGAATATCGTGCTGCCGATATGTTCGGAAAAGCAACTGTTTGTATATGAAAGATCAGTAGGTTTGTTTCTCCCTGATGGAGGGAATTTTAACATGTACTGCTTTCCTTCATATTCTACTGCAATTTTCTTTCCGTTGGCTCCGCTGTAAGCCTTCATTGGAATCCGTTTGCAAGCAGAAAAATCCATTTTGTCTCACCTCACTTTACAAATATTTGTCGCGCAGATATTGAGCGTGTTCGTGGGAAATACAGCCTTCACTGATTTCGGCCCAGTTTATACTTCCATAGAGCTCTCCCCACAGGCAATCCAGCAAGGAAGACTTTTCCTTTAAGCCCTTTTTGTATGCATCCAAATCGTGCTGGAGATATTCCGGCAGACCGCATTCCCATGAGCGTTCTATGATGTTCATGAATAACACCGCCTTTTTACGAATTATATGTCGCCGTACCGGAATAGTCAATCGCCGGCAAATCGAGACAAACAGTAATTTAGTGTGAAATATTCTCTTTACATCCCCGCGCTGTGGCCTTATAATGAGAACGATAGTGATTTGTACGGCAGACAATTCAGTGTTTCTTTAAAATTCGCTATGCAGAAAGGTTGGCTCGGAATATGCGCCTTTCCTGCCAGCGGAACAGAATCATGATTCACCCGTAGGGGCGTCTTTTTGTGTACCATTCAGACGTTCAAACGAGGGGATTATTTTCATTTGTCTCGACAATCATTACAGAAAACGGAGGTGTAATTTTGGCAAAACAATCAAAGCTGCAGATAATTCCCCTTGGCGGTCTGGGAGAAATCGGCAAGAATATGACCGTCATCCGCTATGACGACGAAATGATTCTCATCGACGCCGGTCTGATGTTCCCGGACGAGGACATGCTGGGTATCGACCTGGTTATCCCGGACATTACATACTTGATTGAAAATCAGGACAAGCTGAAGGCGATATTCCTGACTCATGGTCACGAGGACCATATCGGGGCACTGCCCTATGTATTGAGACAGCTTAGCGTGCCGGTGTACGGCACCAGACTGACCCTCGGTATTCTGGAGGGGCGTCTGAAGGAAAACGGGGTAGACAGCGGAAATTTGAAGGCGATATCTGCCGGCGAAAGCGTAAATGCCGGCTGCTTTAATGTAGGATTTATTCGAGTCAACCACAGCATTCCCGATGCTGTCGGTTTCGCCATCAAGACTCCGATGGGAATGATTGTCCATACCGGCGACTTCAAGCTGGACTATACCCCTATTGATGGAAATATGACCGATTTCCGCCGCTTCTCCGATTTGGGCAACAAGGGCGTACTGGTCATGATGGCCGACAGCACCAATGCAGAGCGCGACGGCCATACCCCCAGCGAAAAGACAGTCGGTGCGGCATTTGAAAAGGCATTCCACAACGCCCGCAAGAGAATCATTGTCGCTACCTTCTCCTCGAATGTTCACCGCATTCAGCAGGTAATTGATACAGCTGTCGCCTACAAGCGCAAGGTCGCAGTCCTCGGCCGCAGCATGGTAAATGTCGTCGGTATATCGTTGGAGCTTGGCTATATCAATGCACCGGAAGGAACGATAATCGACATCGACGAGATAAACCGCTATACTCCGGAGCAGCTGGTCATCGTCACTACAGGCAGTCAGGGCGAGCCTATGTCTGCCCTCACGCGCATGGCCAACAGTGACCATCGCAAGGTCACTATTGACCCGGGCGATACCATCGTCATTTCGGCCAGCCCCATTCCCGGCAATGAAAAGCTGGTGTCCCGCACCATTGACAACCTCATGAAGCTGGGAGCAAATGTCATCTACGGCAAGGGCGAGGGCGTCCATGTGTCCGGTCACGCCAGTCAGGAAGAGCTGAAGCTCATGCACAATCTGGTGCGACCCAAGTACTTCATCCCGGTTCACGGCGAATACCGCCACCTCGTTACTCATGCGAAGCTGGCGCAGTCGCTGGGTATGCCGAAAGAAAATGTGTTTATCGGAGAGAACGGACAGATAATCGAATTCACCAAGGATGGAGCAGGCTTCGGCGGCAAGGTTACTGCCGGCCGTGTCCTCATCGATGGTCTGGGTGTAGGCGATGTAGGCAACATCGTCCTGCGGGATCGTCGGCAGCTGTCTCAGGACGGCATCATCATCGTGGTGCTGACTATGGATGGAGAGTCCGGAGAGGTAGTAGCCGGCCCGGATATCGTGTCCAGAGGCTTCGTCTATGTGAGAGAGTCCGAGGAGCTGATGGAGGAGGCCAGAGTCCGGGTAGAGACGGCTCTTGACCGCTGCCTCGACGGCAGAAATGTCGAATGGTCTGCCATCAAGTCCGGTATCCGTGATGCACTCAGTCGATACCTGTACGAAAAGACCCGCCGCCGCCCCATGATACTGCCTATTATCATGGAGGTTTGAACGCAATATAAAAAGGGACTGTGAAAAAATGAGCATTCATTTTTTCACAGGCCCTTTCCTCTGTAATAGTTGCGAAGAAAAATGTCTGTAAGAAAACCGTTTATCTGCGTCGGTACTTGGCGACCTGCAAGTAAGCATATGAAGCAGGAGCTTAGTACCGCTGTGTGAATAACTGAGCGCAAGCGTGTTTCTGTCAGACTGTAATACCGCAGTCCATAATTTTTTGAGGTAAACGCTATGGCCAATCAATTCCAGTCCGTCAAGAATTCCCCGCCACGGCTCGTGGCCTGTTATCTGGTGAAAGACGAAGCGGATGAGCTTCACCTCTCTCTGGACAGCGTCAAAGACTTTGTCGATGACATCTTCGTCGTCGTGACCGAGAAGAACGACGCAGTTGATTCCATGCTCAAGGATTTTGCCTCCGAGCTAAGCCACTTCTCAAAGCGGGATACCGGACTCACCGTCCGCTTTTTTCCATGGTGCGATGACTTTGCCGCCGCAAGGAATTTCGCTCTCGATTTAGTGGATGACTGCGCCCCCGATTCCGACTGGATAATCTTCCTCGATGCGGATGAATTCTTCTCGCCCCGCACCAGAAAAAATCTTCCGGAATTGGCAATCAAAGCAACCGATGCCCCCATCGACCTTATTGCCGTAGCCATTGACAATGTGGACGGTTCGGCTGCGAATTCTCCCCTGCTGCTTCGCAGCTTCGGCAGCCGACTCCTCCGCACCTCCGCCGGTATCCGCTACGACGGAGCCATTCACGAGACTCCCCTGCTGCCTGACGGAAACTCTCCGCGGACGGCCACTATTACCGCCAACGAACTGCTGATAATCCACACCGGCTATCGCAGCGGCATCAATGAAAAGAAAGCCCGGCGAAATCTCGCCATCCTCAACGACCGGCTGGCCGCCTGTCAGAAGGACAGAGACGAAGCAGAGGCCGCCGGTGACACCAAGAGTGTACAGCTGGCCGAACTGCTGGCTTGGCAACTGTACGGATATTTTGCCGAGACCTACGAAGGTCTCAATGACTACGAGGCGGCTATGAACTTCGCCGAAGCCGACCTTGATGTTCGCCGCTCCATTCCCGAGCTGGCTCGCGACGGCATGTTCAGTTCCCGCAGTGCGCGGGTCCTTATCCGCTGTCTCAATCATTTCCCCAATCGCATAGAGGCACGGCTGAAGACTACGGAGACTGCTACATTGCTCTTCCCTGAGGTACCGGAATTCTGGGCGGACAGAGCGCTGGCTGTCCTCGCCACCGGCGATACTCAGCTGGCGGTAGCCTACGGTGAAAAGGCGATGGCTACCTGGCTTGAATACAAAAAAAATCCCGACTCCTATACGGAGCCGGTGATGTTTGACGAAGAGCTTGCAAAGCGCCTGCGGGGAGATATTGACAACTGGCGAGCAAAGTGCTGATTACACCCTCCATCATCTTCTGAATAATC
>JAZLHS010000018.1:0-5674 GCA_045616885.1 Selenomonadaceae bacterium | reverse complement strand
ATGGCATTACATGTTATTAACGAAGCACGCCGCTGTCTGCAGTGTAAGAAGCCGCTATGCAGAACTCAGGGATGTCCCATTGCGACCAATATTCCGGAGATGATTCATCTGTTCCTTGATGGCAATCCGGCAGGTGCCGGTGAGATGCTTTTTGAGAACAATCCGCTCAGTGTCTTTTGCGCTCTTGTCTGTGACCATGAGGCTCAGTGCGAAGGGCATTGCGTGCAGGGCATCAAGGGTACTCCGGTACAGATTTCCAGTATAGAGAGCTATATTTCCGATTCGTATCTTGACCGTGCTGTTGTTACCCGCGGGGAAGACAAAGGACAAAGTGTTGCCGTCATCGGTGCCGGTCCGGCCGGTCTGACCGTCGCTGTGAAGCTGGCACAGCGCGGCTATGGTGTTACAATCTTTGAGCGTAAGAGTTATATCGGCGGTATGCTTCGCTATGGCATTCCTGATTTCCGTCTGCCGAAGTCTATCCTCAACCGCTATGAGAAAAAGCTACACCTTCTTGGTATCAATATTCGCCGTCATGTTACCATCGGTGGAGCGCTGAATATTGATGATCTTTTCGCTGATGGGTATGGTGCTGTGGTTATAGGTACCGGTGTATGGCGTCCGCATCGTCTGGGGGTAAAGGGAGAGACACTTGGAAATGTCCACTATGCTGTCAATTATCTGCAAAATCCCGACATCTTTGACTTGGGCGAGCGGGTGGCTGTCATCGGTGCCGGCAACTCCGCAATGGATGCTGCTCGGACTATTATCCGTAAGGGAAGCCGCTTTGTAGATATGTACGCCCGCCGTAAAAAGCTGGCAGCCAGCCAGCGTGAGATAGACTATACTCTTTCTGATGGCGTTGATATTCACTACGGGTATGGCATTGCGGAGCTGACTACAAAGGGGCCCATGCTCTACGAGAATTATTTCGATGAGGAAGGAAATATAATCGGTCACGGCGAGCCGAAGCTCTATCCGGCTGACAGCACCATCATAGCTGTAAGTCAGGGACCGAAGAATAAGATTGTAAATTCAACCAAGGGCATCGAGACGGTAGAAAAAAGCGGCCTAATCCGTGTAGACGAGCATGGCTGTACCACCCGTGAGGGTGTATTCTCCTGCGGCGATGTAGTCAGCGGCTCCAAGACTGTCGTCCATGCGGTAAAGCAGGCGAAGCAGGTCGTTGAGGCAGTCGATGGGTATCTTACCGGCAAGCGGGAAAATGTGTAATCAGTCCCCAGAGTCGGGGAAACAATCTTAAGAATTAATATATGCTTCTATAGGATGTCCTCAGTTTGGGGGCATCCTTTTTTTACAAAATGATTGTGTTGAGAGGAGAAGTATGGCAATGTTTAAGACGAGAGTGCAATGACATGGGCTGATGTTGAAATATCTGCACTTTTAAGCGTAAAACATATTGAAATATCTGCACTTTTTGCGCCTTGCGATGTTGAAATTTCTGCACCGCGATGATAATATAGCGGTTGGAGGTGGGATTATGTTCAGGCGAAAAGCGTATGATAGACTGCTTGAGTGGAAAGAGAAATATGGGAGAAAGTACGCAGCACTGCTGCAGGGGGCTCGCCGAGTCGGAAAGAGTACCATAGCAGAAGCTTTCGCTCGTCAGGAATTTCGGTCATATATACTTATTGACTTTTCAACTGCTTCGGCAGATTTGATGGAAGTGTTTGATGATATTGGCAATATAGACCTCTTTTTGCGTCGGCTCCAGGCTGTGACTGAATGTACGCTATATAATGGAGAGTCGGTCATAGTATTTGATGAGATACAGTTCTGCCCGAAGGCTCGTCAGGCTATAAAGCATCTGGTGAAGGATGGGCGGTATTTCTATATAGAAACCGGTTCTCTTATCAGCATAAAGAAGAATGTCAAGGACATACTAATACCTTCTGAAGAGCATCGGATTGATGTGCTGCCTATGGATTATGAAGAATTTATGTGGGCAACTGGAAAGGGCAGTATGGATCTGCTTCGTCAGCTTGTCGAGACTGGACAGCCTTTGGGAGCAGGTGTCAACCGCACACTAATGCGAAACTATCGTATATACATGGCAGTAGGCGGTATGCCTCAGGCGGTAGAAGCGTATGTAGAAGGTAAGAACTTTGCCGAAATAGATGAAGTAAAGAGGGAAATAATAGAGCTGTACAAAAATGATTTCCGAAAGATAGACCCAAGTGGCAGAGTGTCAGCACTGTTTGAGGCTATACCGAGCCAGCTGGCAATGGGAAGAAAGCGCTTTGGCATGTCAACAGTGTTAAACAAAAGGATAACCTCAAAGGACGAGGAGCGGCTGTTTGACCTTTTGGATTCCAAAACGGTGCTGGCTTGCTACGATACATCCGAGCCGGGTGTTGGTTTAGCACAGGCAAAGAAGCTGAATTCTTTTAAGCTCTATCTGGCAGACACCGGACTTTTTATCACGCTCATGCTATCTCTTGATGGCGGATTTGAAAACGAGATATACGCCAAAATGCTGAGCGATAAGCTGGAAGCCAATCTGGGCTATCTCTACGAGAATGCTATTGCACAGGCTATTACAGCGGCGGGAAAAAACCTATACTATCATTCATGGAGAAAGAAGGATAGTACGCATTCATTTGAAATAGACTTCTTGCTGTTGCAGAAGAACAAGGTCATACCTGTAGAGGTAAAGTCATCCAGTGTCCGTAACCATAAATCTATAGATGCCTTTTGTGAAAAATATGAGAAGGTTGTCGGAAGACGGTGGCTCCTGTCACAGAAGGATATCGCAAAAGAAGCAATGACAGAGCTTTGGCCGTTGTATTTAGCTCCGGCGTTGTTTGAGAAAATATATGGCTAGTATGGTAATGGATGGTTAATGAGCCTATATGGTGCCAGAAATGGATAATGAGTTAGTCTTTTAGGATAAGATTTATTTGCCCTAATTTTTATATTTAACAAAATGATTTATGGTTTTATGTGATAGGAGAAAGCATTATGGCGATACCTAAAATTAATGAACAAAGTATAGCGGATGCAATAAGGTATATTGATGAGCATGGAGTTCCAGATAAGAATAAGAGTACACAGTATGTTTTAATTACTGAAAATGGAAAACAATATCCACCTAAGTATGTTGTTGCTGTTGCTAATCATATTGTTAATGGTGGAGATATTGTGACAACCGGTTTTAATGCTGTAGAAGCGAAGAATTACTTTGAAAACAGAGGTTATATTATTGAATCAAAGCAGGAAAAATTTGAAATAACAATTACTGCAAACGAAGTGGTATCGACTGATGATAGATTTACTATGGACAATCTTGGTTTAGGAGATAATTACAGACCTATTGATGCTTATTATGTTCCGGCAAACGGGGATGTTGTTCGTAGAAAATACAATAAGGGTGAGAGAAGAAATACAAATCAGACATTGCCAAGGTTAGCCTGTCAGGTTTATGAAAGTAACATCGTTAGTCTATCAGATTATGATAGGCATAATTTTCCTATTTGCAAATACGAGCCGAATCGCGAAACTATTTGTGGTATCTTTTCAACAGTAGACGAGTTTCTGAAATATAGAAATTCAATGGAGCATTTAACATATCAGAGAGAAAATGGTCCTCAATTTGTTATCTACTCTTGGAATGTATTCTCTACACTTCTCTTTGTGAAGGAGTGTTTAAGACGATTTGGAAATGAAGGGGATAAGTTTATCCTGATATATCGTGAAAAGACTGAACAAGAAACATCGCAGGCAAAGACCGATGCTCTTGTGGTAGAAGAAGAGAAAAAGTCCGCTGAAGGATGTAAGAATCCTTACTCTAAAATTTTATTAGAGTCAAAGAATGTTATTTTTAGAGGTGCGCCCGGTACAGGTAAATCTTTCTTGGCAAAGGAAATTGCAGCAGATATCATCAGTGATGGTTATACGGACAAATATACAGATTTGTCAGATGAACAGAAGAAACAAATTGAGTTTGTACAGTTTCATCCAAGTTACGATTACTCAGATTTTGTTGAGGGTCTTCGTCCAAGAATGAATGAAGATGGCACCATTGGATTTGAATTACAGGACGGTATTTTTAAGAGATTCGTTGATAAAGCAAGAAGAAATTTTGAAGATTCTCAAAAATCAAAGAAGGCTGTTGAGCAAGAGATATCTGCAAAAACTGCTATGACAGAGTTTTTCGCTAATATAGACTTTGGTGAGGATAAGTTCAAAACCGTAAAGGGTAATGAATTTACAATAACAGATGTGGATGACAAGCATATTGAACTTTCTATTCCGGGCAACGCATCCGTTAATAAGTTGAACCTTAATATTGAAGAGATACAAAGGATGTTAGAGTCTGATGTAACCTTTGAAAAGATAAGTGATATTACGAATTTCTTTGGAAAACAGTTTTCTACACAGGGGTATTCTTATGATTTTGTTATTTATAAGGCTATAAAGGAATATAGCAAATCGAGTTATAAGATATCGGCAAATCCAGAAGCTCAGAAGAAATACATATTTATTATAGATGAGATTAACCGAGGAGAAATATCGAAAATATTGGGAGAGTTGTTCTTCACAATAGATCCGGGGTATAGAGGGAAAGCTGGAGAAGTCGCAACGCAATATTCTAATATGCATATCGATCCAAATTATAAATTTTACATCCCCGAAAATGTGTATATTATAGGAACAATGAATGACATTGACCGTTCTGTCGATAGCTTTGATTTTGCCATGCGTAGAAGATTCAGATTTGTTGAAATTAGAGCAGAGGACACGCAAGATATTTTGGAATCTTTGGATAACGAAGAGTTAAAGCGTGAAGCTATTGTTCGTATGGATAAGTTGAATGCTGAAATTATTAAAGTTCCTGATTTGAATGAAAACTATCAAATAGGAGCGTCTTATTTCTTAAAACTTAAGAATATAGGATTTGATGAATTATGGACAGATTATTTACGGCCACTGCTGCAGGAGTATGTTCGTGGGTTAAACGATGAAGGAGAGCGTATGAAGAAATTTGCAAGGGCATACGGATATAAGAACATAAACGAAGGTGATGCTGATGAGGCAACTCAAGATTAAGGATAATCAGTATAGAAATAAAGACGATTTCTTTGAGGTTAAATCGGTAATCAATCGTGTTGCTGATAAAACATTAGCTCAGTTAGAATGTGAAGGTGTTTTTGTTTTTCCAGAGGGGGTTGCTGATGCTGAAGATTTGGCTAAAGAGCAGATGATTATTCAGAGCCATAACGATTCGTATGTTTCTGGAAATGTAATGGGATTTCTTGGAGTTGAAGATGAGCGGTTAGTAATAGAGTCTAGATTTAGCAAAGGCGAAAGAGATTTATTCTTTCAGTATTTGCTTGAAAGAGTCTTAAATTTTCCAAGTTTTATTAATTTTGAAACAAATGCAAATCAGGAAGATAGATTGTTTAACTTGTTATTATTCCTGTTTCCAAGATTCCTGAAGCAAGCAGTACGAAAAGGTCTGTTTAAGACATACATCAGAAAGAATTATAATGATGAGAATGTAAGAGGAGCAATAAACGTTTCAGAGCATATTAAAAAGAATACGCCATTTGTTGGGAACATCTGTTATTCTCAGCGGGAGTATTCTTATGATAATTATCTGATAGAACTGATAAGGCATACGATTGAATATATTAAAGGAAAGAATTATGGA
>JAZLHS010000017.1:0-3164 GCA_045616885.1 Selenomonadaceae bacterium | reverse complement strand
CCCACAGAACGACATGGCTACGATCCGACTTCGGTAGATGCGCTCACCTCGCTGGCGATTGCGGCGGCGGAGTACAACTATGTCCGCCCGCGGATCTCTGATGATGGAGCCATCGTCATTACCGACGGCCGTCATCCTCTGGTAGAGAGACTGCTGGAAAGGGAGCTCTTCGTCCCCAACGATACGGCTCTTGACCATGACAGCCGTGAGATAGTCATCATCACCGGCCCAAATATGGCCGGTAAGTCCACCTATATGCGGCAGGTGGCAATCATCACCCTGATGGCGCAGGCAGGCAGCTTCGTGCCGGCTCGCGAGGCTAAGGTTTCTCCGGTCGACCGGATATTCACCCGCATCGGGGCCAGCGACGACCTGGCCAGCGGGCAGAGTACCTTCATGGTAGAGATGAACGAGGTCGCCCACATCCTGAAGTACGCCACCGGCCGCAGTCTCGTCATTCTCGATGAGATTGGCCGCGGCACTAGCACCTACGATGGCATGAGCATTGCCCGGGCGGTAATCGAGCATATCCGGGACAAGGTGCACGCCAAGACTCTCTTTGCCACCCACTATCACGAGCTGACAGAGCTGGGGGACAGCGGGGAAGGGAAGATAGTGAATGCCTGCGTAGCCGTGAAGGAGCGGGGCAGTCGGGTAGATTTCCTGCGCCGTATCATCAATGGGGCGGCGGACAAGTCCTATGGTATTCATGTCGCACGGCTGGCCGGACTGCCGAAGTCCGTCACAGGACGGGCGGAGAAGATACTGGAGGGACTGGAAAGCAATGCCATGAACCCGGTCTGCCGCATCGGTGGGTCGGCGGATAGTGTCCCGGCGATCGAGGAAAAGGCCGACAGCATGGACTTCATGGGGTCGCTGTTTACAGACGCCCTCAGAGACGAGCTGCTGGCCATGGACATCATGACCATGACCCCGCTGGAGGCAATGAACGCCCTCTACAAGCTTCAGGAGGAAGCGAAGAAACAGTAGCCATAAGGTAAGTAAGAATGAAACCAGATGTAAATACCATATCCGTTCAGGTACTGGACGATACCACCATAAACAAAATAGCGGCCGGTGAGGTCGTAGAGCGCCCAGCCTCGGTCGTGAAGGAATTGGCGGAAAATGCCATTGATGCCGGAGCAAATCGCATCGAGATAGAGACTATGGCCGGCGGTACTTCCTTCATCCGAGTGACCGATGACGGCTGCGGAATGTCGCCGGAAAATGCCCGCTTGGCCATAATGCGCCACGCTACCAGCAAAATTCGCTCGGTAGAAGACCTGCAGACGATAGGGACGATGGGCTTCCGGGGTGAGGCGCTGCCGACTATCGCCTCCGTGTCCCGCTTCTCCCTGAAGACCCGTCGTCAGGCAGATGAGCTGGGAACGGCCATCGAGATAACCGGCGGCCGGGATACGGAAATATCCGAGACCGGTTGTGCGCCGGGGACGACAATCAAGGTGGAGGACCTGTTTTTCAACACCCCCGCCCGCAAGAAATTTCTTAAGACACCTCACACCGAGGGGCAGAAGATAAGTGATGCTGTTACAAAGCTGGCACTGGCCAATCCCGGCATTGCCTTCAAGTATATCAGCAACAATCGCCCGGTCATTGCCACTCCCGGCAGCGACGATATGGTGGAGACTATCCGGGCTCTCTACGGCCAGCAGGCGGCGGAGTCGCTGCTGAAGCTGAACTTCACAGATACGGATGTTACTATCGGCGGCTATGTGTCGAAGCCCTCAATGCTGAGAAGCAGCCGGGGCTGGCAGACATTCTTTGTCAATGGCCGCATCATTTCCAGCAAATCTCTGGCAAAGGCACTGGACAATGCCTATCGCTCACTGGTGCCAAACAGCGGCTATCCGCTGGCTGTCCTTGATATCCGGGTCAATCCCCGATCGGTGGATGTAAATGTTCATCCGCAAAAGGCGGAGGTAAAATTCGAGGACGAGGGACGACTGTTCCGAGCCGTCTACAAGGCGATTGTGGACGCCATTCGTCCGGCGGGGCAGAACCTCAATCAGGTAGCGGCCAGCATAGAGCATGTAGAGCGCCGCTATGTCACCGGCGGGGCTGACTATGAGCAGGAGGCAGCTACTGTACCGGCAGGAAATCTTTCTGGATACAGTCAGGGTCGCCTGACCTTCGGCGCAGAGAGACCGGCAGTGACGGAAGCCGATTTGGAGAGCTTCCGGGAAGCGCGGGATATCATTCAGGGAGAGAACGGACAGGTGCATCTCGCCGATGACTATCGGGACGAGCTGCGCCGGGAAATGCAGACGGCGGATACGATACAGGAAACTGACGGCGAAGATTATGGGGCTGTCAGCTATGATGAATATGGTGACAGTGCGCCTGTCGCCGCAGAAGGGCAGGCAGGCAGACCGATTCTCCCGGGTCATGACCCGCTGGCGGGAGATGTGGTGCCGGAGGCACTGGGACAGATAGCCCGCTGCTATATCGTGGCCAGAGACGAGACCGGCCTCTTCATAGTTGACCAGCACGCTGCCCACGAGCGCATCCTCTATGACCGGCTTTGCGCCATGAGTGAGAATATACCCTCGCAGGGATTGGTGCTACATCAGATTTTGGACTTCCCTCCGGCAGAGAGCCAGCTTATCACCGATGAGCAGGAGCTGCTGAATCAGTTCGGCTTTTATCTGGAGCCCTGCGGGGAGTATCAGTTTCGCCTGACAGCGGTGCCGGCAGATATTCCCGTCAGTGAAGCAGTCGACACCATACGGCAGATACTGATGAGCGTCACCGAGCAGAAGAATGTCACTACCGCCAACCTGCGCCATCACTGTCTGGCGACGACAGCCTGTCACAGTGCTATCAGGCAGGGAGACGAGCTGACGGTGAAGCAGATGCAGCTCATCATCGAGGAGCTGGCTCGGACGAATCGTCCCTACACCTGCCCCCACGGCAGACCGACAATACTCCGCTTCGACCGTGACGCTCTCGCCCTGATGTTCAAGAGAACATAGAAGGTACCTCTGCCTAAAGGCGCCATATATTGTCTCCCCTATTTTAGGGGAGGTGCCCGAGCCCTCTACATTGTCTCCCCTATATTAGGGGAGGTGCTGAGCGTAGCGAAGCGGAGGGGTAACTCCTAATCGGTCTAATAGCCTCCCCTCTAGGGGAGGTGCCCGAGCATC
>JAZLHS010000016.1:0-12088 GCA_045616885.1 Selenomonadaceae bacterium | reverse complement strand
GTGCGAACAGCGACCTTCAGAATGGCGGCGCGCTCCGGGGCGGTGGCCCTCAGTCGGCGGAGAAAAGTGTCCCGCTGCTCCGGGCTGCACTTGACGGCGATTTCTACATAGGAGCCTTTGTTGCAGACGGAGCCGGTGAGCTCCATCTCCCGGGCCAGTCTGGCAACAAAGGGACGGAAGCCGACGCCCTGAACAATGCCGAATATCTTTATAATAAAGGATGTCATGGTGTTCCTTTCAAAGTTGCTATAGGGTGCCCACAGGCGACCCGCTGAACCATCCCGCGTAGCGAGGTGGGAGGGGTAATGTCCGCCCTTTTCAAGGGCGGGGGACCGCCGTTAGGCGGTGGTGGGTTAGTCAAATGTCGGAGATTCGGACAGCCGCTAGCGAACCCTCCACCATGCTACGCATGGTCCCCCTCCCTGCACGCAGGGAGGACAAGTGTTGAGGAGGCTTCCTTACGGCAAGCCCCTACTTTTTACGCTGAGGATTATCGTAGGTGTCGCCCGCAGGCGATTGGGATAACGGCGGCTACATCTAATAGGCTCCCATTGAGGGGAGCTGTCAGCGAAGCTGACTGAGGGGTGCAGAAAGACCGCTTCAAACCTGTCACCCCTCCGGCCTTCGGCCACCTCCCCTAGAGGGGAGGCTTCATTACGTTTAAAATACTGTAGGGGTCGCCCGTAGGCACCCCATTATACTTTTTAAAAAATTATAACTTAATCGAAGCCCAACTGCTACAAAAATTTTTGTTTACAGAGCATCAGCCCTGTGCTATAATACCTGAAGTTGTGCCGACGAATGTCGGCGTATTGTGTACCGCAGCTGAGAGTGCGACACTCCGACGCACCCCCGGTTGACGGCAGATTTATTTACAGGAGGAATTATCCAATGCTTACCAACGAAGAAAAATCCGCAATTTGCAAAGAGTTTGCACAGCACGAAGGTGACACCGGCTCTCCGGAAGTACAGGTTGCTCTTCTCACCAAGCGCATCACCCAGCTCACCGACCATCTCCGCGTCTTCAAGAAGGACTTCGCTTCCCGTCGCGGTCTGCTGAAGATGGTTGGTCATCGTCGTCGTCTGCTCGCATACCTTCAGAAGAAGGACCTCGAGCGCTATCGTGCCCTCATTGCCAAGCTCGGTCTTCGCAAGTAATATCGTTATCCGGAAGCGGGGTATATTCCCCGCTTCTTTACATTATGCGCAGGGCTTATCCCTGCAGGAATGAGACAGTGGAAGGGTTTAGGAGGATTAATTAAAATGAACACTTTTCAGATGGAAGTAGGCGGTCGTCCCTTTGTCATCGAGCATGGCAAGCTGGCAAAGCAGTCGAACGGCGCCGTTCTCGTCCGCTACGGTGAGACCGTTGTTCTGGTCTGCGCTGTAGCATCCAAGGAGCCGCGCGAAGGCGTTGACTTCTTCCCGCTTACAGTTGACTATGAAGAAAAAATGTACGCCGTAGGCAAGATTCCCGGCGGCTTCATCAAGCGCGAAGGCCGTCCCGGCAACAGCGGCATCCTGCGGGCTCGTCTTATCGACCGCCCCATTCGTCCGCTTTTCCCGAAGGGCTTCCGCAATGATGTAAATGTCATCGCCACCGTCCTCTCCGTAGAGCAGGACAACGCCCCGGAAATCGCCGCCATGATTGGTGCATCCTGCGCCCTCGGCGTATCCGATATTCCGTTCAATGGCCCCATCGCCGGCGTAAAGGTCGGCCGTGTAGACGGCCAGTTCGTCATCAACCCCACCGTTGAGCAGCGGGCCAAGTCCGACCTCGACCTCACCATTGCCGGCTCCTACGATGCCGTCATGATGGTTGAAGCCGGTGCCAATGAGCTTCCGGAGGAAGTAATCCTCGAATCCATCCTCTTCGGTCATGAGGAAATCAAGCGCATCGTTGAGTTCCAGCGTGGTATCGTTGCTCAGGTGGGCAAGGAGAAGCGCGAAGTGAAGCTCTTCGAGGTACCTGCCGACATGGAGCAGGCTATCCGTGACTTCGCTGAGGCTCGCCTCGACGCCGCCGTCCGCAACCCGGACAAGCTGAACCGCGACGAAAACATTGCCGCCATCAACGCTGAGACCATGGAGAAATTCCTGGTCGAGTACCCTGATCAGGCAAAGGAGATTGCCCAGCTGCTCCACGATATCGAGAAGGGCATCGTCCGCCGCATGATTACCCACGAGAAGATTCGTCCGGACGGCCGTGCTCTCGATGAAGTACGCCCCGTAAGCTGCGAAGTCGGCATCCTGCCCCGCACCCACGGTACCGGCCTCTTCACCCGCGGTCAGACTCAGATTCTCACCGTCACCACTCTCGGCTCTCTGGCTGATGAGCAGACCATTGACGACCTCACCACTGAGAAGACCAAGCGCTACATCCACCAGTACAACTTCCCGGGCTACAGCGTCGGCGAGGCTCGTCCCTCCCGCGGCCCCGGTCGTCGTGAAATCGGTCACGGCGCACTGGCTGAGCGCGCTCTCGTACCGGTTATCCCCTCCGCTGAGGAGTTCCCCTACATGTTCCGCCTCGTTTCTGAGGTTCTCGAGTCCAACGGCTCCAGCTCTATGGGTTCCGTCTGCGGCTCCACTCTCTCCCTCATGAATGCCGGCGTTCCTATCAAGCGCCCCGTATCCGGTGTCGCTATGGGTCTCGTCAAGGACGGCGAAGACTACACCATCCTCACCGACATTCAGGGCATGGAAGATGCCCTCGGCGATATGGACTTCAAGGTAGCCGGTACCTCCGAAGGTATCACCGCTATCCAGATGGATATCAAGATAGCCGGCATCACCCGCGACATCCTTTCCTCCGCACTGGAGCAGGCAAAGCGCGGCCGCGCCTTCATCATGGGCAAGATGATGGAGTGCATCTCCGAGCCGTCCAAAGAACTGTCCAAGTATGCTCCGCGGGTCACCGAGATTCACATTGATGTTGACAAGATTCGCAACGTCATTGGACCGGGCGGCAAGATGATAAAGGCCCTCACCGCTGAGACCAACACTCAGATTGATGTTCAGGACGACGGCACCGTTCTCGTTACCGCTGTCAATGTTCAGGATTCTGAGCGTGCCATTGCAAAGATTAAAGAGCTTACCCGTGATGTAGAAGTGGGCGTTGTCTACAAGGGCCGCGTAACCCGCATCATGAACTTCGGCGCCTTCGTTGAAGTCCTCCCGGGGAAGGAAGGTCTCTGCCATATCTCCCAGCTGGCCAAGGAGCGCGTCGCTCGCGTCGAGGACGTAGTACAGGTCGGCGACGAGATTCAGGTCAAGGTCGTCGAGATTGACCGTCAGGGTCGTGTCAACGTATCCCACAAGGTACTGCTTTCCTAAAAGAGAATAACCTCATCCGTCAGCCGAAGCGAGACGGATGAGGTAACTGCTAATCCGTTCAAAGACCTTCCCCTTTGGGGAAGGTGGCTCGCGAAGCGAGACGGATGAGGTAATTGCTACTCCGTCTACTAGGCTCCCATTGAGGGGAGCTGTCAGCGAAGCTGACTGAGGGGTGCAGAAATACTGCTTCAAACCTGTCACCCCTCCGGCCTTCGGCCACCTCCCCTAGAGGGGAGGCAATAGTTACGAAATTGTATACAATGCAAGGAGTGTGAAAAATGAGTAATCATTTTTCACACTCCTTTTTGCTATAGAGGTAATCCCATGCAGGACAACGGCTATAACACCATGAGAAACACTCCCGCCACCCCACAGGACGACGGTCTGAACGACGAAGCCAACATGACTATCGCACTGGAGCTGGCCGACGAAGCCGCCGAAGCCGGCGAGATACCAGTAGGAGCCGTCATCGTAGACGACACCGGCACCATCATCGCCGCTGCCCGCAACGAATGTGAGGAAACTACCGACGCTACCGCCCACGCTGAGATACTGGCCATCCGTCGCGCCTCAGAGCTGCTGGGCAGCTGGCGGCTCACCGACTGCACCCTCTATGTCACGCTGGAGCCATGCCCCATGTGCGCCGGAGCAATCGTCAACAGTCGCCTGAAGCGTCTCGTCTACGGAGCCGCCGACAGCCACATGGGAGCGGTGGAGTCTATCCTCAATATACCGGGCCATCCGGCACTGGGAGCGAAGCTGCAGGTACGAGCCGGCGTGCTGGAGGAACAGTGCCGCCAGCAGATGAAATCCTTCTTCGCCAATCGGCGTGGTGCTGTTGCTGATACGAATCTAGACTAATCACGGCTCATGTCATCCCTCGCGATTGTGGTGCTGCTTAATTGTCCTTCCTGGCGACGATGATGCGTTTGATAGTCCTCCCTGGCGATGATGATGCGTCTGATAGTCCTCCCTGGCGACCAGGGAGGGGGACCAGCGAAGCTGGTGGAGGGTACGAAAGGAAAACCGAAATTAGGGACAACCCACCACCGTCTGACGACGGTCCCCCGCCCTTGAAAAGGGCGGACTAGAAACACTATCGTATTGCAAAGGTGTGTCCTCCCTGGCGTCCAGGGAGGGGGACCAGCGAAGCTGGTGGAGGGTACGCCTTGTGTGTACTCCTTTACCGATTTTTTATACTTGAAAACAGTATAATTTAGTGATAATATAAAAACAACGAAGGCTGCTGACTCTTGCGTGTCAGCTCCCTGTGAAGATCGCAAGAAGCCGGCTAGTGCAAATAGCCGGCTTCATCTCTTTTATGGGACAAGTAGTATTACTTGTTCACATTAAAATAAACCGTGGCGCAAAGTGTCAGAATAGCAATCAAAATTGAAAGCTTTTCGTACAAGCTCATGCGACCACCACCTTTCGGGGAACCGACTGTCAACAGCCTTCGCTGCATAGTGAAATTTTAGCACAGAAATTTTGTTTTCGCAAGAAGAGATCCTGCGAAACCGGTGGAGTGAACATCAGTCTAACCCACCACCGCCTGACGGCGGTCCCCCGCCCTTAGAAAGGGCGGACTTAGTCAGTCTTCAGTCGCAGGCGTGTGTCCTCCATGGCGATGATGATGCGTCTGATAGTCCTCCCTGCGTGCAGGGAGGGGGACCAGCGAAGCTGGTGGAGGGTACGAAAAGTAGCTGTTGATGGGTACGAAAACTAGAAACGAAAATTAGAGATGAACAAATGAAAACACCCGATGAAAAATTAAAACACTTGAAATCATTAGCCAAAGATATGCGAAAAAACATGACAAAAGAAGAATGTCACCTTTGGTTCGATTTTTTGCGAGAATATCCGGTAAAAATCCTGCGCCAGAAAATCATTGGGAACTATATCGTGGATTTCTATTGTGCCTCGGCAAAACTAGGTATAGAGTTGGATGGTAGCCAGCATTATGAAGCCGCTGCTTTGGAGTATGATGCAAAACGGACAGCAGAGATTGCTGCTCACGGAGTGAAAATTGTTAGGTTCACTAATTTGCAGATATGGCGTGAGTTTGAGTCTGTTAAGCTGGCAATACATCAAGAGATTGAAAATCGTCGGGAATATCTAGGGAAGAAGTAGACTAACCCACCACCGCCTGACGGCGGTCCCCCGCCCTTGAAAAGGGCGGACAAGAAACGCTGTCGGTACAGCTAACTTTATTGCAAGGGCGGACTTAGTCAGTCTTTAGTCACAGGCGTGTGTCCTCCCTGGCGACGATGATGCGTTTGATAGTCCTCACTGGCGACCAGGGAGGGGGACCAGCGAAGCTGGTGGAGGGTACGAAAGGAAAGCCGAAATTAGGGACAACCCACCACCGTCTAACGACGGTCCCCCGCCCTTGAAAAGGGCGGACTAGAAACGCCGTCGGTACAGCTACCCTTGAAAAGGGCGGACAAAAAACGCCGTCGATACAGTTGCCTATAGAAAAGGCGGACTAGAAACGCCGTCGGTACATCTGCCCTTAAAAAGGCGTACTAGAAACATTGTCCGTACAGCTGCCATTAGAAGTAGCGGACGGAAAAGGTATTAACCAAAATCGTCTTCGGTGACATAACAGGAGGTAATGAACATGAACTTTGAGAGCAGCATTTCGCGGCGCGAATTTATCGCCCTGAGTCTCAGCACATTGTCAGTCATGGTGTTGGGCGGCTGCGGCAAAGCGGACGGAGCGAAGCAGGCAGCAGAAAAGTACACGCGGCTGACCATCATCTCCGACCTCCATGTACCATCACCGCGGGATGAAGAAAAGCGCAAGGTACTGCGGGACATCAACGGCTGGGATGACGTGACGAAGGTCGTCGCCCTTGGTGACATGGTATACCGCCGAGGCATCGAGGAGGAAATGAAAGCCTCCGCCCAGCTGCTGTCCATCCTGCAAAAGCCTCGGATAGTAGTAGCCGGCAATCATGACTTCCTCTACGAAGACTACTACTCCGAAGGGGAGAAGCTGGTGAGGGCAAATCCGGCTAAGCGGGCAGCCAAGCTCAAGAGCTTCATGGAGCATTTCAAGATAGAGAAGCTGTATCATTCCGAAGACCTTTCCGGCTATCACCTGATATACCTCTCCCTCAACGATGTGAACGGCAAGAGCAGCGTGGGACTGGACGAAGCTGAGCAGAGCTGGCTGGCAAAGGATTTGTCGGAAAACAGGGGCAAGCCTACGATAATCTTCTGTCATGCACCCCTTGACGGCACCGCCGGCAGCATCAATAAAAAGAAATGGTTTAATCAGGTGGTACAGCCGTCGGAAAAGATAATGAATATCCTGCTGGAAAATCCGCAGGTGAAGCTGTGGGTAGCCGGACATCTCCATCGGGGTGCCTACTACCCGGCCTGTACAGATGAGAGGCAGTATACAAACACCCAAACGGGAATAAAAGGAATAAATAATCCCTCGCTGAAGGGAGAAGGGAAGTGGCAGCCGCCTAAAGAAGGGGAAAAGACAAGCCATAAATACCCGACCCTCTGGACGAACTCCCTCTACCTCTACCCTGACAGAGTGGTGGTGAAGACCTACGACCACGGCAAAGGTCAGGAGCTGAAGGAGCTGGAAAAAACAATCGTAATTAAATAGAAGAACCCACCACCGCCTAGCGGCGGTCCCCCGCCCTTGAAAAGGGCGGACTTGGTCAGTCTTCAGTCGCAGGTGTGTGTCCTCCCTAGCGACGATGTGCGTTTGATAGTCCTCCCTGGCGTCCAGGGAGGGGGACCATGCGAAGCATGGTGGAGGGTACGAAAGGAAAGCCGAAATTAGAAGAACCCACCACCGTCTAACGACGGTCCCCCGCCCTTGAAAAGGGCGGACTTAAAGAGGTGTTGGTACAGCTAACTTTATTGCAAGGGCGGACTAGGGACATTGAAGTAAGAACCCACCACCGTCTATCGACGGTCCCCCGCCCTTGAAAAGGGCGGACTAGAAGAGGTGTCGATACTGCCTCCATTATCGCGAGGGCGGACTTGAATAGGTGTCTCATCACCACAGACATTTTACAAAATAGTTTCGTTCTTCCCTCATAGTAGGCGGACGAAATAAATCAAAAACCACAAAATTTGCAAAAAAAATCGGCGATTCGCGAACTATATCTGTCATTCGCGAACAAAACATTGACTATACCACCTGTTGCGAGTATAATTTTGGCGAAAAAATAGGGACAAAGTGTCCACGCTCTTTGCATATATTTTTATTTATTGAGTTTTGAGGTGCTAGAGTAATGAAGAACATGAAGAAGCTGACCTGTCAGGTGCTGGCCGCCTGTGCCCTGACTACCGAACTTGTGTTGCTTAATGGGGGGGAACTGCCTATGCGGAGACGCGAGAGGCTAGTAATCATAATGAAACGGCGAGTGGAATCCATACGAGCGAAGACCCGGTATACGGCGGCAATGTTCTGCTGGTAACGGATGCGTCAGGCAATGTGGGTATTGCCAATGGCAATATCTTAACTATTGAGGGCGGAACATTCAGTCAGCCTGGTTTAGCTGCTGGTAATGTGGTGATTGGTAATAGCACTCCAGATGCTACGGATAAGCCGGTCAAGCCATACACAGGCTCAGGTCAGGCTAATAACAATACGCTGAATGTCAACGCCGGTACATTCTACGGGTCAATATACGGTGGTAATGTTGAAATTGTGGGATATGCGGCGACTAATGCGGCGGTAGCTAATGGCAATACTGTAAATATTATTACGGCAACTGAGATTCACGGTGCTGTCTCGGGCGGCAATGTTCATATAAAGGGCGGCACAGCTCAGGCGGATAATAATACCGTGACGATAATTGGTGGCGAATTTATCAGCCAGAGCAACAGTGATATATCCGGCGGCTATGCATCAAGCGTAGGTGACGATGACCTGGGAGTAACCGGTGGCAACGCTCAGGCAAACGGCAATAGAGTTGTAATTAATTCTGCAAATATAACGGTCAATAAGGAAGACACTCAATATCTGTCCCGCAGTATCTACGGCGGCTATGCCACCGCGGGCAGTGGCCCCTCCGCAGTGGCCAATAACAATTCCGTGACAATTAACGGCGGAGTTATTCAACTTCTGCCTGAAAATGAATTGGGCTTTAGTGAAGCGGTCATATTTGCAGGCTATGCGACCAATGGAGAAACTAATACGGCAAACAATAACACACTGACCATTAATGGCGGCACCATACTTAGCTATAATGATTCCGGAGTATCCGGCACCACATATATAGGCGGTGGTTATGCCGGTATCAATGGCACGGCAAATGGAAATAAGGTAATAATTTCCGGAGGAAAAATTGGCGCAACTGACCAGAAAATATCCGTGGCTGGCGGTAGGGCAGGAAAAGAAGCTAGTAATAACGAAGTAACAATTGGTTCTGGCGTAACAGTAACCGGCGATGTGTACGGTGGCAAAGGTGAGAACCCGTCTTCCGTAACAAACGAAAATACAGTTATCATACAGGGAACGATTGTAGATGGTGATGTCTATGGTGGCTCGGGTACAGGTATAGCAAAGGGAAATACAGTAATCATTGATGGTGGAACGGTTAATCCAAGTGGAAGCTACAGTGTAGTCTACGGTGGTCGTGCTGGAGGTACGACTGCTATAGCAGAGGGAAACAGAGTAACAATCATCAACGGTGGAACTGTTACCGGCGATGTATACGGTGGTGATGGTGTAAATGGTGCGTCAGTAAGTAATAATACAGTAGTTGTCGCTAAGGGAACCGTCAACGGAAATGTATATGGCGGTTATGGTTATTGGTCTGATGACGTTGGAGAGGGTCAACCAATACCGGCCAAGCCAAAGGTGTTTAATAATGCCGTAACAGTGGGTGGAGCCGATGGCGTAGCTACCATTAACGGAAATGTGTATATTAATTTCTCTGAAGAATATTATGCAAGCTTGGAAGGATACAAGAACGTAATAGATCCTAGCGGTACTCTCAATGTCTACAATGTGGGCAACACCATAAATGATAGTACAACAGACCCAGGCACTGGTGGCAACCTTTATGCTCCGGGGGCAACGGTTAATTTCTTTGTTAAGGAAAGCGAACTGGACTCTGCAACGCCCATGTTGGCTGTTAGCGGCAATGCAGATATTAAAGCGGCGAAGGTTATAGCTCATGTCCATAATGTAGGCGAGATAGCATCCGGTAGAGAGTTCAATTTGCTGAGTGGTGGCACCATAAGTGATGCCGGGACTGCCTATGTTATCACTGACGGTCTTGTTAATAATAACTGTGTCGTTGATAGTTCTACCGGCAAAATCAATCCTATACTCGACCACAGCAAGGATACCGCCAGCGAAAACTCCAAGTCTCCCTCTGAGACTCAGATTGTGGGCGTAGCACTGGTAAACGGCGTCATGGATATGACAGCCGGTCAGGGTCTCAATGAAGCCGCCAAGGCAGTCGGCGCCAGCAATGACGGCGGCCGCAGCATGGTTCCCTTCGCCTCTGTGGGCGGCAGCGACATGCGCCAGCACTCCGGCTCCTATGTAGATATGAATACCTGGAATGTAGGCATCGGCTTCGCCAAGGAGGTAAAAAACAGCCGGGGCAAGCTCATGTTCGGACCTATCGTGGAGTACGGCAAGGGCAGCTACGACTCCTATCTGGACAACGGTACTCACGGCTCCGGCGACAGCAGCTTCTGGGGTGTGGGTGCTATGATGAAGCAGGAGAACAAGGACGGTCTCTACTACGAAGGCTCCCTCCGGGTCGGTCGCCTGAAGAACGACTACAAGAGTCAGCTCTCCGGCGGCGCAAGCTATGAGAACTCTGCTACCTTCTACGCTCTCCATGCCGGTATAGGCAAGGTGGTGAAGCTCAACGAGGACGACACCATGGACTACTACGGCAAGCTCTTCTACACCCGTCAGGGCAGCAGCAGTGCGACTCTCTCCTCCGGTCATATCTATGACTTCGATGCTATCAACTCTTTCCGTACCCGTCTTGGTTTCCGGTACACGCATAAGGTGAACAAGAATCAGGATGTGTATGCGGGTCTTTCCTGGCAGCATGAGTTCGGCAGCACGGCAAATGCTACCTTCCACTCCGGTCCATATTCCTTCTCCGCGGCGGCTCCCAGTGTGAAGGGCGAGACCGGTATTTTGGAGCTGGGTATGAAGGTAAGACCGTCCAATGGTAAGTTCGAGAGTAATTTCGGCTTCATCGGCAGCTTCGGCAAGCAGCGGGGCACGGGCTTCAATGCTCAGTTCCAGTGGAATTTCTGATTATACGGTGATTTGTTACCCCTCAGGCGGCTGCGCCGCCAGCTCCCCTAAAGGGGAGCCTTTGGGCTAGTCTTGCCAATGTAGGAAGCCTCCCTTATAGGGGAGGCTTGTCTAAAGAACCTTCTCCGCTGGAGAAGGTGGCTCGCGAAGCGAGACGGATGAGGTAAAGTCCGCCCTTTTTAAGGGCGGGGGGCCGCCGTGAGGCGGTGGTGGGTTAAAAGGATTCGTATTTTGTCGAACCCTCCACCATGCTACGCATGGTCCCCCTCCCTGCACGCAGGGAGGACATACAATGTGCGTGGAAGTCTGCCTGCAAGCAGGGAGGACATATACCGTGCGTGGAAGTCTGCCTACATGCAGGGAGGACAAACTGTGTGTCAACAAGAACCGTCCCTACTGACACACAACTTTACATTGATTTTGCGATATATCAGCGGTATAATTTAATCATCTTATTTTATGGAGGGGTTCTTATGTTGAAGAAACTTATTGCCGGCTCTTTGCTGGCCTGCTCTCTTGGTCTTTTCTCCGCTCCGATGGATGCTGAGGCCGGAAAAATTCAGGATATACAGGCGGCCGGTGTGCTGAAGGTAGGCTCTACCGGTGACTATGCTCCCATGAGCATGAAGGACCCGGCTACCGGTGAGTATGTAGGCTTCGATGTGGATGTAGCCAAGGAAATCGCCGCTATGCTGGGGGTAAAGGTGGAGTTCGTTCCTACCACTTGGAAGACTCTGCTGGCCGATACCGAGGAGCAGAAGTTTGATATGGCCATCTGCGGCATTACCCGCCGGGCCAATCGTACCTTCACCACCTCTCTGTCCAACGGCTATCTGGAGAGCTGGAAGACCATCCTCTGCCGCAAGGCCGATGCCAAGAAGTTCAAGACTGAGGCTGACATCGACAAGGCCGGTGTCAAGGTAATGTGCAATGAGGGCGGCACCAATCACGCCTATGCAAAGACCCTGAAAAATGCTACCGTCATCGTCAATAAGACCAATGCCGATATCCCGGGGCGTATCGCCAAGGGTGAGGCCGATGTGATGATTACCGAGGTTCCGGAGGCTGCCAAGTACTGCAAGCTGATGCCGGAGCTGGCTGCTCCGCTGATGGAGGTACCCTTTGCCGATACCAAGTTCAACTTTGGTATCATGATGCCGCAGGGTGATCAGGACTTCCTGAACTTCATCAACTTCGCTATCGATGACCTGAATGTGAAGGGCAAGATGGCGGCAATCAAGGCCAAGCACCTGCAGTAATAACCGAGTGGTGAGGGTGCTCTGTAATCCCTGATAGTGCCGCTTTGTTGAAAAACAGAAATATAGGGCTCGAACCGGCTGGCTGTGAACAGCTCCCTGTCAAGTAGACCACTAAAATAACTAAAAAACTTTCTAGGGTGTCTCCAAAAAGGAGACGCCCTTTTCTATGCAACAAACTTAGCTTTGAATTTTGCAATTCTAGGATTGAAAGGAATAGGGTATTGTT
>JAZLHS010000015.1:0-36578 GCA_045616885.1 Selenomonadaceae bacterium | reverse complement strand
AAAGGAGAAAGAAAAATGAATAATTATGCCTATTTTCGTTAATTTCTGTGAAATTTGGGTAATTAGACCGATTAATTGTAGGATAAATCAACCGACGGTAAGGTGAGTCCTATGGACTCACCATTCCGTCTGATTGTTTCATCTTAATGCCTCCCCTTTAGGGGAGGTGACCGAGCGCAGTGAGGCCGGAGGGGTAACAATGTTTATACTCTGCTTTACCCCTCAGTCGGCTACGCCGCCAGCTCCCCTAAAGGGGAGCCTTTATCGGTTAGCGCTTCATGTTGATGAGAGTCTCCAGCATTTCGTCGGAGACAGTGATTATCTTGGAGTTGGACTGATAACCACGCTGGGTGACAATCATGGTGGAGAATTCGTTGGCCAGGTCGACATTGGACATTTCCAATGCGGAGGCGGTAATGGTACAGCCAAGATCACCGGCTGTCTTTACATTCGGCTCGCCGGAGTTGTTGGACTTCTGGAAGAGAGAAGCACCCTTGGCAGTGAGACCGCCGGCATTATTGAACTGAGCAACAGCGACAACTGCTTCCTTCTGGTTGATACCATTGGAATAGGTACCGGTGATAGTACCGGAGGAGTCGATGTTAATTTCAGTAAGAGTACCTGCTGCGTTTCCATCGCAACCACCGTTCACAGTGTTTGAGCCGGCGTACTGGGTTAGCCCAGAGGTATCAACTGTAATAGTCTGAGGAGCAGCACCGTTCCTCGGGGTAAGCAGTATGCTGCCGGTTTCGCTGTTATCCGTATCATATGAACCATCTGTCTTAAACTGAGTCTTGAAGGTTTTCATTGCCACCGTAGTTACGGAACCATCTTTTTCGACAATGACGAAATCTCCTGCCACTGGAGCAGCATCACCATCTTTTACCTTCACATCATTACCTTCAGACAGTACTACAGTATCTCTGCTATCAGGCGGCACCTCTCTTGCCATAGTATCATTTACGCCAGAGAGAGCAGCTCCAGCCAAAGCTCCACCAGCAGTTTTGAATATTGCAGTATCCGTTGGTGAAGCGCCCACCATGAGCTTTTGGGTGCTTCCTTTTGAAACCGTTACAACAGAACCGTCATCGAATATATGATATTCAGAAGTAGCCGATGCCGGCAACATAGAACCATGTAGGGTATAACCTGCACCAGCTGCACGTGTAGTGCCGTTGTCAAATACTACATTGTATACTGTAGGTGTCGTTATGACTGAGTATGTAAGTGCTGTAGGTTTAGTAACAGTGGAACCATCACTGAATGTATATGTTGTATCTGTACCGGAAACCGCCGTACCAGTTATAGATGCCACTGGTGGTACAGCCACCTTGTGAGCAGAACCATCACTAAACACATAGTAGCTATTCGCCGGGTCTGGCGCTATTAATTGAGAAATCGTTCGACCTGTTGACGCTGTAATAGCAGTATAACTTGCACCATTAGTAAAAATGTATGTATCATTGAAAACAGGTCCTGCTACTTTTGCGGCACCTGCGGTTACAGTGCCTCGTTCAATTTTACCAGCTGCATCCATAAACAAATACGTATCCTGGCTGCTAGCAGTAACATTGAACAAGTACTCATCTGTGACAGCTCTTGCCACGGTGTCCCCTTCGGTAAATACAAATGTTTTCTGGCTTGTATCTGCCTTTACGACTGCCAATACCGTATTGCCGGCAAGCTTTGCCTCCCAGCAATCTGTATCGGTACCAGTCTTTTCTAGGGTTACAGCCAACGTATGAGCATTTCCGAGGCTATCATAAGCTGTAAGCGTTGTAGTAAGGGGTAAACTGTGCCCAAGCGTATAAGTACCGCTCTTAAGAACCTGTATGGTTCCGTCACTCATCTCTACTTTGAGCGAAGTTACACCGCCTCTACCAACAGTAGCAGTACCGGTAATGGGATTACCGTTCTGGTCAGACATATTGACGATTGTCGGATCAGCTGCATTCAAATTATTTGCATAGGTAGCAATCGTAGTGGTCTTGGAGGCCATAGGTTTGCCGGATGGGATGCAAATCTGACCGGCTTCGGCATTGGTGTTTACCTCACCGTTTTCCCCCATCCATCCCATGACATACTGACCAGCAGAGTTGACATAGTTACCTTCGCCGTCAAAGCGGAAAGCACCGTTGCGGGTGTAGTACACGCCGCTGCCATCCTGTACGATAAACAGTCCGTCGCCGGAAAGGCAGAGGTCAGTATTGGAGCTGGTGGTCTGGACGGAGCCGTCCTTGAACATTTTATCGATAGAGGCACTGCCTACACCGAGACCTACCTGAATGGGGTTTACGCCGCCCTTGTTGTCCTGAGGGGCAGCCGCACCGCTGGAGGTCTGGTAGAGGGTGTCCTGATAGGTTGCACGGAAAGATTTAAAACCGGTGGTATTAACATTGGCGATGTTATTACCTACCACATCCATACCGGTCTGGTGAGCCTTGAGGCCAGCCACTCCGGAGTAGAGAGAACGCATCATAGTGGATACACACTCCTTTTTTAAGAATTGCGGATGTGCAGTATGATGAACCGCGTCTGTCGTTCGGCGGTTCAGAGCCTCCTGAAGAGGTCCGGCTCTTTAGATTATCGCTGCACTGTCGATATTGGTAAAAATATTTTCTCGGGCACTCATGCCGTCCATGGCGGTTATTACCTTGCGGTTGGCAACGCTCACAACGAGGGCGATGTCATTCATATAAATGAGAGATTCCTTTGCACCCTTCTGGGCCATCTTCTCCACTGTGTCATCCAGTCTCGCCAAGTCCTGCTCGGAGAGATCCAGCTGACGGCTTTCCAGCCGCTCTACAGCGTGACGGGAAAAGCTGACCTGTCTCGCATGCTTCCTTGCTGCGTCCAGGGCCCCGGCAAAGGATAGACCGCTTTCGTTCCGGCTCTCACTGGTGCGGGAGCGGAGGTTGCTTTCGCCTGATGAGGCGGGGACGGGGATGAGAGGCTGCCCGGTATAGAATATTCCGAGGTTTGCCATGTCATTCTCCTTTTTAGCTGAGGGTACCGATACGGGTTATCTCGCCGATGTTTACCCGGTGCTGTGCGCCCGAGGCATCTGCTGCGACGATGGAAGGATTGCCGTCAGAGATGGATACAGCCTTGATGCTGCCTTCCATTGCCTTGCCGGTTTCATCTATCCACTGGACACCCTGTCCAATCATGGAGGTAAGCTGTCCGACAAGAAGCGAAGTGTCAATGTTATTCACAACATCCATGATGCTGGAAAGACCTTCGGCAACGTTGGTCATCTGCTCAAGTGCGGAGAACTGAGCTAGCTGAGCAAGATATTCACCATTGTCCATCGGGTCGAGAGGATCCTGATAGCGCATCTGAGTGACCAGCAGCTGGAGGAACGCATCCTTGCCCAAAGTATCCTTTGTGGCATTGCGGACTGCCTGAGTAGTGTCCTGAGTCTGAGTTTCGTTTGTTACACCTGATACTGGCATATTGTTTATCTCCTTTCCTTAGATTTTTAAGTCAATGTCTGAAATCAGACGCGGTAGTCGAGAATAGTGTCGGTCGCGTTGTTGACCGGGTTGGAAGCGTCTGTGCTGACTACACCGGCAGTATTGATACCGCCTTCAGCCGCGGCGATGCCTTCCACGCCGTCAACTCCGGCGATGCCGTCTGCCCGGCGATTGCCATTGCCGTTGGTACCGGCCTGCTGGCTCTGCTGTTGAGCGAACTGGCTCATCTGACCCTGAGTCTCGCCTCTGGTGAAGAAGTCTTCACTGAGTCCGGCTCCTACGCTAACATTGTCGACCTTCAGACCCTGCTGCTGGAGTTCCTGCTTCAGCTGGGTGAGCTGACTTTCGACAGCGGCGCGAACCTGCGCGTTCTCACTCTGGAATACGGCGGTGACTGCTCCGTTGTTGGCTACGCTGACCCTCATGGTAAGCTGACCAAGATGCTCCGGCTTCAGCTGCATTACCAGCTCAGTAGTCTGGGCGGTACGAATCATTCTGACCTGATCCACTATCTGCTGACGGATGTCATAGACATCGGCAGTTCTGGTGGTCTGAGGTTCCTGCACCTGCTCCGGCTGCTGCTCAATCTGCTGCGGCTGAGAACTAATTCCGGCGGCAAGGCTGCTCTTGTCATCGGCCTCATGATGGATACCCATCTGGCGAGCGGTCTTCGTCAGGTACAGCTCCGGATTCTTCGCGGCTGCACCATCAAGAATGACCTGCGGTATAGCGGTACGCTTGTCCTCGGGGTCATCCTTAGGATTGGTAAGGCGTTCTTCTATCTCCTCACGCATTCCGGAAATCACCTGTGACAATTCCTGCTGGGCTGTCTGCGGCATATCTCCCGCCAAACTGCTCTTTGCTTCATCGGAAATCTTCACATTCGTAAGTCCGAGAGCGGAACTGTCATCCAGCACCTGATTCTCTACCACAATATCACTGCGGCTCATGAGAGTCTGAGTATCGTCAGCCTGCGGCTGATTCAATCCCAGTGCACGGGATGCCGTAGCGGCGGTCATGGCAACCAGGTCATCGGCAATATTTCCGGCAGTGTTTACCAGCAGTCCTTCCAGATTCTGGGCATCCCCGATGGGAACACTAGCCTGCTGACCGATAGTGACCTCACCGTCATAGCGTCCGGAGAGCTCGTTAAGGAGAGCGCTGTTTGCTTTTCCTTCGGTGCTGTCCGGAAGAAGCTCGGCAAGAGCGTCACCCTGAATCATCGCCAAAGGAGTACGGCCGCTGTTCCTGTCTGCTTCCTGACCGATTGCTTCTACAGCGGTAAGCGCCTCAACAGGATTTGCTACCGGGTCATCTGCCGGAACCAGCTCTTCTGTTTCCAGCTCCGCGAGCTGCTGCTCGGGGGCAATCAGAAGGGTAAGTACCTCGCCAGACTTCACAGCTGCCTTTACAGCGTCATCCGGTTCTTCTGCCTGTGCCTCCGGCTTATTTGCTGCAGCCGGCTTTTCCGTTACAGCACTATTCTCGACGGCAGCCTTTGCTTTATCCAAGGAATCTTTCACCTGAGATATCTGCTCACGGGCTTTGTCCAGTGTGCTGTTAAATGATTTTCCGCTGCTGCTGTCGGCACGAACAACACCATCAGCCATATTGCTTCCGGCTGCGGTAGTAGGCGTCGGGAGAACAGAGAAGAGATTTACCTTCGTGTTCATTGTGCTCATATTTTCACCTCCTTTCATTGCTATCATGTTTATCGAAATAAAAGTGGTTTGCGTTTAGAATTCCAAGTGCCTTTTAATGCAATCTTAATGCATCAGATGGATGTAAGCGTCGTCCGCTTGCCGGTGAAAATGATATTGGAGAAGCGGGCGGCTTTAGCCGGGTCAAGCTTGGCGAGAATCTTCGCCGAGACACCCTCCTCCATTCGCTGGAGAACCGCTACTGCCACATCATCCTGCAGGTTGTCGATTATCTTTGCTGCTTCATCCGGCTTCATGTCGGTGTAGAGACGAGCCAGCTTAGAGACTCGCTTCTTCTCGGCTGCAGCACGAGCCTGTCTTTCCTGTTCTTTCTGTTCGTTGGTAACAACGACAGCGGGAGATTTCTTCGCTTCGGCTTCTTTCTTTGCTTCAGCCTCGGCCTTCTTCTCCTCTTCCAGCCGCTTTGCTTCTTCCTCTGCTATGCGCTGAGCCTCGGCCTCAGCAGCTAGCCGTTCTTCCTCTTTCTTCTGAGCCTGATACTCGGCATAGCGTTCCCAAGGCAGCTTCACGAAGTATTCGCCAACATAGGGCCAGCCGTATATCTCATGCTCTTCGTTGAGTTTGTCCAGGTCTACCATCTTCAGATAGACGCCGATAAAGAAGCCGACTGTAACAAGAAGTCCTACTGCCAGGAGGCGCAGGAGATTGATTCCCAGGAATTTTGCGATGCGGACTTTCCAGCTGGCCTTGGCAGGGCGCCGGACTACCCGCTTTTTCTTTTTTCCTGCTTTTGCGCCGGCTGCTGCCGGTTTTTCTTCTGCCATTTTATCACCTTATACTCCGCAGATGCGGCGTGATGCGGGGGCTACTGACTAGCAGTTATTTCATGCCTGCCCGATTATTTTGCTGGTATATGTCCAGAACGCGGCGGATGTAGTTCTGCGTTTCAGCATAGGGCGGAACTCCGCCATACTGCTCTACGGCCCCCGGCCCGGCATTATAGGCGGCCAGAGCCTTTTTTACATCGCCGTTATACTGTCTGAGCTGGCTGCCAAGGAACTTTGCGCCGCCCTCAATGTTGGAAGCGGCATCATAAGGATTGACTCCCATAGCCGCTGCCGTCTCCGGCATGAGCTGCATGATGCCTACTGCTCCTGCCGAGGATACTGCGTTCTGATTATAGCCTGATTCCACAGCAGCAACGGCATTCACCAGTCCGGGATCAACACCGTTTCGCTGAGCGGCTGCGTTGATGATTGGAGCGTAGCCATTGGCAGCTGCCGCCGGGAGCATTTCTCCGGGGGCTTTGCCGGCTCTGGCCAGCTGGCGGTCATTCATCCGCTGCTGTTCTCGCTGCTGTGCCTTTATTTCCTGTTTCTTAACTGCGTCCTCCAGTATGGACTGGAACCCGGCCGCTTTCTCACTGCCGCCTGACACAGGATTAAGCTTCTTATTCAAGTTGGAGGAAATCGAATCTATAGCTTCGATTCGCTGCTGGATGGCATTGATACGCCCCATTATGGCGTTGATTCCGGTAACATCCACGGTCGTTCCTCCATTCTTGCCTCCAATAAGCTAGGTTCGGGAGGCAATTTAACCTCAGTCGCCTTTCGGCGACAGCCCTCCTGAATGGGAGCCTTAATCGGCCTTTCTCATGTATAGGTTGAGGCCTATCTCATCGAGCATTTTCTGCTCCTCCGCCAGCATCTCATCGATATATTCCTGACGGCGCTTCTCTTTGAGCTGTTCGATACTCTTCAGCTCGTTCATTATTTCCATCAATTCTTTCAGCTTTTTCTGCTGCTCGGCCTTGGTCTGGATTATCTGCTCCTGCTGCGCCTCTATCTGACGGCGCTTCCAGTCGAAGAAGCTGTTGTAGGTCATCAGAGTACCTACTGTCATGCGGTGGGCAGCTATAATATCCTCATAGTCCTTATGCCCCTGCTGCATTTCTTCCAGATACTGACGGAGCTGCTGTCGCTCCTCCTCCAGTCGTCGGCTCACCTCGGCAAAGGCAACCTCCGCCCGGTCTTTCTGCATCCGGGTAACCTTCAGGAGCGTTTCAAGCTGAAAGCGAAATTTTTTCATATCACTAATTCCGAGGGGTCTTTCGGGCGTATTAGTATTTTCTCGTTGTCAGACTCACAGATTTTCCAGCATCTTGACAGTATCATCGAAGGATGTTACCTCGAAGATATCCTGACAGAGGAAGCTGTTTATCTTGTCATTCTTGGCGATGGCTGCGTCTATTTTGGCACTGGAGCCCTTTACATAGGCACCGATGTGAATGAGGTCTTCCGCCTCTTTATAGACTGCCATCAGCGCTCGCATTTCCTGTGCTGCCTGACGGTGCTCCTTGGGAACAACATCTACCATGACACGGGATACGCTGGAAAGAATGTCGATAGCCGGGAAATGGTTCTGAGCCGCGATAGCACGGGACAACACGATATGTCCGTCCAGAATACTTCGGACTGCATCGGCGATAGGCTCATTCATATCATCGCCGTCTACAAGGACGGTGTAGATACCGGTAATGGAGCCCTTATCATTGGTACCCGCCCGCTCCAAGAGGCGCGGCAGGAGAGCGAATACAGACGGCGTATAGCCGCGGGTAGCCGGCGGCTCGCCGATGGTGAGGCCTACCTCACGCTGAGCCATGGCAAAGCGGGTAACGGAGTCCATCATGAGGACTACCTTTTTGCCCTGATCCCGGAAATACTCGGCGATTGCGGTGGCGGTCATAGCTCCTTTGATACGAACCAGCGCCGGCTGGTCGGATGTAGCTACTACTACTACAGACCGCTTCAAACCTTCTTCGCCCAAATCTCGCTCGATGAAGTCGCGAACCTCACGGCCACGCTCACCGACGAGGGAAATTACGCTGATATCAGCCTCGGTATTGCGGGCTATCATGGAGAGCAGCGTAGACTTGCCAACGCCGGAGCCGGCCATGATGCCGATACGCTGACCGCTGCCGAGAGTGATGAGTCCATCCAGCGCCCTGACACCTACATAAAGCGGCTCATGAATACGGGGGCGCTTCAGCGGATCCGGTGCCGGTGCCTGCAGTGGATATTCTTCCTTGCAGAGCAAAGGTCCCTTGCCGTCCATTGGTTCACCGAGTCCGTTCAGGACTCGACCCAGAAGCTCCGGGCCAACCTTCACCTGCAAGGTACGCTGAGCGCTGACTACCTCACAGCCGGGGCCGATACCCTCCATCTCACCGATAGGCATCAGGAGGACAAGACCCTCGCGGAAGCCTACGACCTCCGCCGGTATGGGGGCAACTCCGGGAAAACGGGAGCTGATGTAGCAAAGCTCTCCCAGGCTGACGCTTGGCCCCTTTGACTCGATGACCAGTCCGATGACCTGAGTGACCTTGCCGGACATTTTTATTGATTCACAGGATGCAATTGCATCCCGGAACTTATCAAAATTAATTTCCATAATGTACACCCTTCGGGTGGCGGGGTAACCACCGTTCGTCCCTGCGGGGTAAATTTATTTAAGTCAGCGACTGATTTGTACTCAGCCGACTCCTGACAGCTGCCTTTACTGCCTCCAGCTGGACGGACAGGCGGGCATCTACATTTCCGGCAGGACTCTCCAGGATGCAGTCACTGACGGACAAAGTCTCATCAGATTTGACTGACAGAGTTCCCTGCCCTTCAAGCAGACTCTGAAATTCATTCTTGGCCAGCAGGAGCAGATCGTACTGATCCGGGGATACCCGGACTATGACCTCCGGCTGGTCTTTTATTTTCATTACCGCCTTGCGAACAAGGGGCAATATTACCTGCGGAATGTCAATGAAGTGCTGGGGGAGAATCTTGTCAGCGATATCGAGAACCATGCCTGCAATCTGCTCTTCTGCCTCCACCAGATAATTGAGCTTATCCGTTTTGGCATCGGCAATGGTCTTTTCCGCCAGAGCATTAGCATCGAGAATAGCCTGCCGCTGATCATCCCGAGCCGCTTTCAGACCTTCCTGATAGCCCGCCTCATAGCCTTCCCTGCTCCCCTGCTCCTTTGCTGCTGCCAGAGCAGCCGCGGAATCAGCCTCAATTTTTGTCTGAGCTTCCTCCAGAAGCAGTCGTTTCTTCTCCTGAGCCTCAGCCTCCTGCATAGCGCATTTCAGCTTCGTATCGTTGAGAAGCCTTTCTATCTCTGCCTGCTTGTTTTCCACATCAGCCAGACGAGCTTTCATCGCAGCTTCCATGTCAGCTATTCGCTGTCTGGCAGCCTGCTCACGCTCGGCTTCTCTTCGCTCGAACAGCTCACTGCCTTCCTCATCCCGTGCTGCAGCGGCAGCTTCCGCTTCCAGCTCCTCGATGGTAGGCCCGAGCTTTACGACTTTGACGAGATGCGGCTCGGTTTCCCATTGGGCTGCTTTGATTACTCTCGACAATTAAATCATCTCGTCTCCTTTGCCGCGGGATACCTGAATCTGTCCCTTCTCCTCCAGACGGCGGATGACACCGACAATCTTCTGCTGGGCTTCTTCGACGTCGCGGATCTTGACCGGACCCATGAATTCGATTTCTTCCTTGAGCATTTCGGCGGCACGGGTGGACATATTCTTGTAGACCTTGTTGGCAACTTCCTGATTGGTAGCTTTGAGCGCCAGCGACAGCTCTTTGTTGTCCACTTCGCGGAGAACGAGCTGCAGGTCGCGGTCGGCAATCATTACGATATCCTCGAAGACGAACATGAGCTTCTTGATTTCCTCGGTAAGTTCCGGGTTGTCCACTTCGAGAGTATCCAGTATCGTTTTTTCTGTGTTGCGGTCAACCAGATTGAGTACATCGACGATGGCCTTGACGCCGCCGGCGGTGGTGAAGTCCTGATTGACGACGGTGCTGAGCTTGCGCTCCAGGACTCGCTCTACCTCGCGGATAACATCCGGAGAGGTGCGGTCCATGGTGGCGATTCGCTTGGCAACCTCACTCTGCCTGTCAGGCGGCAGAGAGGACAGAAGCATAGCTGCCTGCTGTGTATCCAGATAAGCCATGACCAACGCGATAGTCTGGGGATGCTCGTTCTGAATGAAGTTCAGCAGCTGGCTGGGGTCTGTCTTCCGCAGGAAGTCGAAAGGCTTTACCTGCAGGCTGGTGGTAAGACGATTGATGATGTTTGCTGCCTTCTCTGCGCCCAGTGCCTTCTCCAAGACATCCTGAGCATATTCGAGACCGCCGGTGGAGAGGTAATTCTTCACCATCATCATCTGGTAGAATTCACTGATGACCTGCTGCTGCAGCTGCGGCTCTAGCGAGCGCTGACTGGCAATCTCCAGTGTTATCTTCTCGATTTCATCATCGGCAAGATGCTGAAATATCTTGGCGGAATACTCTGGACCAAGGGAGATACAGAGTATTGCCGCTTTCTGCTGGTTAGTGAGGGACGACTCGCTGTCGCCGTACATATCCATAGCCATAGGTCATTATTCCTCCGACAGCCAGCTCTTGATGAGCATAGCTGCTTCTGCCGGCTGGGTATTGACGAGAGCTTCGACAGCCTCGCGCTCCTCGATGGCCCGTTTCTCCTCTGCAGACAGTTCCTGCGGAGCCTCGGGCGGAGTTTCGCCGTTGGCGATAGCCTGACGGCGCATCTCGGCGAACTCGGCCGCCTGCCGAGCCTCTTCTGCTTTGCGGGCAGCCTCTTCCTCAGCCCGACGCTGAGCCTCGGCAGCAGCTGCAGCCTCGGCAGCCAGACGAGCCTGACGGCGACGATAGAGGAATACAGCCACAGCAACGATGATAAGAAGGAGAATAAGACCAACGATAATGTAAGTCTGGCGCATTTCAGCATCCTTGACCTTCTGTTCCTCGGCTGCTCTGCGGTTGGCCAGCTCATTGCTGAAGGGTACAGGCTCTACGGAGATGGTGTCGCCGCGGCGGACATCAATGCCGGCCGCACTGGCGACAGATTTTCTGATGCTCTCCTGCTGTGCGGCGGTAAGCTCGTCATTGACGAGAACGCCGACATTCAGGTGACGGATAGAGCCGGGAGAAGCGACGATTTTCGACTTCTCTTCGTTTATTTCGTAGTTCTTGGTGCTTTCTTTCTTTTCGTAGTCAGCCCGGGCGTTGCCCTGAGTAGCAACATAGCCGGGGATATTGGACTGAGTGCCTGCCGGACCGCCGGGAACCTGAGAGTTGCCGGTGTAAGTCTCGGTGATATCCTGCTGACTGCGGATGATACCGGCGTCGTCGACTACCGGTGTATAGGTTGCCTTGTCGGTGAGGCGCTGGTCGAAATCCAGCTCTACACTTACACGGACAAAGGCTTTTCCCTCGCCCAGAGCCTGATCAAGCAGGGACTGGAGATTTGCCTGAATTCGCTCTTCGACCTTCTTGGTCATTTCCAGCTGGTCGAGAGTTTTCTTGCTTTCGTCTTTTGCCTTATCGGAATCTTCCTCGGGGTCATTCAGGATCTTGCCCCGGTCATTGACGATAGTAATATTCTCCGGCAGCAGCCCCTGTATGGAGTGGGCAACAAGATTGGTAATACCCCTTATCTCCTTCTTGGAGAGCGTCTTCTCCGGGTACAGGCGAAGCATGATGGAAGCAGTTGCCGGCTTCTCGTTCTTCTTGTAGAGGCTGTCCTCCGGCAGAACGATGTGAACGCGGGCTTTCTCGATGACCTCTATCTGCTCGATGGTGCGGGTCAGCTCGCCCTGCAGTGCCTGGAGATAGTTGACCCGGTTCTGAAACTCGGTAACGCCCAGCTTCGAGTCATCGAAGAGCTCAAAGCCCTTGTGACCGCGGGGGAGACCCTGAGTTGCCAAATCAAGGCGGGCATCGTGGACTTTCTGCTTCGGCACCAGTATGGTGGCTCCGTCCTTGCCCTCCTGAACTTCATAGGGGATGCCTGCCTCTTTCAGCTTGGCGGTGACATCACCGGCATCCTTTGTTTCCAGTCCTGTGTAGAGAGATACCAGCTCCGGCCTGTTGCCGTACCAGTAGCTCCAGCCGAATATTAAGGCAAAAACCAGTATGGCAGCTCCGATTATCATCTGACGCTGCCGCGTTGTCGTCTTATTCCACAGCTCAATGTACTGAGCTTTCCAATCAGCCATTTCATCCATCCCTTCACGGAATTATCATGCAGAATAACCTAAACTAATCACACCTGCATCCGCATGAGTTCCTGATAGGCGTCGATTGCTTTATTTCGCACCTGCACCGTCAGGTTCAGAGCTATCTGAGCCTTCTGGGCGGCGATTACTACATCTGCTACATCGTTTACCTTGCCGGCGGCTAAAAGAGCGTTCATCCTCTCGGACTCCTTCTGCAGGCGGTTCGTATCCTCCAGAGAGTCAGCCAGGAATTCGCCGAATGTCTTTACCGGGGTCTGCTCTTCCTGCTTTGCTGTCTCCAGCAGTTGATTTGCCGTTGGCTGTACCGGCATCATTGCCAGTTTCTCAATCATAATTTACACCTCTGCCAGTCAGTATTTTAAGGTGCGAGGCTTATGCCGGAAGCATAAAGCCTCAGTTATTTTCCAAATCAGCCCTTGCCGATGTCAAGAGCGCTCTGAGCCATTGTTTTGGCTGCGTTGATAACGGTAACATTTGCCTCGTAGCCGCGGGAAGCAGTAATCATATCCACCATTTCGGCCACGATATTGATATTCGGCTTTTCCACATAGCCGTCACGATTTGCATCGGGATGACCCGGATCATATACCATCGTTCCCGGCGTATCATCCGTTCCGATTCTGGTAGCCCTTACGCCTTTTCCCACCGGATCCTTCGGCGGGAAAATTTCCCCGGCCAGTATCCTGGCAAAGTTCGGCTCAGACTCGACTCTGGGCTCAAAGACTACATATTTCCGCTTGAAAGCACCGCCCTCTGCCGTCCTGGTGGTATTGGCATTGGCAATGTTATTGGAAATTACATCCATGCGCAGGCGCTCAGCGGTAAGGCCGCTGGCCGCTGCATCAATTCCGCCGAAAAGGCTCATCTTCATCACCTCTGAAAAGGCTGTCAGCCGTTGCTGCTAATTACGGATTTCACATCGGCAATGTAGTTGCTGAGGGAGCGTGTCATTGCCTGATAATAGAGCTGATTCTGTGACAGGTGCGCCATCTCTTCGTCAATGTCCACATTGTTCCGGTCAGTACGCATCGTCGTCTCACTGTGAAGCTTAATCGTGGGCACTGCCATCGGAATCCTTTCATCCTTGGGGCCCAGATGCTTCTCGTGGGTGCGGGCAATCTGAAGCTTCCCGCTCTTGTCCTTGGTATCGCCCATGAGTTCACGGGCCAGCATGTCCTCAAAGAGAACCTCGCTCTTTTTAAATTCCGGAGTGTTGACATTCGCTATATTGTTGGCGATAACACTCTGCCTGAGAGATGCAGCATCAAGTCCGCGGCTGAGGTAATGCATAGATGGTGCATTAAATATTTGTTCCAGCATCTTTTATCTCCCGTAAAAATTAATCACATTTACCTATTTCAAAAAAGGGTATACTAACCCACACTCTTTCATCATGACTAATAATACCATAAAATATACTCCTTGCAAAGTTTTTTTATCATATAGTTCACTTATCCCTCATTGGGACGAAAGTCTCGAAAGCCTTATATATCAATACTAAGCTCCTACAACCCAAAAGAAAATGCCACCAAAATAAAAATTTTATTTTGATGGCATTTCTTCTTTTATTGTCTGGCGGTTATCATAAGATAAATCGGCTAAGGTCGGAATCCCCCGTTATATCCTTTAGTTTCGACTCAACATACTCTGCATTGATTGTCACATTTTTCTCTTCAAGATCCGGTGCCTCGAAGGAAAGTTCCTCCAGCAGTTTCTCAAGCAGAGTGTGCAGACGACGAGCGCCGATATTCTCGGTCTGTGCATTCACATCTTCGGCCATGCGAGCCAGTCGCTCGATAGCATCGTCGGCAAACTCCACGGCGACACCTTCGGTAGCCAGCAGCGCTGTATACTGCTTGATGAGAGCATTCTGCGGCTCGGTAAGGATGCGAACGAAGTCGTCCTTCTTCAGTGAGTCCAGCTCAACTCTGATAGGGAAGCGACCCTGGAGCTCGGGGATAAGGTCACTTGGCTTCGATACATGGAAAGCGCCGGCGGCGATAAAGAGAACATGGTCGGTCTTCACAGGGCCGTACTTCGTGGACACAGTGCTGCCTTCAACGATAGGCAGGATATCCCGCTGCACGCCCTCGCGGCTCACGTCCGCTCCGCCGGTACTGCTCTTTGCGGCGACCTTATCTATCTCATCGATGAAGACGATTCCGCTCTGCTCGGCCTGCTTGATGGCTATCTCGATGACATTGTCCATGTCGATGAGCTTGTCGGCCTCCTCCTGTCGGAAGATTTTCCTCGCCTGCGCGACGGTGACCTTCTTGTTCTTCTTTTTCTTTGGGACAAGTTTGCCCAGCATATCCTGAAGGTCTTCGCCCATGCCGTCAAGGTTCGGGCCGGCGAACATGCCCATCATCTGCGGCATTTCCTGCTTCTCCAGCTTCACCTCGATGAGTTCATCCTCCAGCTCGCCCTTTTCCAGACGCTTCTTGACGAAAGCACGGCCGGCACTGAGTTTTCGCTCCGGCTCCGGCTTGGGCTCTTCATCATTGTCCACCCCGCCGGCAAAGGCGTCCATCATCTTAGCAAAGGGATTAACATTAGAGTCATCATTCTTTGATTCCGGGACGAGGGCGTCAATTATCCGCTCCTCCGCCAGCTCCTTCGCCTTCTCTTCCACCTCTTCAAGGCGGCGCTTGCGAACAGTCCGTACTGCCTCATGAGCTAGGTCACGGACGATGCTGTCAACATCCCGGCCTACATAGCCGACTTCGGTGAATTTTGTAGCTTCCACCTTCACGAAGGGCGCGTCGACCAGCTTGGCCAGACGGCGGGCTATCTCGGTCTTGCCGACACCGGTACTGCCTATCATCAGTATATTCTTGGGGATGATATCCTCTTTCAACGACTCGTCCAGTCGAGCCGCCCGCCAGCGATTGCGAAGGGCAATAGCTACCGATTTCTTTGCCTCGGCCTGTCCTACGATATATTTATCCAGCTCGGCGACTATCTGTCGGGGAGTAAGCTCTGTCATAATTCAATCTCCTAAGGTTTCGACTTTGATATTGTGGTTGGTGAAGACACAGATATCGGCTGCTATCTCCAGCGCCTCACGGGCTATCTCTTCCGGCTTCATTTCCGTGTGAGCGCTGAGTGCCCTTGCCGCTGCCAGTGCATAGAAGCCGCCGGAGCCGATGGCTGCTACGCCTCCGTCCGGCTCGATGACCTCACCGTTGCCGGATATCATGAGGATGTTGTTCTCGTCAGCCACCAAAAGCAGTGCCTCCAGACGGCGAAGAATACGGTCTGTCCGCCACTCCTTTGCCAGCTCTACGGCTGCTCGCTGCAGGCTGCCGTTATTGGTCTCCAGCTTCCCCTCAAATTTCTCAAAGAGAGTGAAGGCATCAGCCACCGACCCGGCAAAGCCGGCAAGTATCTTGCCATGATAGAGGCGGCGTACTTTCGTGGCATGCGCCTTCATAATAGTCGCCTGACCAAAGGTTACCTGCCCGTCACCGGCAATAGCGGTTCTGCCGTTTTTCGTCACGGCACAGATTGTCGTGGCATGGAATTGAATTGGATTTTCGTTCTGCATAGCGTTATCCTCTAATCCATATACAGCAATTTATCTCACTTATCCAACGAATACAGTCTGCCGAAAACCCGCTTTCGCTCGTTTATCTGCACAACGGTACTAAGTTCCTGCTTCGTATGCTTACTCGCAGTTCACTAAGTACCGGCGCAGATAAACGGTTTTCTTACAGACTGCATTCGCTGTCAATTACATTTGGGAAGAATCATCTTGCTCGCAATGAATCTATTCATCGACTCGACTGCCTGCTGTCCCTGCAGCTCTTTCTTATCTGCCTTCTTCAGCTTGCGACGATGGGAGCCGATTGCTGCCAGATGTTCCGCCGTCCGCTGAGCAGACGGTGACGGCATCAGGCCAAATGTTACATTCATGGGCTGGAAGTTCTCCGGGTCGGCGGTGGTGATGTAGTGAGCCAGCGCTCCATGCGCAGTGTCCTCCGGGAACACCAGCAGCTCCTCCCCCTTCGCCAGACGGCCGGCATTCAATCCGGCAACGACACCGGCGGAAGCCGACTCAAGGTAGCCCTCCACGCCGGTCATCTGTCCGGCTAGGAATACGTTCTGATGATTTTTCACCTGATAAGTCGGCAGCAGATGAAGCGGAGAATTCACGAAGGTATTCCGGTGCATCACACCGTAGCGGACGAATTCCGCATTTTTCAATGCCGGTATCAGACCGAATACCCGCCGCTGCTCCGGCCACTTCAGATTCGTCTGGAAGCCGACCATATTGTAGAGTGTCCCGGCGGCATCGTCATGCCGCAGCTGAATCACCGCATACGGACGCTCTCCCGTCTCCGGATTTTCCAATCCCACCGGCTTCAGCGGGCCAAACAGAAGCGTCTCTTTGCCGCGGGCTGCGATAGCCTCCACCGGCATACAGCCTTCAAAGTGAAGCTCCTTCTCAAAGCGATGGAGCTCCGCTCGCTCCGCCGTTATGAGCTCCTGATAAAAATTCTCGTACTCCTCCTGCGTCAGAGGGCAGTTGATGTAGTCGTATTTGTCCCCCTTGCCATAGCGGGAGGCAAAATACGCCGAGGTCATGTCTATGGATTCGTAGGTAACGATTGGGGCCGCCGCATCATAGAAATAGCAGGAGCTCTCATCCGTAAGGCGGGTGACCTCTGCCGCCATAGCGCCGTCCGTCAGGGGGCCGGTAGCAACAATCGTAACTGTTTCTTCATCTCCGTCGGGAATTTCGGATACTTCCTCCCGGCAGACAGTGACCAGCGGATTTTCTTCCAGCTCCTGAGTGACCCGCTGGCTGAAGCTCACCCTGTCTACTGCCAGAGCTCCGCCGGCCGGAACGCGCACCTCGTCGGCGACGCGGATAATTAGCCCGCCCAGCGCCCGCATCTCGTACTTCAGCACGCCGACTGCATTCATCAGGCCATCTGCCCGGAAGGAGTTGGAGCATACCAGCTCCGCAAAATTTTCACTGTGGTGAGCCGGGCTCATGCGAGTCGGCTTCATCTCATACATAGTGACAGGTACCCCCTGACGGGCCACCTGCCATGCTGCTTCGCAGCCGGCCAGGCCGGCTCCGATCACTATTACTTTCTTCATGGTTTACTTTGCTGATTTCTTCCTGGTAGTTTTCTTTACGGTGGTTTTCTTCGCCGGCTCTTTAGCCGCTGCATCTCCTGCCGCCAGCTTCTGCATCCGCTGAGCCACTCGGTCAAGCTCCTTGTTTATCGGATTGTCCTTACGGGTCTCACAGTTCGGATTGTAGCAGTAGGTCACAGGACGGCCGTTCTTGTAGCGATACTGGAGCTGGAGTCCGCCGCACTTGGGGCACGGCTCAGCCATCGGCTTATCCCAGGTCGTGAAATCGCACTCGGGATATTTATCACAGCCGTAGAAGAGCTTACCGCGACGGGATTTCTTCTCCAGAATATCGCCGCCGCACTTGGGGCACTTGCAGCCGGTAGAGACGATAAGCGGCTTCGCGTTGCGGCATTCGGGGAAGCCCGGGCAGGCAAGGAACTTGCCGTAGCGCCCCTGACGAATGACCATATTGCGACCGCAGAACTCACAGAGAATATCTGTCTTCTCCGGCTCGATATTCACATGACCGATTGCCGCATCTGCTTTTTCGATAGTAGAGTGGAATGGGCCGTAGAACTCTCTCAGAAGATCGTTGCGGTGCAGCTTGCCTTCGGCAATGCTGTCCAGCTTTGCCTCCATATCGGCAGTAAACTTCACATCGACGATATCCCGGAAATGCTCCTCCAGCATATCGACTACCAGCACACCCAGCTCCGTGGGGCGGAAATGCTTCTCCGCTCTGACCACATAGCCGCGGGCAATGATGGTCTCGATGGTCGGAGCATAGGTACTCGGGCGGCCGATACCCAGCTTCTCCAGCAAATGAACGAGCGATGCTTCGTTGTAGCGGGGAGGCGGCTCGGTGAAGTGCTGCTCCGGCTTTATCTCGTGAAGGGTCAGCTTGTCCCCTTCCTTCAGCTCCGGCAGCTTTACATCCTTTTCCTTCTTGTCCTCAACACCGGCGTAGACCACCGTGAAGCCCGGGAAAGTCTGAATAGAGCCGACTGCCCGGCAGAGGTATTTCTTTCCGGCCGAGATGGTGACGGTAAGGCGGTCGTAGACAGCCGGCGTCATCTGGCAGGCAACAAATCGCTGCCAGATAAGGCGATAGAGCTTGTACTGGTCAGCTGTGAGATATTTTTCAATTGCTTCAGGAGTATTGTTCACATCAGTGGGGCGAATGGCCTCGTGAGCGTCCTGAGCATTCTTATTGGTACTGTAGAAATTTGGCTTTGCCGGGACAAAATCATCACCGTATTTGCCGCCGATGAAATCCCGGACAGAATTCAGCGCCACACCGGACAGACGGGTAGAGTCGGTACGCATATAGGTAATGAGACCGACCGGGCCGGAGCCGATACGAATTCCTTCGTAGAGCTGCTGAGCTATCATCATAGTCTTGCGGGAGGTGAAGCCCAGCTTGCGGGCCGCATCCTGCTGAAGGCTGCTGGTATTGAAGGGGGGAGCTGCCTTTCTGAGGGCAGTGCTCTTCTTTATCTCATCTACCAGTAGCTTGTCGGCATTTTTCTCCAGCTCGGCCTTTATCTTCATGGCTGTCCTCTCGTCCGGAATGACGGGAGTCCAGCCTTCATCGTGCTTCTCATCGAGGCGCTTGCCGTCTACCGAGTACAGAGACGCCGTGAACAGCGGTGATTTCTCCCTGCGGAGGCGCAGGTCGAAGGACCAGTATTCCTTGGAAACGAAGGCCTCTATTTCTTTCTCGCGGTCGGCGATGAGCTTCACGGTAACCGACTGAACACGACCGGCCGAGAGTCCCTTGCGAACCTTGCGCCAAAGAAGCGGTGACAGCTGATAGCCTACGATACGGTCAAGCAGACGGCGTGCCTGCTGAGCATCTACCCGCTCCATCTCAATGGAGTGCGGCTCCTTCACAGCCGCCTGAATGGCCGGCTTCGTTATCTCATTAAAGACGATACGGCAATCCGTACTCGGGTCAATATCAAGAATGTGCGCCAGATGCCAAGCAATAGCCTCTCCCTCGCGATCCGGGTCGCTTGCCAGATATACTCTATCGGCATTTTCTGCGGCCTTTTTCAAATCCTTGATGATATCGCCCTTGCCGCGGATGTTGATATATTTCGGCTCGAAATCATTGTCTACATCGATACCGAACTGACTGCGCGGGAGGTCACGGAGATGTCCCATGGATGCCTTGACCGTGAACTTGGTTCCCAGATATTTCTCAATGGTCTTTGCCTTGGCGGGAGACTCTACTACTACCAGAGTCTTGCCGGCGGCGATCTTTACAGACTTTGCGGTCTTCTTAGCCGCAGTCTTGGCAGCGGTCTTCTTGGTGGTTATCTTCTTTGCGGATGCAGCAGGCACTGCAGTCCCTCCTTAATTGTTTTTTATTTATTGTCACACGACTCTTTTCGTGTAGCCGTGATTGGCATCTGTCTCTATTAATCCCTTCATTTCCAGCTGAAGCAGGACGAAGGCAATATTGGAAGCATCTCCCCTGCCATGCAGACGGAAGATGATGTCGTCTACAGTGAGCGGCTTATCAGGCAGCAGCAGCTCATATACCTGCTGTTCTTCGGGGCTAAGCTCCGGACCGGTCGGCGTCTTTCCCTTCCTGCCTGGTTTCTTTTCCGGCTGCAGCCAGGGATATTCGCAGATGATGTCTGCCGCTGAGCGCACCAGCTTTGCTCCCTGCAGGATAAGTCGGTTTGTTCCCTCTGAAGTGCCGGAGAAAATACTTCCCGGCACGGCGAAAACATCCCTGCCTTCGCTAAGAGCCAGCTCCGCTGTAATGAGCGAGCCGCTTCGCTCAGCCGCCTCTACTACTACAGTACCATGACTCATACCGGCAATTATCCGGTTTCGCATCGGGAAGAACTGTGCCTGCGGCGCTGTGCCCGGTGGGTATTCACTGATAACTGCGCCTCGCTGAGCAATCTCATCAATCAGCTTCTTATGCGCCTTAGGATATGCCACATCTACACCACAGCCAAGGACTGCTACCGTCCGGCCTTTGTCGGCTCTCAGCGCTCCCGCATGAGAGGCTCCGTCGATGCCATAGGCTGCACCGCTGACGACAGTGACTGCGGCATTGGCCAGTCCGTTGCTGATAAGCTCGGCGGCCTTCTTGCCATAGGGCGTCATACGGCGACTGCCCACCATCGCCAGACAGTGTTCATCCTGTACGAGAGAGCCCCGGCAATACAGCACCACCGGCGGCGCGTATATCTCCTTCAGCAGCTGAGGATACTCATCCTCATAGATGCCGATGACACCGATTTCCTTTTGCTCGCAGGTCTCCTGCAGCTGCCAGGGTAGGTCTTTCCTTTTCCTGGCATGAGCGGTCACGCTCTCGGCCTGAGGTCTGGTAAGACCGGCGGCCAGGTAATCATTGACTGTACCCGTGAGCCAGGCTTCTTCGGCTGAATCAAAGAAACGCATCACCCGGGCAAGCGACACGCCGCCCAGTCCCTCAGCCAATGCCAACGCTCCGAGATAATACTTTTCCGGTAAAGAATTGTCCATAGGTTACCTCATTAAGCTTTTCCCTCATAAACAATTAAAACATAATATACATAATGCCGGAACAATTTGCAATAAAAATTTGTTATCTAATGAAGGAAAGTGTTTTGATTTCAGACAAAAAAATAAGAGGCTGTGAAAAAAGTCTGACGAAAACACACTCTCGCTCGGTTATCTGCGTAACGGTACTAGGCTCCTGCTTCGTATGCTTACTTGCAGGTCGCCAAGTACCGACGCAGATAAACGGTTTTCTTACAGACATTTTTCTTCGCCACTGTACATAGAGGAATGGTCTGTGAAAAAATGAATGCTCATTTTTTCACAGACAAAAAAACCGCCCGGATATCCGGGCGGATAATTTCTGGTGACGCGTACGGGATTCGGACCCATGAACCCGCCGTGAAAGGGCGGTGTCTTAACCACTTGACGAACGCGCCATTGGCTCCTTGAGTAGGACTCGAACCTACGACCGATCGGTTAACAGCCGATTGCTCTACCAACTGAGCTATCAAGGAATATCGATTGCAGTCAAAACGACTGCGAGGAAGATTATATTACAACTGCCAATAAATTGCAAGAGTAATTTTTTATTTTCTCATGCAGCAGTTTTTATACTTCTTGCCACTGCCGCAGGGACAAGGGTCATTGCGGCCGACCTTATTCTTGTTCTTCTTGCGATGAGCAGCGAGGCTTACTACATTTTCTTCTTCCGGATCCAGCTTGCCGCTGATGAGCTCACCGGTGGTATGACCCTTGAATATCCAGAAGCGGATGGAGTGATGGTAGCCGACAACGAGAGCTTCCAGTGCAGAATTCTTCTCGTTGGGCAGCTTGCCGAGAGAAGCGATATAGTCGAGACCAGCCTTTACATTCTCTGCATTCTGCCAGAGGACAGCCAGCTGACCGACGACACCGGCAGCATTCATGACATCCAGCTTGTATTCCTGCATAAGGAACTGAGCGAGAGCCTTGTAAGCATCGGAGGCCTCGATGTAGTTCTCATCACCGGCATCGTAGACCTGACCATAGGAAAGCTTTGCATAAGAAAGCTCGCGGCTATGGGCAATCTCATGAATCCTCTGCGGATCGGCTACAGTGTAGTATGCAGCGTAGTGCTGGTCCATCTTGATGTGATACTGCCAGCAGCAGCCGGTGAGCATGATGCCCATGAATGCCGAGAATTCAAAACCAGCTTCATTCTCTATCTCAGCTGCCAGATACTTCTTGACGGTAGCATACAGCTCATCATGGTCAAGAACACCATAGTAGAAGAGGCTACCGGTAGAAATGCGGAGTACATCGGTATTGAATTCGATTGCTTTCTTGAAGGACTCGCTGTCGAGCTTCTTGAACTCCTCAATGATTTCGTCCGGCATATACCATGCCACTTTGCCGTCACGGCTGCCGCCGAAGACAACGCCGATGCCCTGGAAGTAGTCGAGGCGCATCTCGTCCTCACGAAACTCAGTGGTGATGCCGCCCTTTTCAACGATATGCTTGAAGGCATTGTACTGCTCATCAACGATAGTAACTAGCCAACGACCGGCGAAGTTCTGCACAGCCGGAGCGATAGCTGCAATAAGGTCTGCTTTCTTCCAGCTGCTCTTAACGGTAACACCTACATTGAAAGCCACATCTTCCAAATCTGACTTTGTGAGAGTATTGAGCGCATTAACGAGAGTACGCTCCTCCGGAACAGCCCGCTTCAGGAGCTTTGCTTTACGGGCAGCCGCTGCTTCCTGCAGCTCTCTGCTCATTTCTGCGAGAACATCGTTGTTCTCAACAGTCTCAGCCGGCTGGTTTTTCTTTTCATTTGACAATCCGGTTCACCACTTTCTTGTTCGGATATTCCTTGGGAAATTTAAACTAAACGGAGATATTATATCACTTTTTGAAGAATTCCGCTATACCGTCAGCTACACCCTGAGCGGCCTTCTGAATACCAGCTGCCGATGTCAGCAGCTTCTCCTCAGAAGGGTTGGAGAGGAAGGCAATCTCTACCAGCGTAGCCGGCATATTCGTCTTTCTCACTACGTAGAAATTACAGCTCTTGGTACCGCGGCTCTGGGTATTGAGATAGCGGACTACCGAGCTTTGAATGAGGCTGGCCAGTCTGCGGCTGCTGGCGGTTCCTTTGGTGTAATAGTAGCCGGTGGTTCCTCGCGCCTCACGGCTGCTGAAGGAATCCATGTGTATGCAGACAAAGACATCCGCCTTTGCCTTATTGGCAACATCACAGCGAGCCTGCAGCTCCTCAATATCCGAGGCGTTCTCCTTCTTGGGCGATACCTCTACGTCGGTGGTGCGGGTCATGATGACCTTCGCTCCCGCCGCTTCAAGGAGCTTCTTTACCTCCATAGATATTCGGAGAGTGACACTCTTTTCGGTAGCACCGGTGGGACCGATGGCTCCCGGGTCACAGCCGCCGTGTCCCGGGTCGATAGCGATGAGCTTGCCCTTCAAACCGGGCAGCTTCTTCTTGGGCTCGTCCTTTTTTTCTTCCTTCTTTTCTTCTGTCTGAGGCTTCGGTTCTGGCTTCGTCTCAGGCTTCACCTCAGGCTTTGCCTGAGTATCCTCTTCCTTGCCGTCCCCATCCGGCTGCTCCCCATCATCGTCCTTCTTTTCCTCGTCAGGACGATTGGGGTCTGCCTGAGCGATTTCATCGCCGGAGCCGTACTCATCAGTACCGCCCAGCTTACCGAAATCCATGACCACTCGATACGGTATCTCCTCTCCGGCAAAGCCGAAAACGGCGAAGTTATCCTTCTTCACCTCAGAGTGTACCACGACGCGAACGGTCTCCGGGTCGAACTGACCGATTCTCACCTTGCTGGCAAATCGACTGCCGATAGCAGTCTCGCGCGCAATTCCCGGATCAAGCCATGCTCCCTTAATATCAATAATGACGCGTCCCGGTTCCTTCAGTACCATCGTCTTGTACTCCACCGGTTTCGTCGTATCAATGACTACTCTCACACGCCTGCCGGTAGCACCGACACGGACATCGGTGACCTTCGCCATGCTTCCGACCCGCTCACTGAAATCAGCCGCAGAAACGGGCACAGCTGTCCCGATGAGCATAGTCAGCACCGTCAGCAGGCTGAACAAACATCGGAATACTCCACGACTCATAGGAATCACCCGTTTTACAAATAAGCACTCAAATTATCTTCACCATTGCAATCTCATCGCAATTGGGGAATTTCGGGCAGTCAATGCAGTCCTTCCACACCTTGTGGGGAAGCTCGTCCTTCGTCACCCGCTCAAAACCCAGCGTGCCAAAAAACTCCGGCTTGTAGGTGAGCGTAAATACTTTCTTCACGCCGAACTTCTCGCCTTCTTCAATGAGACGGCGAACGATCTCGGCGCCGATACCATGCCGGGCAAACTCCGGCTTAATCGCCATAGAGCGGACTTCGGCCAGCTTGTCCCAAATGAAATGCAGGCAGCCTACGCCTACGACGACACCATCTTCTTCAGCGACAATCATATCCCGAATTGCCTCGTACAGAGCATTGCGGGAACGAGCCAGCATTACTCCGGTGGCCGCATAATCATTGATGATATTGTACACGGCCTCAATGTCGCCAAAGGTTGCGCGACGATAAATCATTGGATACACCTCTATACTTACTTTGCCCCATCGCAGCCCTTGGAAGGGCACAGTTCATTCAGGGGGCATTTGCTGCAGAGCGGACTTCTCGCCCTGCATATCTGACGACCATGGTATATGAGCCAATGGTGCGCTCGTGACCAGTTTTCTCGTGGAATAGCCTTCATAAGTCCCTCTTCTACCTGAAGCGGCGTATCACCTGCTGCCAGCTTCAGCCGGTTCGCTACCCGGAAAACATGGGTGTCAACCGCGATAGCCGGACGGTTAAAGGCAATGCTGGTAACGACATTCGCCGTCTTTCGGCCTACACCGGGCAGCTTCACCAGTACATCGTAGTCCTCCGGTACCTGTCCGCCGTATTCTTCTGCAATAGTCCGACAGGTAGCCAGAATGTTCTTCGCCTTCGCCCGGAAGAGTCCACAGTCGTGAATCTCATCCTCCAGCTCTGACTGCGTCATGACCGCTATCTCCGCTGCCGTGGCCGCCTTCTTAAACAGCCGCTCCGTGACCACATTTACTCGCTTGTCGGTACACTGGGCGGAGAGAATGACTGCGATGAGAAGCTCAAAAGGATTCCGAAAAACAAGAGCGGGCTTGGCGTCCTTGTATATTTCCCCAAGGATACCAAGCTGCTCGTTCTTTATCTTTTTTGTAACACGCATATACGGCAACCTCAAAATTGCCTTTTAAGAATCAGTTGGTCAGACTGCGTACAGGAGCCGGAATACGGCCGCCGCGGGCAATGAACGCCTCACTGCTCCACTGGTTGCGGACCGGCATAATCGGGCAGTAGCCCAGCAGGCCGCCGAACTCTACCGTCTCACCCGGCTTCTTGCCCGGTACGGGGATGAGTCGTACAGCAGTAGTCTTGTTGTTTATCATACCGATAGCTGCCTCGTCGGCAATGATACCGGAAATGGTGGCGGCAGAAACGTCGCCGGCAACAGCAATCATATCGAGACCGACGGAGCATACGCAGGTCATAGCCTCCAGCTTTTCCAAGCTGAGGCTGCCGCAGGCTGCTGCGTCAATCATACCCTTGTCCTCGCTGACAGGAATGAAAGCACCGGAGAGACCGCCGACATGAGAGGAAGCCATGAGGCCGCCCTTCTTGACAGCGTCGTTCAGGAGAGCCAGAGCAGCGGTAGTACCCGGAGCGCCGCAACTCTCGATGCCCATTTCCTCAAGGATGTGAGCGACGGAGTCGCCGACAGCCGGAGTCGGGGCGAGGGAAAGGTCAATGATACCAAAGGGAACGCCGAGACGCTTGGAAGCCTCGCGGGCAACAAGCTGACCTACGCGGGTAATCTTGAAAGCAGTGCGCTTGATGCGCTCGGCAATGGCGGTGAAATCTGCACCCTTCAGGTCTTCCAGAGCGTGCTTTACAACGCCCGGGCCGCTGACGCCGACGGATACAACCTTGTCTGCTTCGCTGACGCCGTGGAATGCACCGGCCATGAAGGGATTGTCTCCGGGAGCATTGGCAAATACTACCAGCTTGGCGCAGGCAATAGCGTCACGGTCGCGGGTCAGTTCAGCTGCCCGCTTGATAACCTCACCCATTTCACGAACGGCATCCATATTGATACCGGTCTTGGTGGAACCAACATTTACAGAAGAGCAAACGAAATCCGTGGTGGCAAGAGCCTCAGGAATGGACTTGATGAGGATACGGTCGCCGGGTGTGTAGCCCTTTTCAACCAAAGCGGAGAAACCGCCGATGAAGTTAATGCCAATTTCCTTAGCAGCCCGATCCATAGCCTCGGCTACCGGTACATAGCTGTCGGTCTTGCAGGCCTCGGCAGCAATAGCGATAGGAGTTACAGATACGCGCTTGTTGATGATGGGGATACCGTACTCTGCCTCGATGTCTTCACCGGTCTTTACCAGGAATTCAGCAGAGGTAGTAATCTTGTCATATACATTCTGGCAGAACTGGGTGATATTCGGATGAGCGCAATCGCGGAGAGAGATGCCCATGGTAATGGTACGGACATCCAGCTTGTTCTCCGTAATCATCCGATTTGTTTCAAGAATGTTTTCAATTGTCAGCATTCGTTACCACCTCAAATTCTGTGCATGGCGGTGAAGATATCAGCATGCTGAACCTTTACTTCCAGACCCATCTCTTCGCCTTTTACCTTCATGATGTTCTGCAGCTCAGCCAGCTTCATCTTGTCATCGGTTGCCTCAGCCAGCATGACCATGTTGAAGAAGCCATCCATTATATTCTGGTTAATGCTTACAACATTAACATTGTTCTCTGCGAGGATCGCACTGAAGGTTGCAATGATGCCTACTCGGTCCTGGCCGATGATGGTGATGACGATTTTCATTTCATTACTCCATTCTTTTTTGCCGCCGCTGCGGCGTTCTACCCGTCAAACACACGGGAACACAATACCAATTTAGCATTATAGCAATTTGTGTAAAAAAATGCAAACCGGACTGCATTTTTATTTACAACCTTAACTGATATTTTAGAACAAAGCCACAAACCAACACAAACGCATCAAATACATAATATAATTTTCCTTGATTTTAATCGTTAAAAAGTATAAAATATAATTATAGATTAGACTACTCTTTCAAAGTGAGGTGTCCTAAATGTTTAAGCTATCCTCTATCAAGGCTCGTGTTTCTTCCATAATACTGCTGTGCACCTTCATGTCGGTATTGATAGTCGGAACACTGTCCATCATCAATTCTCTCGCAGTAACAGAGGAAAGCGCCGCCCACGAAATAATATCTACGGCGGAAAGCCGGGCCAAGGAGCTGGAAAAGACCTTTGCCTGCATAGAGACGGGAGTAAACACCATCGCCAGTGCCTTCAGGAACGAACTGAAGGATTCGAACCGGTACAAGACTGACCTCGGCTACCTGAAGACAGCCAATGAAAATCTCCGCAGCCTCACCCTCAACTGCGCCAATAATGTAAAAGGCTCCATGTCCTATTACATCCGCTTCAATCCGGACTACTGCGATACTGCCGCCGGACTCTTTGCCACAAAGACTGACGTCTCTGCCCCCTTTGCGGATACGCCGCTCACCCCGATAAGCATCTATAAGAAGGACGACCTGGCCCATGTTGGCTGGTACTACATCCCTGTAAACAATCGGAAGCCAACCTGGCTCAACCCCTACTTCAATGCCAACATCAACGTCTACATGATATCCTACGTTTATCCGGTCTTCTCTGACGATGGACTTAATCTGGGAATCGCCGGCATGGATGTAAACTTCGCTGACATCAAGAAACAGGTTCTCGATACAAAACTCTTTGACACAGGCCATGCTATCCTGACCGATACTGCCAACAACATAATCGCAATGCCCGGTGAAAAGCTGCCGGAAAATCTAGCCGCCATCTCTCCTGTCCTCGACAAGGCTGTAGGCTCTGCCTCCGGTCAAACCGTCTTTGAATACGAGAGCAGCGGCACTGACTATGTAGCCGGCTATCAGGTTCTCTCCAATGGCATGAAGTACATCGTCACTGTGCCGAAATCCGAAGTCAACGCCTCCTCCCGCCGCCTCGTCATGCTCATCGGTCTGGTCATGCTGCTGACTCTGGCCGCCGGAGTTGGTTGCGGACTGTGGTTCAGCGAGCGTCTCGCCGCCCCGCTGAAAGAGCTGGAAGAGAATACAGACAAGCTCGCCGGCGGTGATCTCACCATCACCATGAACGCAGCCTCCGACGACGAAATAGGTCATGTCTCCCGTGCCTTCAACAAGATGTCCCGCAACCTGAATGCAACCATCGGACAGATATCCGATGTCGCCCAGCAGGTAGCCAGCGGCTCAAAGAATATATCTGCCTCCGGCAGTCTTCTGGCCGAAGGAGCCACCGAGCAGGCGGCAACAGTCGAAGAGCTCTCCACATCCATCTCCGAGCTGAACATCGGCATTGCCCGTACAGCTGCAAATGCCGCAACTGCCGACAACCTCGCCGGAGCAACGACGAAGATGGCCGACACCGGCAATCAAAAGATGGGCGAGATGCTGACAGCTATGGAAGATATAAGCGTCTCCTCGGAAAACATTTCCAAAATAATCAAGGTTATTGACGAAATCGCCTTCCAGACGAACATTCTTGCCCTGAATGCCGCGGTGGAAGCCGCGAGAGCCGGTCAGCACGGCAAAGGCTTTGCCGTAGTTGCCGAAGAAGTCAGAAATCTGGCCGGTCGTTCCGCCAAGGCAGCCAAAGAGACTACCGATATCATCGAAGGCTCTCTGGACAAGATAAAAGCCGGCCGCCGTCTGGCCAACGATACCGCCGCCGCCCTGAAGGAAATAAAAGAAGGAATCGACAAAGTATCCTCTCTCGTGGAAGAAATTGCTGCCGCCTCCAACGAGCAGAGCAGCTCTCTGGGAATGCTGAACGAAGGCGTTCAGCAGGTAGCCAATGTGGTTCAGACCAACTCCGCTACCGCTCAGGAAAGTGCCGCCGCCAGTCAGGAGCTGAGTGCTCAAGCCGAGATACTCCAGCAGGCAGTAGAGAAGTTTAAAATCCACAATTAGCAAGGAGACGGTGAAACCGTCTCTCCCCTAATGTAAAATCGTCGCCATAATCGTCTGTAAAGAAACCATTATAATGCAGTTTTTCAATAAATTACGGAGTAATTTATTCATATTAGCATTCAACGACAAAGTCGTTATGAACGCCGGTGCTTGGCGATTGACAAGCAAGCATGCGTAGTCAGAGCCTAGCACCGCTGCGTGAATAAATAAGTGCAAACGGGTTTCTGTCAGACAATTATGGCGAAACTATATTGCTAGTTGCCCATTCATCAGCCGCCGTAAACGGCGGCTTTTTATATTGTATCATTGACAATCGTCACACAAACTGATAAAAATATCATGGTGAATTATTCACTATATATCAGAATACAGGAGTTCACTTCTATAGTATGAAACCATTCGCAAAAGACGCTTCAAAAAATCAGTTTCACACCGACTTATCAGCCAGAGATCACTATATATACCGCCGCATTATTCCTCTATTTGTAATGCTGCTGGGAATGAACCTCATCGCCACACTGATGAAGATGCTGACCGTTCACTCCTACACCGGTGAAAAATTCAATTTTCATCTGATGCCCCTGATAAAGACATTCCTCTTCGGTGCGGTAGAAACCACTGCCGCCTTCGCCTGGATAGCCTCCATCATGCTTTTCTTCCGGCTCATAATCCCGGATAAGATACAGGAATGGCGTCCCTTCAAAAAACTGTGCGGCCTTGGACTCTACCTCCTGCTGTTCATCATCTTCCTGTCCAGAGTATCCGAGTTCATGTTCTGGCGAGAATTCGGCTCCTCCTTCAACTTCATCGCGGTAGACTATCTCATCTACACCAGTGAAATGCTGCTGAATATTTGGCAGACATTCCACGTAGTGCCTCTGATGGCGCTCGTACTGCTTCTGACCACCGCATCCTATGTATTTATCAAGGCAATGGACGGCATCTACGAGGAGCGTTATCCCGGATTCTTCAAGCGGCTTACCGCCTTCTTCATCTCGGTAGCCTGTACCTTCACCCTGTTCACTCTGGTCGACGCCAGCATGGCTGAGAAGATATCTTCCAACCGCTACAATCAGGAAGCCGCCAAGAACGACCTGTACAGCTTCGGTGCCGCCTTTCTGGCCAACAACCTCGCCTATCGGGATTTCTACATCAAAGGCAGCGATACTGATATCGCTCAATTCCTTCGCGACCACTACGGCAAAGAAGGCCGCCTGCTCAGCAGCGACGCCAGCCAGTCGATTCGCCGTCATATCGGTCCGATAAAGAAGTCCCCTACCCTTGCCGCCGCTGTCAATGAACCGAATGTCATCGTCGTAGTAATGGAAAGCTTCGGACAGGAATTCCTCACCGAGGCCGGAAATCACAAAGGACTTACTCCTGTATTCGACCAGCTCACTAAGGAAAGCCTTTACTTCAGTCATGTCTATGCTACCGGTACCCGCACAGTCCGCGGTCTGGAAGCGATGATGCTGTCAATGCCGCCTCAGGCCGGTATGTCCGTCATCCGTCAGAAAGACAACGGCAATCTCTACAACACCGGCCTTATCTTCAAAGACCGTGAATACGATGTAAAATGGGTCTACGGCGGCTACGGCTATTTTGACAACATGAATGACTTCTTTGCCGGCAACGGTTTCACCATCGTCGACCGCACCAATATCCCCGATAATGCCGTTACTCATCAGACCGCCTGGGGCATTGCCGACGAAGATATCTTCACCGAGGTATTGAAGCAGGCAGACAATTCCTTCGATGTTGGTGTGAAGTTCTTCCAGATGGTTCTCACCACCTCCAACCACAGCCCCTACACCTATCCGGAGGGTCGCGTTTCAATCCCATCCGGCAAGGGCAGGCTTGGTGCAGTAAGCTACTCAGACTGGGCCATCGGCGACTTCCTGAAGCGTGCCAAGGAAAAGCCCTGGTTTGACAACACGGTATTCCTCTTCATCGGCGACCACGGCGCCGCCTCTGCCGGAAAGCAGGAGCTGAACCCTGAGAAGCATCGCATCCCGCTGGCCATCTACGCACCGAAGCTCATCAAGCCCCAGCGCATAGATAAGGTAATCAGCCAGATAGATGCCATTCCCACCCTGCTGGCCGCCATCGGTTTTGAGTACGACAGCTCATTCTACGGTGAGAATGCCCTGTCCGCTGGCTACAAGTCCCGCTACTTCATCAGCAACTACCAGTACATCGGCTACGGCGATGAGCGAGGACTTGCCATCCTGAAGCCCGTCCGTCAATCTACGCTTCACCTGAACCCCGGCGTAAGTGAAAAAGACGGCAAAGAGCTTCTGAATACCGCCATCAATTATTACCAGCATGCCAGCCGTTGGCGTGAGTTTATGAAGCAGCAATAACCATAAAAAAGAGACGGCTCAACCGTCTTTACCCTAATGTAATATTTGAGCATAACTGTCTGTAAAGAAACCATTATAATGCAGTTTTTCAATAAATTACGGAGTAATTTATTCATATTAGCCTTCAACGACAAAGTCGTTATGAACGCCGGTGCTTAGCGACCTGCGAATAAGCATATGAAGCAGGAGCTTAGCACCGCTGCGTGAATAAATAAGCGAAAGCGGGTTTCTGTCAGACAGTTATGCAAAAATAGTGTTAAAAAAGGAGCTGTTTTGCAACAGCTCCTATTTTTGTGTCTTTGTTTATCCGATTACTTCTTGGTGATATCGGCAGCGAACCAGGTCTTGGAAATCTTAGCCATGGTGCCGTCCTTCTTCATCTCATTGAGAGCCTTCTGGACATCATCACGGAGAGCTTTGTCATCCTTGCGGAAACCAATACCGAAGTTGGAAACAGGTCCGATTACAACTTCCAGAGCCTTCAGCTTATCCGGATGCTTGGAGATGTAGTAACGACCGGTAATCTCATCGCAGACAACGGCATCGAGACGACCGTTCTCGAGATCCATGAAGCAAGCGATATAATCAGCATAGCGCTTTACTTCCTTCATGCTGTTCTTGAAAGCCGGAGTAGCATCGATGTACTCCTCGGTGGTGCCGCCGGCCTGAGTGCCGACAACTTTACCTGCCAGATCCTTCTCACCCTTTACTTCAAGAGTGCTGTCCTTCTTCAGGAATACAATCTGACGGTTTTCCATGTACGGATCGCTGAACATCATGTTTTCCTTGCGCTTCTCGGTGATATCGAGGCCGTTCCAGAGAACGTCGATACGCTTGGACTTCAGTTCAGCTTCTTTAGAGGACCAGTCGATAGCCTTGAACTCCACCGGACGGCCGAGGCGCTTTGCAGCTTCCTTAGCCAGATCGATATCGAAGCCAACGATCTGATTCTTCTCATCCTTAAAGCCCATCGGCGGGAAGTTGTCATCGAGACCGACGACGATCTTCGCCTTGCTGTCTGCCTTCTGAGCAGGAGCTTGAGCCGGCTTGTCGGAGCCGCCGCAGCCTGCCATTACCAGCATGGACAGGAGCATACAGATTGCCAAAAGTTTTTTCATTGTTTTTCCCTCCAAAATTAGTAATTCACGAGTCGAATAACTTGCTTTATTGTACTGAATAACAAAAGAAATATCAAGGGAAAATATAAAAATCTCCGCCACCATGAGGCGGAGATTTTACCTCTGCTCTTTAGTTTCATACCGGGCCGTATAGTACCCGGCCACTTCTTCGCTGTATCCTCCGTAGCAATCGCCGTGGACGATGAGTTCCGGAAGTATCTTCAGACCCGGCTTTGCGCCCTTCTTTGCCTCCAACAGGAACAGGGTTGGCGCCCTTCCCGGTCTTGGTGCTATCAGCCGCAGCTGCTTTGGCTGAAGATTTGCTCCCGTCAGAGCCGCCATGACCTCCACCAGCCGATCGGTCACATGGATGAGGCTGAATCTTCCGCCAAACTTCAAGAGGTATGACGCTGCTCTGGCTACATCATCGATGGTGGCTGTAGTCTCATGACGGGCGTCGTTGACTCCCGCATACTGATTGGCCGCACCTGTCTCCGTCTCGAAATAGGGCGGATTCGCCACTACCGCATCAAAGGCTTCACGGCCGGCTGCGTTCAGCACCTCACGGCTGCAATAGTCACCGGGAAGAATTTTTATCTTCTCTTCGAGACTATTCAGACGGACACTGCGCTCGGCCATTTCCGCCTGATTTTCCCGCAGCTCAATCGCCACCGCTGATTTTATTTTATCAGCCAGCAGCAGCGGCAGGATACCAGTCCCGGTTCCCAAATCAGCAATACTGTCACGACAGTTGGGTCTCAGTCGGACAAAATTTGCCAATAGTACAGCATCAAGCGAGAAACGAAATTCGTCTCTCGCTTGAATTATTTTTCGTCCGCCCCCCAGATCATCCAGGGTTTCATTATCCTTCAGGGCGTCCATTATTTATTTTCGCCGTTTTCGCTGCCGTGGGGCCTGTTCTGGCGTTCCGGGCGCGGCCCTCTCGGCGGACGAGGCTCTCCGTTGTGGGTGTCCCGGCGTCGATGCTCTCCACGGTTCTCCCGCTTTTCTCTGCCCTCACCTTTTCCACGACCTTCGCCTCGGTCAGGACGAGGCCCGCGGGGGCCATGCCCACCTCGACCCTCTTTATTGTCACGGGAATCTTTGCGGCGAGGCTTACGGTCACCCTCGCCTCTCTCACGCCGGCCATGATGATGCTCCGCCGCCGCGGCCTCTGCGAGAGCCGCCTGCTCACGCTCATTCAGCATAGTAGCGACAGCGATAGCTGCTGCCATCTCCTCCGGAGATACAGCCTCATCTTCCTTCTCCACGATATCTTCCCAGGAGGCAACGATTGTCTTACTGTCATCGAGAAGAATAGTGGCCGTGCGGCGCTGCTCGCTGACGGAGATTACCTTTCCGTCGCCCTCCATCGTAGCTACCCGGCAGCCCTGCTTCGGAGCCTGTATTTTCCGACGCTCTTTGCGGCGGCTTACATAGCAGTCATTTTCATATTTCAGACAGCACATGAGACGGCCGCAGATACCGGATATCTTGGTGGGATTGAGAGACAGGCTCTGTTCCTTCGCCATGCGGATAGAAACCGGTACAAACTCTTCAAGGAATGTGGCACAGCAGAGTGAGCGGCCGCAGCAGCCCATACCGCCCATCATCTTGGCCTCATCTCTTACGCCTATCTGACGCAGCTCGATACGGGTGCGGAAGACAGCAGCCAAATCCTTTACCAACTCACGGAAGTCGATACGACCTTCCGCCGTAAAGTAGAATACAATCTTGTTGACATCAAAGGTGTACTCTACATTTACCAGCTTCATTTCCAAGCCGCGCTCGGCTATTTTCTTGCTGCAAATGGTGAAGGCTTCCTTTTCTTTCTCCTTGTTCTCAGCAACCTTCTTGCGGTCTTCATCACTGGCCAGACGAATAACCGCCCGGAGCGGGAGAGTGACCTTTGCATCCTCGATTTCCCGAGGCGGCAGCAGAACCTTTCCGTATTCAAGACCGCGGACAGTCTCGGCAATGACCTCATCGCCGAACTTTAAATCCAATCCGCCGGTACCGAAATAATATACCTTGCCCGCCTGTTTAAAGCGGACACCTACTACTGTTTGCATATAATACTCCTATTGCATCTATATTCGGAGGGATTGTATCGCCGTTCTTCGGCTCCCTCATATATTATGAAAGCTCAGGCAATGTCCTTCAGCTCCAGCAGCAATGCTTCGACCGACAGCCGCGCTGTCAGGTTGCTGGTGGTGAGCCGTCGATAGGCTTCCCTGAGAATATCATCTGTTTTCATCAGCTGTTCCGGCGTAAAAGCTCCTGACAGCTGCCGCAGGTCAGCAAGCATATCCCGATAGCGGGGAGCCAGACCTGCTTCCATACGCCTTATGTCTTCTACAATTCTCCGCAGGTAGTGATAGTACTCAGCCAGTTCTCTGCGGTCAAGCTTGCCCAGCTTTTCGCCAAGGGCAAAGAGCTCCGGCATGTCAAGCTTTCTATCGCCGCAGCCTCTCACATCTCTGAGTATTCGAAGCGCTTCAGCGCGCCTTTCCAGTCCGCCGTTCTCAGCCAGCTCGACTGCCCGACCGGCACTGCCATCGGCAATCAGTGCCAAAACTTCCGGCGACGGATACCGCTCAGGCGTCCGCTTCATTAATGACAAAAGTTCGTCATCCGTCAGCGGCGAAAAGGCGATAGGCGTCACTCTGGAGAGAATTGTCGGAAGGATAGCCGCCTGCCGCTCTGCCACGAGAATAAATATAGTCTCGCTTACCGGCTCCTCCAAAGTCTTCAGCAGACTGTTTGCTGCCGCCTCGTTCATAGAGTCAGCACCGTCAATTATGATGACCCGGCGATTTGAGAGAGTCGGCACTCGCATTGCCTGACTGATTACCTCGCGAATCATCTCAATCTTTATCGTCTTTATCTTCTCTCCGTCCGGAACTACTACATGGAAATCCGGATGAGTCAGCTCACTCATTGCCCGGCAGGCTGCACACTGTCCACAGGGAACAGCAGCCTCATTCGACGGAGAGTCGAAATTCTCACAGAGGAGCGATGCGGCCAAAACATCTGCCGTCAGCCGCTTTCCGATTCCCTTCGGTCCATAAAAAAGAAGTCCATGCGGAACACGGCGAGCTCTGACCATCTGCCTCAGTCGTTCAACCTTGTCTCTATGACCAACAATAGTCGGCCAGCTCGGTAATCTATCCATCATAAAAACTTACATGTACAAATCCACCAGCATACCACGGATGGCGTCCTGACTGGCTACAATATCAAGCTGATCAGTCTGACCAAGTCTTATTTTCTCGGCCAAATTCTCCAGCTCCCGGTCTATGCTGCGCACGGTAGTAAAGACCTTCTGTCTGCCCAGTCTGTCCCAGCCGGCATCAGTGTGAAGGAAGTACATTCTGTCAACAGCCTCACTGACAAAAGTCTGTACCAGCGACCGATAGGAAACAAGCTCATCATAAGTCGGCGTTTTCGACAGACGAGCTCCCTGCTCATCTATCTTCTTCAGAAGTTCTTCCAACTCTTCTTTGGACATGTGGCGTTCCTGTCCCGCCAGTTCCATAGAAAAGGAAGTGTCCGATGTATCAGCGCGACCTATCCGACCATGCGAAACAGTGGTTGGAGGGCGCTGAGCAGAAAAGCCGTCGACCTTCATTGCCATCTGTCTCACCTCTCAGTCAAGTTGAACGCAAAAAACCAGTGTCATTATATCATAAGCTGTCGGTAATTAGAAGACAGCCGCCATAATTTATATACAAAAAAGACCACCTTTACAGGTGGTCTTTTAATCAGCGGCTATCTATCCTCCCGGGCCGTCTCCAGCCAAGTACTTTCGACGTATACACGCTTAACTACTGTGTTCGGATTGCCATGAGCACTTAGCAATCTGCAAGCGCAGCGCCGCAGGAGCTTAGTGCGAGGCATACTGAGCCCTTAGCATATCCGAGCGTCAGCGATGGATGTGCTTAGTCGCTCAGTGCTGGGAACAAAAAAGACCACCCTATAAAGGGTGGTGTTTTAACCGGCAACTATCTATCCTCCCGGGCCGTCTCCAGCCAAGTACTTTCGACGTATACACGCTTAACTACTGTGTTCGGAATGGGAACAGGTGGAGCCATGTAGCTATCGTCACCGGATACTGGGATGCATTACATCC
>JAZLHS010000014.1:0-41964 GCA_045616885.1 Selenomonadaceae bacterium | reverse complement strand
AGCATTTTCTGAAACAGCAGATGAAGTGCGGATATCTGTGGTGGCGATGCTGGAGGATAAAGAAGGGTGTCCGGCTCAGTTTGAATTCCTTACGGCTATGGCATTTGTTTATTTTGCTCATAAAGAAGTAGATTATGCTGTTATTGAGGTTGGACTGGGAGGTCTTCTCGATTCTACTAACGTCATTGTGCCGGAAGTTTCAGTTATAACTAATGTCACACTGGAGCATGCAGACAAATGCGGAGGGACTCTTGAAGGTGTAGCGCATCATAAGGCCGGAATAATAAAGTCCGGTATTCCCGTTGTAGCCGGAGCAGAGGGAATTTCGGTTGACATAATAGCAAAACGGGCAGACGAATTGAGCGCTGTACTATATCTGTACGGAAGGGACTTTAATGTTACGAAGTCTGTAATGACAGAGCGGGTAAGTGATGAGCAGAGTCTTTTATTCAAGGACGCCGTTGACTATGACTTGGAATATACAATTAGAATGAAGGCGGAATATCAGATAAGTAATAGTGCTGTGGCCATTATGACAGCAAAGGTACTAGCAGAAAAGGATGGAAAGATAACCGAGCGTTCTATAAAGGGTGGAATGCAGAAAGCATTTTGGCCTGGTCGCTTTGAATTATTCTCAAACGGGAAGAAAAGAATAGTCATTGATGGGGCGCACAATCCGGCAGGAATAGAAGCTCTTCGTAAAAGTCTTGATGCGGTATATCCGACAGAGAAAAGGATTTTTCTTTTGGGAATACTCAGAGACAAGGCTGTATCGGATATGATTAAACTTCTGCTGCAGCCGGAGGACAGAGTGGTAGTGACATCACCTGACTCTGACAGAGCAGCAACTCCTGAGGAAATTGTTGAGAGAATACATGGCTCCAAGGTTATCGCCGTTTCCGGTGACAGAGAAAAAGCATTGGATATTGCTATCGATGAGCAGCGGGAGGATGAACTTCTTGTCATTACCGGTTCGTTATATCTTATAGGCTTTATTAGAGAGCTTTTAATTTCAAAGCTCGAAAGATAAAAGGTGATTTATGGAATTGGATAGAGAAGGTATGCAGACTGATGATGAAAAGCGTCGCAGGTGGTGTTTGTTTGCTGTCTATGCTGAAGCATTTCTTATAGCTTTATCTCCTTGGGGAGCAGCTGCTGCCCTGATTATTGGAGTTTTGCTGTGGTTATACAGATTCGTTAAGTCGACAGACAGACATTTTGTCAGGACGAAGGTGGATAAATTCATACTTGCATTTTTTGTCCTAAGCGGCTTGTCTGTTACAGGTGCGATGGATCCATATTTTAGCTTTTACAATTGGTATAACCTTGTTGGAGCATATCTTTTGACATTTGAATTGGTTACCCAGACGGTCAAGACCAGAGAAGAGGTAAAGCGAATTATTATTATCCTAGGCATCAGTGCAGCACTGGTTATTCTGTACGGATATTACCAGTTTATATTCGGAATAGACATTTCTGATGTTGCTTGGGTTGATGCCAATATATATCCAGAACTTAGAAAGAGAGTTTTTTCCACTTGGGTCAATCCTAATATCCTGGCCGGATATCTAAACGAAGTAATATGTGTCCTGGTTGTGTTCTTTTCTGGAGCGAAGACCAGAAAAGAAAAAGTATATTTTGGCTGTTTTGCAGCCGCGGCTGCTTTATGCCTGGCAATGACATATGCTCGCGGGGCTATTTTTGCTCTGGGTATTATCCTTTTAAGTTACGGTGTAATGAAGGACAGGAGGATACTGTATCTAGCAGTTGCAGGTGGAGCGGTTGCTCTGCTGCTTAGCCCGTCGCTACTGGAAAGGCTTACAACGATATTCACGAAAATCGATACCTCATCAGAAATGAGGCTGGCAATATGGGAAGCAACAATATGGATGATAATAGAGCAGCCTTTACTTGGAATAGGGTGGGGAATGTACTGGATGGTATACCGTTATTATGATTTCTATATTAACGACCCCAATGTTACTATCTATCATGCCCACAATATGTTTCTTAATTTCCCGGCTGAAATCGGCATGCCTGGAGCATTGGCATTCTTCTATGTATTTTTCAATGCCATCAGGACAGGTTTCAAAGAAGGAAATGATAGAGGATCTGATATGATTTCCGTATTTTCGAACGGATTAGCATTGGCGCTTGTTTCTGTGGCATTATGCGGACTGACGGATGATGTGGTTTTTAATATACCGACATCGATGCTTTTATGGTTTGTTATTGCTTTGATTATGAAAAACAATTCAATAAATACTTTACAATTACAGGTCAATAATGTGCACAGTGTCCACTGATGAGACACATTAATCTATATGTATACAAAAATACAAGATGTCCTGATTTCCGTGTTATTTCATATGAGCCTATATACATATTGGGTGTTGCTCTCACATTAACCACAATATATAGTGTCATTCTCAAAAATAATGTATAGAAATATAGGCTGAGATTAAAGGCGATAAACCCTTGATTTTACTGAAATTTTAGCATATTTTTTGTCCAAAACTACGGGTTTTTTCTTGACTGTGTTTATTGCCCGTGGTATATTATTACCAGATTAGGTCTGCCGAGCGGATAGGATAGGTGTGTATCAGAATGGTTCTCTGTCACTGCGGGGTTTCAGCAGAGTTATTTTACACACAGACCTTTTTGCACGGCTGGCAAATAAAGGGTTATTTATAACCCGAAATGAGGGAGGATTTCTAAATGATTGATATCACTGATCGCGTACTAAACGCTGAACTGCGCGGCAAGATCACCACTGCTGAAGAAGCAGCTCTGCACATCGGGCCGAACATGAACGTTGGTACGTCCGGATTCACCCCGTCCGGTTATCCGAAAGCTGTTCCTGTTGCTCTCGCTGAGCGCATGAAGAAGGAGCCTTTCAAGATTAACCTCTGGACTGGTGCTTCCGTAGGTCCTGAGCTCGATGAAGCTCTGGCCAATGTTGATGGTGTAAACTTCCGCATGCCTTATCAGACCAATAATGCAATGCGTAACGCTATCAATGCAAACAAAGTTCAGTATCAAGATCTCCATCTTAGCGAAGTTGGTCAGCTGACCCGTACCGGGATGATCAACGGTGGCACCCTTGATGTTGCTATCGTTGAGGCTTGCATGATCACCAAGGAAGGTTATATCGTTCCGACTACTTCCCTTGGTAACAGCGCATCCTATGTAAAGCAGGCTAAGAAGGTAATTGTTGAAGTCAACACTTCCCAGCCGGTAGAATTCTTTGGTATGCATGACGTTATCGTACCGGAGGATCCTCCGTATCGTATGCCCTTTAATATTGTTGCTTCCGATACCCGCATCGGTAAGCCGTACATCGAGTGCCCGCTCGACAAGATTGTTGCTGTTGTTCCGTGCGATGTTCCGGATAACACTCGTCCTCTCGGCGCAATCGATGATGATTCCAAGGCTATGTCCAAGCACCTGCTCGACTTCCTCGATGCAGAAATCGCTGCTGGCCGTATGCCGAAGAATCTCCTTCCGCTCCAGTCCGGTGTTGGCAGCGTAGCTAACGCTGTTATCGGCGGCTTCGTTGATTCCGACAAAGAGCACCTCACTGTTTACACTGAGGTTATCCAGGATGGTATGTTCGACCTTATCGATGCTGGTAAGCTCGACTTCGCTTCCGGTACTGCTCTTAGCCCGTCCCCGGATGGACAGAAGAAACTCTATGGCAACTTCAATTTCTATGCTCCGAAGCTCTTGCTCCGTCCGCAGGAAATCTCCAACAGCCCGGAAGTTGTCCGTCGTATCGGCGTTATCGCCATGAATACGGCAATTGAGTGCGATATCTATGGTAACGTAAACTCCACCCGCATCAATGGCTCCAAGCTGATGAACGGTATTGGCGGTTCTGGTGACTTCGCTCGCAGCGGTTACCTCTCCGTATTCTTCACCGTTACCAGTGCTAAGAAGGGTGCCGTTTCCTCCATCGTTCCGATGGTTTCCCACCAGGACCATGGCGCACAGGATGTCGACCTCATCGTTACCGAGCGCGGCGTCGCGGATCTCCGCGGCAAGTCCGCAAAACAGCGTGCACAGGCAATCATTGCAATTTCCAGCCCGGATTATCAGGCTCAGTTGCAGGATTACTTCGATCGCGCTTGCGCAGCTACCAAAAATGCCGACAAGCCGCATCTCCTCGCAGAAGCGCTTAGCTGGCATGTTAATGCCCTAGAGAAAGGTACCATGAAAAAATAATAGGAGGGTACAAAAATTATGAGCAATGAACAAATTAAAGCTGGTTTGGATGCCTACACCGCAGTGGTAGAGAAGGCAATCGCAAAGTTCCCCGAGCGTGCCAACGTTCCGGCACAGCGTATCTACACCCCGCTGGATTGCGAGGGTGACTACTGCGAGAAGAGCGGCTTCCCTGGAAGCTATCCCTTCACCCGTGGTGTACAGCCGACCATGTATCGCGGCCGTTTCTGGACCATGCGTATGTACGCTGGCTTCTCCACCGCTGACGAGTCCAACAAGCGTTATCGCATGCTGATCGAGAACGGTGCTACTGGTCTTTCCTGCGCATTCGATCTCCCGACTCAGATCGGTTATGACTCTGATGATCCGATTTCCGAAGGTGAAGTTGGTAAAGTCGGTGTTGCTATCGACTCCCTCGCTGATATGGAAATCCTCTTCGATCAGATCGACCTCGGCAAGGTTTCCACCTCCATGACTATCAACGCTCCGGCTTCCGTACTGCTCTGCATGTACATCGCCGTTGCTAAGAAGCAGGGTGTTCCTTCCACCGCTCTGATGGGTACTATTCAGAACGATATCCTCAAAGAGTACGCTGCTCGCGGCACCTACATTTTCCCGCCGCGTCCGTCCATGCGTCTCATCACCAACATTTTTGAGTATTGCTCTCAGAATGTTCCGAAATGGAATACCATCTCCATTTCCGGTTACCATATCCGTGAGGCTGGTTCCACCGCTTCTCAGGAAATCGCATTCACCATTGCTGATGGTATCGCATACGTAGATGCAGCTATCAAGGCTGGTCTCGATGTTGATGCTTTCGCTGGCCGTCTTTCCTTCTTCTGGAACGCTCACAACAACGTTCTCGAGGAAGTTGCAAAGTTCCGTGCTTCCCGTCGCGTATGGTCCAAGGTCATGAAGGAGCGTTTCGGCGCTAAGAAGGACAAGAGCATGATGCTCCGCGTTCACACTCAGACCGCTGGTTCCATGCTGACCGCTCAGCAGCCGAACAACAACATCGTTCGCGTTGGTCTCCAGACCGCTGCTGCTGTAATGGGTGGCACCCAGTCCCTCCACACCAACTCCAAGGATGAGGCTCTCGCTCTGCCGACCACCGAGTCCGTTACCATCGCTCTCCGCACCCAGCAGATCGTTGCTTACGAGTCCGGTCTCGCTGACGTTATCGATCCGCTCGCTGGCTCCTACTATGTAGAGGCTATGACCGATCGCATCGAGAAGGAAGCTTGGGAGTACATCAAGAAGATTGATGAGCTCGGCGGTGCAGTTGCTGCTATCGAGAAGGGCTACATCCAGAAGGAAATCCAGGATTCCGCTTACAAGTGGCAGATGGATGTTGAGTCCGGTGCTCGCGTAATCGTTGGTGTTAACAAGTTCCAGATGGAAGAAGAGCCGCCTAAGGGCCTGCTCAAGGTTGATGCTTCCGTTGGTATCAAGCAGTCCGAGAAGCTCCGCGCTATGAAGGCAAACCGTGACAACGCTGCTGTTCAGGCTGCCCTTGCTGATCTCGAGAAGGCTTGCGCTGATGAGAACGTTAACCTCATGCCGGTTATCCTCGCTGCTGTTGAGACCTACGCTACCCTCGGTGAAATCTGCGGCGTAATGCGTAAAGTCTTCGGCGAGTACGAAGCTCATGTCAATCTGTAATTTGTGAGATTTGGAGGGAAATTCAAATGGCAGTAAGAGTATTGGTTGCAAAACCGGGTTTGGATGGTCATGATCGCGGTGCTAAGGTTGTTGCCCGTGCACTCCGCGATGCTGGCTTCGAAGTAGTTTACACTGGTCTCCGTCAGACCCCGGAGCAGATCGCTGAAGCTGCTCTGCAGGAAGACGTTCAGGTTGTTGCAATGAGCATCCTCTCCGGTGCTCATCCGCACCTCTTCCCGAAGGTTGTTGAGCTCGTTCGTGGCAAAGGCCTCAAGGATGCTCTCATCATCGGTGGCGGCGTTATTCCTGATGGCGATATCCCGGCTCTCAAAGAGGCTGGCGTCGCTGCAGTATTCACTCCGGGCACCCCGACTGGTGACATCATTAAGTTCATCAACGAGAACGTAAAATAATTTACTCTTAAGGTATATGTATTAATGACTTTGCCCTCTTTGAATTTAATATTCAGAGAGGGCAAGGTTTTATACTGCCAAAAGGTGGTGCAAAACATGGAGGACATTGCGAAAGAGCTTCTCGCTGGTAGCCGCTTGGCTCTCTCCCGTACGATTACTGCAATCGAGGAAGAGTTTGACAATGCCACTGCGATTATGCAGCAGCTTTATCCGCATACTGGCCATGCATACGTGCTTGGTATCACCGGCCCTCCGGGCGCCGGCAAAAGTACCTTAACCGATAAGATCGCTAAGACTTTCCGCAACATGGGAAAGACTGTTGGTATTGTCGCTATTGACCCCAGCAGCCCGTTCACCGGCGGTGCTATTCTTGGTGATCGTATTCGTATGAATAGCCTCACTCTTGATGAGGGTGTATTCATTCGTTCTATGGGTACCCGTGGCAGCCTTGGCGGCTTGTCACACAAGACAGCTGATGCTGTAAAAGCCCTAGATGCGTTCGGGATTGATGTAATCATTGTCGAGACGGTAGGCGTCGGTCAGTCCGAAGTCGATATCGTTAAGGCAGCTGACACGACTGCAGTCGTTCTGATCCCTGGCATGGGTGATGATATTCAGGCTATCAAGGCAGGTATCCTTGAAATTGGTGATATTTTCACTATCAACAAGGCTGACCATGATGGTGCTGATAAATTGGCTACTGAGCTCAATATGATGCTTGATCTTGACGGCGTAATGAAGGATTGGCGTCCGCCAATCATGAAGTGCGTCGGCAATCAGAATATCGGTGTTAAAGAACTTGTCGACAAGTTTGAAGAACATCGTGCTCATATTGAAGCTAACGGAGAATTGGCCAAGCGGCGTACTGAACGTGTCAAGAACGAGTTGCTTGATCTGCTCAGCAGCCGTATCGAGTCCTATATCCGTGGCAAAATCGTTGACAATGGTAAGATCGATACCATGGTCGAGGATATTAAAGCCCGTACTACGGATCCGTATACTGTTGCAGCAGATATTATGCAAAGTATGCTTAAATAAAACTCATATTATCTGTAGGAGGTTTTATCATGTCCAAATTCAAAGTTCTCGGTGTAGATCATCTTGGTATCGCTTGCGGCGATCTCGAAACCGGCAGCAAGTTCTGGAGCGAAATGCTCGGTGTTGCTAAAGCTGGTGAGGAGTCCGTTGCTTCTCAGAAGGTTACCACCGTATTCCACCCGATGTGGAATGGTTCCCAGGCTGAGCTTCTCGTTCCCCTGAACGGCGATCCCGAGAGCCCGATTGCTAAGTGGATGGCTTCCAACGGCGGCAAAGGCGGCATTCAGCATGTTGCTCTCCGCGTTGACAACCTCGCTGCTGCTATTGAGGAACTCATGGCTAAAGGTGTAGCAATGATCGACAAGGCTCCCCGTCGTGGTGCTGGCGGCGCTGACATTGCTTTCATCCACCCGAAATCCACTGGCGGCATCCTCCTCGAGCTCTGCCAGCTCCGGGATGAGGAATAATTTTTTTTCAAAAGTACTTGCAATTTTGTGAGTTTTCATGCAAAATAGTACCGGAGATAATTAATTAAATTAATCCTATTAGGAGGCATAAAATGGCTACTGTTCAGGAAAAAATCAAATTGATGAAGGCCAAGAAAGAGCACTTCATGCAGGGTGGCGGTCAGAAACAGATCGACAAACAGCATCAGAAGGGCAAGCTCACCGCTCGTGAGCGCTTGGATCTCCTCTTCGATGAGGGTACCTTCGTCGAACTCGATCTCCTCGTTAAGCATCGTTGCGTAAACTTCGGCCAGGACAAGAAAGAGAACCCGGGCGAAGGTGTAACCGTTGGTTACGGTACTGTAGACGGACGTCTCGTTTACGCTTTTGCTCAGGACTTCACCGTTGAAGGTGGTTCCCTCGGCGAGATGCACGCTAAGAAGATCTGGAAAGTTCAGGATCTGTCCATGAAGATGGGTGCTCCCTGCGTAGGTCTCAATGACTCCGGCGGTGCTCGTATTCAGGAAGCTTGCGATGCTCTCTGCGGCTATGGCGGAATCTTCTTCCGTAACACTGCTGCTTCCGGCGTTGTTCCCCAGATTTCTGCAATCATGGGACCCTCCGCTGGCGGCGCTGTATACTCCCCGGCTATCACTGACTTCATCTACATGGTCAAGAACACCTCTCAGATGTTCATCACTGGCCCGGCTGTAGTTGAGTCCGTTACCGGTGAGAAGATCACTGCTGAGGCTCTTGGCGGTGCTATGACCCACAACTCCAAGTCCGGTTGCGCTCATTTCGCTGCTGAGAACGATGAAGACTGCATCAAGCAGATTCGTTACCTCCTCAGCTTCCTGCCCAGCAACAACATGGAGGAGACTCCGATTGTTGACTGTGCTGATGATCCGCTCCGTATGGATGAGGCTCTCAACACCATCATTCCGGATAACCCGAATGCTCCGTACGACATGAAGGAAGTTATCCGCATGATCGCTGATAACGGTGAATTCTACGAAGTTCATCAGTACTTTGCTACCAACATCATTACCGGTTTCGCTCGTTTCGATGGCCGCACTGTAGGTATCATCGCTAACCAGCCGAAGGTAATGGCTGGCTGCCTTGACTGCGATGCTTCTGATAAGTCTTCCCGCTTCATCCGCTTCTGCGATGCTTTCAACATTCCTTTGCTGAACATGGTTGACGTTCCGGGCTTCCTCCCCGGCCGTGGCCAGGAGCACATGGGCATCATTCGTCATGGTGCTAAGATGCTCTATGCATACAGCGAAGCTACTGTTCCTAAGATTACCCTCATCATCCGTAAGTCCTACGGTGGTTCCTACATCGCCATGTGCTCCCGCGAAGTTGGTGCTGACCAGGTTATCGCTTGGCCGTCTTCCGAAATCGCTGTTATGGGACCTGCCGGTGCAGCTAACATCATCTTCCGTAAGGATCCGGATCGTGAGCAGCGCACTGCTGAGTACGTTGAGGAGTTCGCTACCCCGTACAAGGCTGCTGAGCGCGGCTATGTTGACTATGTCATCGAGCCGAAGGAAACCCGTCCTCGCATTATCCAGTCCCTCAACATGCTTGCTACCAAGCGTGAGGTCGGCCCGGCTAAGAAGCACGGCAACATTCCTTTGTAATCGGAGGTTCTCAAGGTGGGAACGACCAGCGTAACACCTGAAACTGTTGCTGTTATTACAGCAGCTATTCAGCAGATGTATGGTAAGAATTACATCGCTGTACGCGTACAGCCCAATAATATGTGGACGATTGCTTCCAGACTCCGCCTTTAAAAGCGGAGTTCTGGCAGGCGTTCAAATATAAATGATGTTTTGGAGGAATCTCAAGTGAAAAAATTTAACATTACCGTAAACGGTCAGGCTTATGAAGTTGAAGTTGAAGAAGTAGGCGGCGCTGCTGCTGCTCCGCGTGCTGCTGCTCCGAAGGCTGCTCCGGCTCCGGGTCCGGCCCCGGCTGCTGCTCCGGCTCCGGCTCAGGCTGCTGCTCCGGCCGCCCCGGCTGCTACCCCCGCTGCTGGCGAGACTGCTATTGCAGCTCCGATGCCGGGCAAGGTTCTCAAAGTTAACGTTACCGTTGGCCAGGCTGTTAACGCTGGCGACAATCTCCTCATCCTCGAGGCTATGAAGATGCAGAACGAGATTCTCGCTGATGTTGGCGGTACTGTAAAGGCTATCAACGCTCAGGTTGGTGCCAATGTACAGGCTGGCGACACCCTCGTTATCATCGGCTAATTCAGTCGAAGATTCTTTTAGAGGAATCAAGGCACTGTCTTCGGACAGTGCCTTTTTTATGTTTTATTAAACTTTTGCACGCGCAATTTTATCTATATAATTATTGATTTATCTTTGATTTTTTCATCTTTTCCCATTATAATGTACAAGTACTGTAAAATCAGGTTTATAATAGGAGAAGTGTTTATGGATTTAAATCAGGTTTATTCAGGATTTAAGCTTATTAAAACAGATATTATTGAAGAGTCTGCTTCAGAAACTTTCGAGTTTCTTCATCTAAAGAGTGGGGCAAGGCTTTTTTATTTGAAGAGAGACGATGAGAACAAAGTTTTCTCTATCTCTTTTAGAACTACACCTACAGATGACAAAGGTATCCCACATATCGTGGAACATTCTACATTGTGTGGCTCAAGAAAGTTCCCCACAAAAGAACCTTTTGTAGAATTGGCAAAAGGTTCACTAAATACCTTTCTCAATGCGATGACCTTTGCAGATAAGACAATGTATCCGGTCGCAAGCTGCAACGACAAGGATTTTCATAACTTAATGGATGTCTATCTTGATGCTGTATTCTATCCTAATATTTACAAGGATAAGAATATTCTTCGTCAGGAAGGTTGGCATTTTGAGCTGGAGAATAAAAATGCACCGCTGCAGTATAGCGGCGTTGTTTATAATGAAATGAAGGGAGCTCTTTCGTCGCCGGAGGATCTTTTAGAGAACGAGATAATGAGGGCGCTTTTCCCTGATAATACATATAATTTTGAATCCGGTGGTAATCCGACAGTAATTCCTAAGCTTACGCAGGAAGAGTTTGAGAATTTCCACAAAAAGTTTTACCATCCATCTAACAGTTATATATTCTTCTATGGAAAACTTGATATTGAAGAGCAGTTGAGCTTTCTGGATGAAGAGTATTTATCAGCGTTCGATAAAATTCAGGTTGATTCGGCGATAACTAAGCAGGATTCATTTAACGAGATTAAGCGGATCAACGGTTTCTATCCAATAGGACGCGAGGAATCACCGGAAGATAAGACGTTCCTTAACTATAGTTTCGTCGTTAATACTGAGCCGGAATGTGTTGACAGACTGGGTCTTGCAGTTCTTGTTCAGGCACTTCTTTCTTCAGAAGCTTCACCTTTCCGCAAGGCTGTTATAGATGCCAAAATTGGTAAAGATTTTAATGCTTCCTGTGAAGATGCTGTATTTCAGCCGTATATTTCTCTGACAGCACTTAATGCAAACGAGCATGACGGGGAGAGATTCTATAATCTCGTTATTGATACTGCCAGTGATTTAGTAAATAATGGTATTGAGCGAGAGCTTCTCGAAGCTGCGCTGAACATTCTTGAATTCAAGACAAGGGAAGCTGATTTCAACCAGTATCCTAAAGGCATAATTTACAGTATCGGTGTAATGAACAGCTGGCTCTATGATAGAGATCCTGCTGAATATTTACATTTTGATTCTGCTTTTAAAGAATTGAGAGAGAAGCTTAATCATGGTTATTTTGAAAAACTTTTGAAAAAGCTGATACTTGATAATCCGCACGGTGTCCTCATTACATTTGCGCCGGATAGTGAAATGGGAGAAAAGAACGAAGAAGCCCTTCGCACTGAGTTAGAAGCTATCAAAGCGTCAATGTCCGATGAACAACTTGAAGAAGTTATGGCTATAGATGCCAGATTAAAGGAGCGTCAGGCCGCTGCGGATTCTCCCGAAGCTTTGGCAACTATACCTCTGTTGAACATTTCTGATATTGAGCCTAAGGCAAAAGAATATCCGCTGGAAATTCAAAAGGATGATTTAGCTGAATACCTTTGGACAGATGTTCCAACAAATGGTATTGTATATTTAACTTTCTACTTTGACGCAGCTGTGGTTCCACAGTCGGACATTCAATATGCTAACCTTTTAATGGATATTTTGGGTAGCATAGATACTGAAAAGCATAAATATACTGATTTAATTAATCTTACCGATTTAAATACTGGTGGAATATCCTATAATTTAAGTGCTGTCGGCAGACATAACGAAATAGAAGCCTACACACCGTTCTTTACTGTTTCTGTAAAATCTCTTATTTATAAACTTCCCGAAGCTATTGAGCTTGTTCGTGAAATAGTGACCGGGTCCAGCTTTGATGGTCGTCAGCGTCTGAAGGATCTTCTGGCAGAGATAAAATCATCGGCAGAGCTTGCTATTTTGCGTTCACCTCATGTTGTAATGTCCGCCAGATTACAGTCTTATCTTTTGCCGGCAGCTGCCTACAATGATCAAAAAGGACTGGCTTACTATGACTTTGTTACCGGTTTGCTGGAGAATTTTGATAATGAATTTGAGTTCATCAGAGACAAGCTGCGTTCGATAACCAGACTGCTTTTCGGTCGGAATAATTTAAAGGTTGGTGTTGCGGCGCCCTCTAAGGACAAAAAAAGCATAAAGAAAATGATTGATAGCTTTTTGGTCGGACTTGACAAAGAGGCTAGGGCCAACGAAAGATATCTGTTTGACCTTACACCTAAGAATGAAGGTCTGATGACATCCAGTCAGGTGCAGTATGTCGGTAAAGCGGCAAACTTCCGCAGTCTGGGAAAAGGCTATGATTTCAGCGGTACTATGCTTCTGCTGGAAACTATAATGAGATATGATTACCTGTGGCTGAAAATCAGAGTCCAGGGAGGAGCTTACGGGGCTTTTGCAAATATAGGACGCAGCGGTAATGTAATGTTTGCTTCTTATCGTGATCCTAATCTTGCAGAAACATTCAAGGTTTTTGACGGTATAGCCGATTATTTAAGGGAGCTTGATGTCAGCGACCGCGAGATTACCAAGTATATAATTGGTACCATGAGCGGGGTAGATGCTCCAAAGACTCCAAAGAATATAGGCCAGTCCGCCAGAGCATGCTACTTCCAGGGAATAACCCTTGCGGACAGACAAAAAACAAGAGACGAGATATTGTCTGCCACATTAAAAGATGTGAAGAACACAGCAGAGATGATTGATGATTGCATGAAGCAGAACATAGTTTGTGCTCTCGGAAACGAAAACGTTCTCAAAGAGAACGCAAGATTATTCAAGTCACTTAGGTCAATCATCGTCTAATGATTTAAGAGGAGGAAATAAAATGAATTCAATGATTAAAGATATTAAACTGGCACCATCCGGTCATGACAAAATTAATTGGGTAAGAAATTTCATGCCTGTTCTGAATGCCATTGACAAGGAATACTCTGTAACTAAGCCGTTTGCCGGAAAAAAGCTGATAATGACTATTCACCTTGAAGCCAAAACGGCATATCTGGCTATCGTTATGAGAAATGCCGGTGCAGAGGTAACTGTTACCGGAAGTAATCCGCTTTCTACTCAGGACGATGTAGCTGCTGCACTTGTTGAAGAAGGAATTAATGTCTTTGCATGGCATGACTGCACGGATGAGGAATATGAAGAGTTTTTGAATAGAGCTCTTGATACGAAGCCGGATATGATTATTGATGATGGCGGTGATCTGGTAAATCTTCTGCATACTACCCGCCGTGAGCTTCTCCCGAACATAATTGGCGGTTCTGAAGAAACTACCACTGGTGTTCATCGTTTAAAGGCATTGGCCAAAGCCGGAAAACTTGAATTTCCAATGATTGCGGCCAATGATGCATATTGCAAGTATCTGTTTGACAACCGCTATGGTACCGGCCAGTCTACCTGGGATGGTATCATGCGTACTACTAATCTGGTAATCGCAGGAAAGAATGTCGTTATTGCCGGATATGGATGGTGTGGCAAGGGCGGCGCTATGCGTGCAAAAGGGCTTGGTGCGAATGTAATAATCACCGAGGTAGATCCCATAAAGGCCATTGAAGCCGTCTTTGACGGATTCAGAGTAATGACCATGGATGAAGCTGCTAAAGTTGGTGATATTTTCCTGACCCTTACCGGTGATAAGGATGTCATTCGTGATCGTCATTTTGCCGTTATGAAGAATGGCGCGATGATGGCAAATGCCGGCCATTTTGATGTTGAAATTAATATTCCAGAATTAGAGGCTCAGTCTGTATCTCGTAAGACTGTAAGAAACAACATTGAGGAGTTCCAGCAGGCTGATGGCCGCAAACTGTATCTGCTTGCCAAGGGGCGCCTTGTAAATCTGGCATCCGGTGACGGTCACCCGGCAGAGATTATGGATCTCTCCTTCGGTGTTCAGTTCTTCTCCGCTCTTCATATTCTGAATAAGCATAATGAACTTAAAAACGAAGTGTATATGCTCCCGGAGGAGATTGATGCAAAGCTGGCTCAGATCAAGCTTGCGTCTCTTGGAGTGACAATCGATGAGCTTACTCAGGAGCAGAAAGACTATTTAGGTATCTAACAGAAAGTGAGGCCATGTCATGACTACTTTGATAAAGGATGTTACCGCTGTTTTACCTGACGGAAAGACTCAGGAATGCGATATCGTGATAAATGGCAATACGATTGATTGTGTAGGGAAAGCGGCTGACGATATTAAGGCTGACAACATCATTAACGGTAAAGGAAAGCTGGCTGTTCCGGGGTTTGTAAATGCTCATACGCATGCTTCTATGACACTTCTTCGCAGCTATGCCGATGATATGAATCTTATGGATTGGCTGAATAACAAAATCTGGCCAATCGAGGCAAAGATGCGTAAAAAGGACATCTATGCAGGAGCAATGTTGGCAGCTGTTGAAATGATTAAGACCGGCACCACAACATTTGTGGATATGTATGGCGATATGGAGCAGGTTGCTCAAATGACCATCGAGTCCGGTCTCCGCGGAGTGCTGTCCCGTGGCATCATAGGTGTGGCTCCGAATGGTGAACAGGCTTTTCAGGAGAACAAGGAACTGTTCGATAACTATCATGGCGCTGCAGATGGCAGGATTACCGTCATGTTTGGGCCGCACGCACCGTATACCTGCCCGCCGGATTTCCTTCGTCGAGTAGCTGAGGCGGCAAAGGAAAGAAAAGCAGATGTACATATCCACCTCTCTGAAACTAAGGGAGAAGTAGACAACTGCATTAAGGACTATGGCAAGTCTCCCATGGAAATCATGGAAGAGACAGGCATTTTCGACTGCGGAACTTTAGGAGCTCACTGCGTATGGCTCTCTGACAAGGACATCGAAATAATGGCCAAGCACAATGTAAGAGTGGCCCACAATCCGGGAAGCAACATGAAGCTTGCCAGCGGTATCGCTCCTGTTCCGAAACTTCTCAAGGCAGGTGTATGTGTTGGCCTGGGTACTGATGGTGCATCCAGCAATAATAATCTTGATATGCTGGAAGAAATTAGATTGGCAGCCCTTTTGCATAAAGTAGATACTCTTGATCCTTTGGCCGTTCCGGCTTTTGAGGCATTGAAGATGGGAACTGAATACGGTGCCAAGGCAGCAGGTATTGACAATCTTGGTCGATTGGAGAAGGGGGCTATAGCTGACATAACACTGTTTGATATGAGCAGCTATGCTTGGCAGCCCAAGTTTGATTTGGTGTCTCTCTTAGTATATTCTGCTCCTTCCAGTTCAGTTGACACTGTAATCGTTGATGGTAATATCCTCATGGAAAAGGGTGAGTTGAAGACCATTGATGAAGAGAAAGTCATCTATGAAACGACTCAGGCGGTAGCAAGAATTACTGCCTGAGAAGGGGGATAATACTGTTAAATGGCCGTAAAGAAAAACTTTTACGCCGTGCGCTGTGGACGGCAGCCTGGAATATATAAGACGTGGGCTGATTGTCAGAAACAGATCATGGGCTTTAAAGGCGCTATTTATAAAGGATTTGCAACTCGCGATGAAGCCGAAGGCTTTATGACCGGGGCAGAGAACTCAGGTACAATAGTCGATAGCAATGAAATTAAGATTTATGTAGATGGCTCCTTTGATGGAAAACGGTATGGCTGGGGCTTTGCCGTTTTCCAGGCTGGGGAGCTTATTTGCAGTAGAAATGGTTCAGGAGATAATCCTGAATATGTTTCTCACAGGAATGTTGCAGGCGAGGTTTTTGCCGCTGCCTATGCTGCTCGCTGGGCTAAGGAGCAAGGGTTAAAAGCAGTAACTATCTGTCATGATTATCAGGGAATATCTGAATGGGCAGAAGGTCGCTGGAAAACAAATAATTTAATGACCAGCAAATATGCTGAATACATGAAAGACTACAGAGATATAGTAAAATTTCAAAAGGTTTCCGGGCATTCCGGCGTAGAAGGCAATGAGTTGGCAGATAAGCTTGCAAGGCAGGCACTTGGTTTGTGAAAAAGGGAGGAGGTGTGTGTATGGCCAAGAAAAGAGAGAAAAGACCAGTGGATAATGTGACAAGAAAGCAGAGCATAAAGAGATCGCGAAAAGACAGGGAAAATAAGACAGCGTCTAATGGCCGGGGATATGAGATTGCCGGTATCGTTATAGTGGCACTGACAGTAATATGTGTGTGTGGTCTGTTTAATCTTAATGTTGGTTATGTTGGACTCTATTTTGCAAAAGTAATGACCTATATATTTGGTTATGGTGTATGGCCTGTTCTCATTATTTCATTCTTGTGGGGATGGTATACGGCTCGCGATCATCGGATAGTTCCGTTGAATATAAGGTCATTTGGGATAGTTTTGGCTATAGTATCTATTTGTGCCATTATTCATCACATTTTTGTACCGGTAGGTCAGGAACTGTTGCCTGAGAACATTGATAACGGCGGTGGAATCTTGGGGGGATTGTCGCTGTTTTCAGTGCGAAAAGTCTTTGGCGTGACAGGCAGCCTGATTTTTTATTTTGCATTGGCGATCTGCAGTACCATTATGGTAACGGGTTGGTCATTATCCGGTGGGATTAAAATGACCGAGGACAGTATAAAAAGACAGCGTGATAGACTGGCAAAGGGTAAGGAAGACGCTAAACAGAAGAGAACTCAGGAAGAAATCATGGATGATAGGGCAACAGCAGTGGCTGTAGCTCCGATGACAGATGCTGCAACTTCCTCTCTGAATGAGGATTTGAAAACAGAATTGCCTCCACCGCTTCCTATGGATTTTAATACGCCAATTCAGCATCTGGATAAATCACCGGATGATGAAGGAAAGGTAGAAGCTGCCATAAAAGAAGCTAAGGCAGCCATAGCATTGAATGAGAAGGAGATTTGGGGGATTACGTCCGGTGGGAAACAGTTGTATAATCAGGCGGAGGAAATTGATTTCGAGCCTGTAGGGGAGGAGCGTGAAGCTATCCACGATTTTTCGTATGCTGATTACCGAAAGCAGGAAATCTTTGCGGATTATCAGGATGAAAACCCGAACGGTCCTTCAACAATAATTACGAGAACAAAGACCGCTGTAGAACGATTGGAAGAAAAAGAACTGGCGCTGAAGGCCGAATCACTCATTCAGCGGGAGAAAGATGACTTTATTTTCACTGAAAGCAAGTCTGAAGACATTGATGATTCAGCGGATAACAGTGGAAATGAAGAGTTTACATTAACGGAAAACGGTAGTACTGAAGATTTTACGCCATCTGAAAGCGGCAGTACGGCTGTAGATTTGAGTTCTGATGAACCAGAGCAGGAGACAGCTCCGATTGAGGAGCCGGAGAAGAATGAGCTGCCGATTATTGAATACAGCAATAATAGTGTAGTCACTAACGATGATGAGACGGTATTCAGCGGTGACGCAGCGAATACTGACGATATTGAACAGCAAATAATAACTCCTCCGGAGCTTGATGAGCTGGCGGATAATCTCGGTGATATATATAGTAATGCCGATTCAACGGAAGAAGATTATGTCGTTGCAGCAGCGGAGGATAATGGAAATTCCTCTGGTGCTGACAGTCTGAATTCAGCAGAAGAGACAGCTCAGACTGAACTCATGAATGCGGCAGAGCGCCCACACTATATAATGCCGAGAGTAACGGCAATTTTGTCAAAACTGGATAGAAGTCATTCAGAAGACCTTAGGCAGGAGATAAATAACAAGGCTGAGATTCTTTCAAAAACAATGGCTGATTTTAAGGTCAATGCAACGATTGTCAACGCTTGTCACGGACCGGCAGTCACAAGATTTGAAGTTTCTCCCGCTCCGGGAGTGAAGGTCAGCAAGATTACAAATCTAGCTGATGATTTAGCGTTGGCTCTTGCTGCTGTATCGGTAAGAATTGAACCAATACCCGGAAAATCAGCTGTCGGTATAGAGGTACCGAATACCGAGCTTGAAGGTGTTGGATTAAGGGATGTTCTTGAGCATCCCAGTTTTGCTGACGCAAAATCGAAGCTGACCTGCGGTATAGGTATGGATATCAGCGGAGAGCCAGTTTATGCCGATATTTCAGCCATGCCGCACCTTTTGGTTGCAGGTGCTACAGGCTCCGGTAAATCGGTTTGCATAAATACGCTTATCACCAGCATCCTTTTTAAGGCCACACCTGATGAAGTAAAGTTCATACTCATTGACCCGAAGACTGTTGAGTTGTCAAATTACAACGGAATCCCTCATTTAATGATTCCGGTTGTAACCGATATGAAGAAGGCTGCTTCCGCCCTGAACTGGGCCGTTCAGGAAATGGAAAAAAGGTATGCCAAAATGGCAGCCAGCGGTGTACGAAACATGGCTGGCTACAATGAGATAGCAAAGACAGAAGGCTGGGATCTGCTGCCCTCTATCGTCATTATCATTGACGAGCTGGCCGATCTTATGATGGTAGCGCCTAAAGATGTAGAGGATGCTATCTGCAGGATAGCCCAAAAGGCACGAGCAGCGGGCATACATCTTGTGCTGGCCACTCAGCGTCCGTCAGTTGATGTAATAACAGGCATCATCAAAGCCAATATTCCAAGCCGAATATCTTTTGCCGTTTCTTCACAGATTGATTCCCGTACTATTTTGGATGCTTCCGGAGCAGAAAAGCTGCTGGGTAAAGGCGATATGCTCTTTAGTCCGGTAGGTACATCGAAGCCAAAGCGAGTACAGGGCGCGTTCATCAGTGATGCTGAAGTAGAGCGTCTTATAGACTTCATAAAGAGTCAGGGTCAGCAAGCTGAAATCAATCAGGAACTTGTCGATTTTACCGAAAGCGATAAGGCGCAGGCAGAGGGAGAGAAAGCGGAACAGGAAGAAGAATGGAAGGATGAGCTGCTTGATAAAGCGGTAGAACTTGTTCTGTCCTCCGGTACGGCCTCAACCTCGTATATTCAGCGAAGGCTGCGTATCGGTTATTCGAGAGCTGCCCGCATTATAGACATGATGGAAGAGCTAGGGATAATTGGTCCCAGCGTCGCCGGAAACAAGCCGCGGGAGATCCTCATGACAATGGATGAAGCAAGAGATGTTTTGAGTTAATAAGCATAAAAGGTAGATATACATGATCTCAGTCATAATTCCCGCCGCCGGACAGGGCAAACGTTTTGGTGCGGGGAAAAATAAGGCATTCGTTTTACTGGCAGGGAAAAGTATTCTGGAAAGGACAGTAGAAGCTTTTTCAGATATACCGGATATCGGTGAGCGAATTGTTGTTGTTGCTCCTGATGAAGTTGATGAAATCACTGAACAGGTTAAATCCTTTACAAAGTCGGAGACCATAAAGGTTGTGGCTGGCGGAACAGAGCGTCAATACTCAATCGAAAATGCTTTGTCCACGGTTGACAGCGAAGCCGATATTGTTCTCGTACATGATGGTGCGCGACCTCTTATCAGTCGAAATGTTATTTTGAGCTTGATTGAGGAAGTCAGAAAAAACTCTGCGGCGATTGTGGCTGTACCTGTGAAGGACACCATAAAAAGAGTAGACTCAAATGGACTGGTTGTTGCTACGCCGCGCCGTTCCGAGCTTTGGGCAGTTCAAACTCCGCAAGGTTTTTCTCGAGGCCTGATTATTGACGCGTATAAGAAAGCCCGAGAGGATAATTTCCTTGGTACCGACGATGCTTCACTGGTTGAGCGTATGGGTGTATCCGTAAAGATTGTCCAGGGAGAATATGAAAATATAAAAATTACTACTCCCGAAGACTTGCCGATCGCAAATCTGTTTTTGGACAGAAGAAAGGGAAAGAAACAGCATGAGTAGAATGGGGATGGGCTATGATGTCCATAAACTCGTCGAGGGAAGAAAACTGATAATAGGCGGTGTTGATATACCGCATACTATGGGGCTCCTTGGCCATTCTGATGCAGATGTACTATTGCACGCGATTAGTGATGCTTTGTTGGGGGCTGCGGCGCTAGGTGATATTGGCAAACACTTTCCTGATACTGACCCTGAGTTTGAAGGTGCAGACAGTCGGGTACTTCTTCGTCATGTGGTGAAGATAGTCAGGGAAAAGGGTTATGCTATAGAGAATGTTGATGCAACAATTGTGGCTCAGAAGCCTAAGCTTGCACCGTTCATTGAAAAAATGCGTGAGAATATTGCTTCTGATCTTCAGGTAGAAGTAGATCAGGTTAATGTTAAAGCTACAACGGAGGAGCGCTTAGGTTTTACCGGAAGAGAAGAAGGAATCGCTGCTTATGGCGTGTGCAGCTTAAACAAAGTGGTGTAATATAAATTATCCTAATAGGACCCGGCTTAATCTGAGCCGGGTCCTTATTTTATAAAATTTGTTTATCAAATTTTCCATTTAGTATGGAAGTTATTGATAAATTGCTGTATAATAACGGTTAATGATTTGGAGAAAGGGTGTCGTAAGACTCAATAGGGAAGTCCGGTACATTCCGGCGCGGTCCCGCCACTGTATGAAGGAGCAGCTCAGATTACCACTGGCATTGCCGGGAAGGTTGAGACTGTGATGATTTTAGCCAGGAGACCTGCCTTTTCTTACACCGTGATACACTGGTATCCTGTCTACGATGGATAGGCAAGTAGGTGTGCAATCTCGTTTTTGCGTGTAAATTGCCGCCTCCTGCCCTATTTAGCAGGAGGTATTTTATTTGAAAAAAGAGCTGCGAGGCGGCTATACAACCGGCGCCTGCATGGCAGCCGGTGTCAAGGCAGCCTTACACTATCTGGTAGAAGGTGACCGTCTTACCAGTCTTGTATTGACAGCATTGGATGGAACGCCGCTTACAATTCCTGTAAAAAATATAGAGCCGCTCGGAGATCCCTCGACCGATGGTGTGCGCGTTGAGATCATAAAAGAATCCGGAGATGATCCGGATATAACAAATGGCGTTTCCGTTTATACGATCACGAAGCTTAAGCCAGATCAGTCCTTTGTATCGTTTAGAGCTGGGGAAGGTATAGGCCGTGTCACAAAGCCGGGTCTGCAGATACCGGTTGGTGAGCCGTCTATTAATCCCGGTCCGCGTAAGCTGGTTCAGACCGTTGTCGATGATCTCCTTGGTCCAGGTGCCGGGGTAGACGTTGAAGTTTCAATACCGGCCGGAACCGAGCTGGCCAAACGAACACTTAACCCAATCCTCGGTGTCGTCGGCGGAATCTCCGTTATCGGCAGTACCGGAGTTTTGCGCCCCATGTCTGAAGAGGGATTTAAGAATTCTTTGGTTCCTCAGATTGACGTTGCCCTTGCTATGGGATACGATGCAATAGTTTTTGTTCCCGGTAAGATAGGCGAAACTCAGGCAGTTAAGCATGGCGTTAACGAGCAGGTAATTGTCCAGACGAGTAATTTTATCGGCTTTATGTTGGAAGCCGCAGAGCAGAGAGGTGTTAAAGAACTCCTGCTCTTTGGACATATAGGCAAACTTGCGAAGGTTGCTGCCGGTGTGTTTCATACTCACAATCGAGTTGGTGATGGACGGCTGGAGACGATGGCTGCCTATGCAGCTCTCCATGGACTTCCGCCGGAGGGCATTAAGCGTGTGCTGGAATCAATCACCACCGAAGATGCCATGTCGGTTTTCTCTGAGTATAAGCTCGAGAAAGTTTATGATGTTATCGCGCAGCGCGCCAGTGAGCGAGCTATGCGCTTCGTATTCGGAAATATAAAGATAGGAACCGTTCTAGTTACTCTGAAAGGTGAAGTTCTAGGCATGGATGATAATGCCAGAAGTATTGGTAAGAAATTAGGATGGGATATAGATAATGCATAAAATCATAGTGGCCGGTATTGGCCCGGGCAATCCGGATTTTGTCTTACCGGCAGCCAGAAAGGCTATTGATTCTGCAAGAGTATTGGTCGGCGGAAAAAGAGCCTTGGCAGATTTTGCCGGCGGCTGCTCCGGGCAAGAGACATTTCCCGTCGGAGCAGACATCCCTGCGGTAATGAATTTTATCCGTGAGAAGCTGGTCAGCAGTGATGTAGTCGCGATGGTATCGGGGGATCCCGGATATTTTTCGCTGCTTGATGCACTACTGCGGGAGTTTCCCAAAGACATTATTGATGTTTTGCCGGGAATAAGTTCTATCCAATATGCATTTTCGAGGTTATCCTTACCTTGGCATGAAGCAGAATTCATAAGCTTTCATGGCAGAAGGCCTGATGATGAAAGACTGGCATATAAAAAGGGGCGTCTGCTGGGTTTTATAACCGATACAAAGCAAAACTCCCACAGTATACCGGAGTTGCTTATAAGCCTTGGCTGGCCGGCAGATACATATTTTGCTGTTTGTGCAAGACTATCCTACGATGATGAATATATTGCAGAAACAACTTTGGCTAAAGCCTCGGAAACAATATTACAAACCCATTGCGTATTGGTGGTGAAATCAGAATGACATTTTGCGGTATAGATGACAGTGAATTTATCCGCGGTAAAGTGCCTATGACAAAGCAGGAAATTCGTGTTCTTACTTTGATAAAAGCAAGAATCGCCCCTGAAGATGTTATATACGATATAGGCGCGGGTACAGGTTCAATATCTATCGAAGCAGCAAGAATGGCTCATGAGGGAAAGGTATTTGCCATCGAAAAAAATCCGGATGGAATAGCTCTCATAAAGGAAAATATGAAGAAATTCCAGGTGAATAACATAGAGGTTATTTCCGGAGAAGCCCCAGGTGCATTAGCAGGCTTACCCGGATGTGATGCTGTGATTATCGGGGGCAGCGGACGCCAATTAGATGACATCATGGATATTGCTCATGATCGTCTGAAGACAGGCGGCAGAATAATTCTTAACTGTATAACCATTCAAACGATTGCTTCGTGTCTGGAGTACCTTAGGGCTCATAGGGAAGAATTTGATTACGAGGCAATTCAGGTTCAGGTCAATCGCCTGAAGGCAGTAGGTCCATATGATATGGCTGATGCTGTCAATCCGATATATATAGTAACCGCTATCAAAAAAGCATAATATGAGATGGTTCTGCATATAGGCCGTTTCATTACAATTTAGGAGGAAAAATCATGCTCGTATCTATTGTTGGTGCAGGTCCTGGTGATCCGGAACTTATCACAGTTAAAGGTCAGAATCTTTTGAAGCGTGCAGATGTCATTATCTACGCTGGTTCTTTGGTCAACCCTTCTTTGCTTGAATTTGCAAAGAATGGCTGTGCTGTTTACAATTCTGCCTCTATGACTCTTCCGGAAGTAATCGATGTTATCGTAAAAGCTGTTGCTGAAGGAAAACGCGTTGTTCGTCTCCATACCGGTGACCCGGCTATTTACGGTGCAATTCAGGAACAGATGGATGAGCTGAAAAAGCATGGCATTGAATATGAGGTAATTCCTGGCGTCAGCTCCTTCCTGGCAACTGCAGCCGCACTGAAGCAGGAATACACTCTCCCCGGCGTGTCTCAGACGGTAATTATTACCCGTAATGAGGGTCGTACTCCGGTTCCTTCTCGTGAAAGCCTCCGGGCTTTGGCTGCCCATCAGTCCACTATGTGTATTTTCCTTAGTGTACATATGCTGCAGCAGGTAGTTGATGAACTGGTTGCCGGTGGATATGACAAGACTACCCCCATTGCCATCGTTCAGAAAGCTTCCTGGCCTGAGCAGAAGATTGTTCGCGCAACATTGGAAACTATCTGCGAGGAAATAAAGGGGAAGGATATTTCCCGTACTGCAATGATTGTTGTCAGCAAGGTTCTCGACAACGATTATGAACTTTCTCGTCTGTACGCTCCTGAATTCAGCCACGGCTATCGCAAGGGTTCAGAAGCATGAGATGTGCCGCCTTTACAGTTACCGCTCACGGTGTTGAGCTGGCAGAGAAGCTGAAAGAGGCGGGAATCGGCTCCGTTGATGTTTTTGTGAAAGAAGGGAAGCCGGCTCCCGACGATGTAAAGTACTACAGTCGTCTTGCTGATGTTGTCGGTGATTCCTTCAATCGCTATGACGCCTTGATTTTCTTTGCCGCAATGGGCATTGTAGTCAGATTGATTGCACCACATTTGCAGAGTAAACTGCTGGATCCCGCTGTCATAGTAGTAGATGACCGCTCCCGACATGCTATAAGTCTATTGTCAGGTCATGTGGGCGGAGCCAATGCATTGACTTACCAGATAGCTGGTGTGCTGAAGGCGCAGCCAATCGTCACAACTGCTACGGATGTGAATAAATTGGTAGCGCCTGATGTTATAGCGACTGAGCTTGGTTTGAAGCCTCATCCTAAGTCTATGATAGAGAGGATGAATTCAAACCTGCTGGCTCGTAAGCCGATAGCTTACTATATCGACAAGTCATTTACCCGAGCAGAATTTTTCCGGCAGAAGCTCGGAGAAAAAGGTATTGACTCGGAGCTGGTGACTATTGAGGAAGCTGTTTCATCGCAGCAATTGGCAGCCTTTATTACACCGAGAGCACTGCCGCTCTGCGATAATCTGCTGTATCTTCACCCTCGGCGCCTGATAGCTGGTATAGGATGTCGGCGCGGGGTTCCAGAGGAAGAAATACGAAGTGCCCTGTCTGCAGCCTGTGAGCTGATAGGACAGGAGATAGGGGCAGTCTCTGTCATTGCCAGTACTATCGTAAAGGCAGATGAAGAAGGGCTGCTCAATCTTGCTGAGCACTTACAGATTCCAACGAGATTCTTTCAAAATGAAGAACTCGAAGCAAAAATAGAAGAATATGATTTGAAACAATCCGAATTTGTCAGAGGAAAAATCGGCGTAGGCAATGTTTGCGGCGCTGCGGCGATATCCTGTGTAGAGCGTGGACGATTCGCATTGGAGAAAACAAAGTTTAAGAAAGTGACGGTGGCACTGGTATGGGAAAAATAACCGTTATCGGCATCGGCCCGGGCAGCTACGATAATCTTACCCCTGAGGCGAAGGAAGCTATAATTGCTGCTGAAGTAGTGGCTGGTTATAAACCTTACATTAAGCTCATTGAAGAGCTGGTTGGAGATAAGGAAATCATCGGCAATGGAATGATGCAGGAGGTAGATCGCTGCCGCCTTGCCGTAGAATCGGCACGCAGTGGTAAAAATACCATCGTGGTTTCCTCCGGTGATTCCGGCGTTTATGGTATGGCCGGTCTCGTACTGGAAATTATTCTTAAGCTTCCAAAGGAAGAGCGTCCTGAGGTAAAGATAATCGCCGGCCTGTCCGCAGTGTATGCTTCTGCAGCAATTCTCGGTGCACCGCTTATGCACGATTTTGCTATTATCAGCCTCAGCAATCGTCTGACTCCGCTTGATTTGATTATGAAGCGTATAGAACTTGCTGCTCAGGGTGACTTTGTAATTGCTTTCTACAACCCGAAGAGCAAAAGCCGCTCTACTCATATTGAAGAAGCTCAGAAGATTATGCTGAAGTATAAATCTCCTGATACACCGGTCGGTATTGTCAATAATGCCACCAGAGCTGATCAGACAAAGGTCATTTCTACCCTGAAAGATTTTACCAAAGAGGATATCAATATGTTCTCGATGGTAATTATTGGTAACTCTCAGACTTTTGTACAGGACGGCTTCATGGTCACCCCGCGCGGGTATCATGTATGATATTTGTAGCTGCCGGTACTCAGGACGGCCGTGAGCTGGCAGGGCGTCTGCTGAGTGAAGGGTATCCTGTGACGGCTTCTGTGGTAAGTCGATATGGAAGCGAACTGCTGGCAACGTATCCCGGAATGATAATAAATGACAAGCCATTAGATGAGGAAGGCTTGTCGGAGTATATAAAGTCTCACGATATAAGAATCTTTGTTGATGCAAGTCACCCGTATGCTGCAAATGTTTCCCAGAATGCAATGAACGCATGCAGGAAGGCGGCCATCCCATATATCCGCTATGAGCGACAAGCTTCTGCGATAGAATGCAAGAAACTTACTGTCGTTGAGAATTATGAACAGGCAGCAGAAGCAGCGTCAAAACTGGGTAAGACAGTTTTTCTTACTACCGGCAGCCGTAATATTCAGAAGTTTATTCAGTCCCAGCATTTGTCAGGGCATAGAATCGTTGCCAGGATATTGCCAACGGCTGATGTAATAACGGAAGTCACATCGTTGGGGTTGTCTCCCAGAGATATTATTGCTTTACAGGGGCCATTCAGTCGTGAATTCAATCGTGAAATGTTCCGTCAGTATGGTGCGGATGTAGTTATCACGAAGAATAGCGGCAGTATTGGTGGAACCGACACAAAGTTTAGTGCTGCTGATGATTTGGATTTGCCGGTTATCCTTGTAGATAAGCCGGCAATCAAATATGACAATTTGGCTACGGACTTTGAAACCGTAATAAAGTTTGTAGCAGACCATCAAAACTAAGAGGTGAACGAAATGGATTTCATTAAACAGCCTATGGAGATAGAAAACAAGAGCATGAAGATTATTGCTCCTCATCTTGAATCTCTTAATCTTAGTGAGGCCGAAACCAAGGTTTATTCCAGAATGATTCATGCTTCCGGCGATGTAGGATACGCAGAAGTTATTCGAATGAGTTCCGATGCTATTGAAGCGACAAAAGCAGCCCTGCTTCGCGGAGCAAACATTTACACAGATGTTGAGATGGTTCGTACCGGTATTCATAAACCGTCCTTTAATCGTTACGGCGGTAAAATCGAATGCCTTATCTCAGACCCGGAAATTGCTGAAAAGGCTAAAAAAGAAGGCATTACCCGTGCAATGGCTTCCATGCGTCACTTCGGAAAAGCTCTTGATGGTGCTATTGTCGCTATAGGTAACGCACCTACTGCACTTTTTGAAGTACTGCGAATGGCCCGCGAGGAAAACATCCGCCCGGCTGCTATAATCGGAATCCCTGTAGGTTTTGTCGGAGCTGCCGATTCTAAGGCTGAATTGGCAGAATACGGCGAGATTCCCTATGTTACGGTCGAGGGAACAAAAGGCGGAAGCCCGATAGCAGCTTCTGTTATCAATGCTATTCTTTATCTTATCGATAATCGTCGGTGATCGATATGAAGCAGCGCATTCCCCGTATAGTAATCGCTGCCACGCAAAGTGGCTCTGGTAAAACTACAATTGTTACAGGACTCCTTGCTGCATTGAAGGAGAAAGGATTAAAGGTCCAATCTTATAAGGTTGGGCCTGATTATATTGACCCTGGATACCATGAGATTGCTTCTGGTCGTCCCGGTCATAATCTTGACACCTGGCTGGTGACAGAAGAAAAGCTGGCTGAAATATTTGCAAGGACTGCTGATGATGCTGATATTGCTATAATTGAAGGGGTCATGGGTCTCTATGATGGCGGCAAAAACGGTATTAGCAGTACTGCTTCCGTCTCAAAGCTGCTCGATGCTCCGGTTCTGCTTGTAATCAATGCGAAATCTATGGGAGAATCAGCCGCTGCTTTAGCGCTTGGCTTCAAGCAATATGATCCTACGGTAAACATCGCCGGTGTTATTCTTAACAGACTTGGCTCCCCGACTCATCGTCAGATGATTGAAGAGGCATTGGAAAAACTAGATATTCCGGTTTATGGTGCTGTAGGCAGAAATGACAAAATGAATATGCCGGAGCGCCATTTGGGCTTGCTTCCGGTGCAGGAAAACAATTCCGAAGAGGAAGTTGTTGCAGAAATCGGACGCACTGTTGGTGCGTCCGTTGACATTGAAAGAATCATTAAATTGGCGGAAAGTGCGCCGGCAATCGAACTGCAGGAGAAGCAATCTCTTCCGGCTTCCAAGCGGGCAAAGATTGCTGTTGCACGAGATGATGCTTTTACGTTCTATTATCCGGAAAGTATTTATCAGCTTGAAGTTGAAGGGGCGGAAATCATCCCCTTTAGCCCGCTTCATGATAAATCTCTGCCGGAAGCTGATGGACTTATCTTGGGTGGCGGCTTCCCTGAAATGTTTGCCTCAGAGCTTTACAATAACGAGTCCATGCGTGAGTCAATAGGTAAGGCCGCCGACAGCGGTATGCCTATTTATGCAGAATGCGGCGGGTTCATGTACCTTATGCGGGAAATGATAGATTTTGACGGAAATCATTTTCCCATGACTGGGATTGTCCCCGGTTCTGTAACAATGAACAAAAAGTTGCAAACCGTAGGCTATGTAGCCGCTACAATGGAAAAGGATACAGTATTGGGTAAGAAGGGAACGGTCCTTCATGGTCATGAGTTCCATTTTTCATCGGAATGTGCTCCGGAGAGCATAGATCCAGAAGAGTATCCGCGGGCATTTACTTTTCAGCGTATGAGGAAGATTCCTCCATATCTGGCAGGATATGCTAAAGGAAACATTCTGGGTTCCTATCTCCATCTTCATTTTGCAGGATCTCCTGATGCTGCAAAATACTTTGTAGACCAATGTGCAGAGTATCACAAGCGCCAGGAGGGGTAAAATGGGAAAGATAGTTCTCGTTACCGGTGGCTCACGGAGCGGAAAGAGTTCCTACGCTGAAGATTATGTTGCCAACCTTTATGAAAAAGGTGAAAAGGTTGGTTATATAGCCACTTCGCAGATTTTCGATGACGAAATGAAGTTTCGAGTTAAGCTTCACCAAGAGAGGCGTCCTTCTCAGTGGACGACCTACGAGTCACCGTTTGATGCTCATGAGGCACTTAAAAAGGCACGGGCGGATGGCTGCACAGCCGTTCTTTTTGATTGCATCACTATATACATGAGCAACCTTCTTTGTTCTTTAGAATCAATTGATGATTCAGACAAGAACTATGCTCTGGCAAAGGAAAAAATCAATGCATTGATTGATGCCGCCCGCAGCACGGATGGAACGACGGTTTTCGTCACGAATGAAGTCGGCTCAGGTATCGTACCTGAGAATAAATTGTCCCGAGAATATCGTGATATTGCCGGTCTGGCTAATCAGTGGCTGGCGGCAGATGCCGATGAAGTATATTTCGTTGTATGCGGAATACCGGTAAACCTCAAACAGCTTTCAACAAAATGAATTGGGAGGTATAACATGACACAGTATATTATGCTTCAGGGAACAAGCTCCAATGTCGGTAAAAGCATTTTAGCGACTGCTCTCTGCCGTATTTTCCTTCAGGACGGTCGTCATGTTGCGCCCTTCAAAGCGCAGAACATGGCCTTAAATTCTTATGTCACTAAAGACGGTAAAGAGATGGGTAGAGCTCAGGTGGCACAGGCTGAGGCTGCCGGTCTTGATCCGGATGTGGATATGAATCCTGTTCTGCTCAAGCCTACCGGTAACGCTTCTTCGCAGGTAGTACTGCTTGGAAAGCCTATAGGCAATATGTCTGCCAGAGATTATCACAAGGGATATTCGACGAAGCTGTTCGGAGAAGTAAAAGCTGCGTTGGCTCGCCTTGAAGAAAAGTACGATACAGTTGTTATCGAAGGGGCCGGCAGTCCGGCTGAGGTAAATCTGAAAGCAAACGACATAGTAAATATGGCAGTTGCCAGATACCTTCACGCTCCGGTTTTACTTATTGCCGATATAGATCGTGGTGGTGCATTGGCATCACTGGTTGGCACCTTAGAGCTTCTTACTCCGGAAGAAAGAGATCTGGTAAAGGGACTTATCATAAATAAGTTCCGCGGTGATGTTACATTGCTCCAGCCGGCCGTTGACTTCCTGGAAGAGAAGACCGGCAAACCGGTTCTCGGCATAGTACCGCATGTTGTCCATCTCGGAATTGACGATGAGGATTCCGTTGCGCTTGAAACAAAAGGAATCGACGATAAGGCCGCTGATATAAAAGTAGCCGTTATCAAAACACCGAAAATTTCTAATTTCACTGACTTTGAATGTCTGGCTGGCGAAGATGATGTATCAGTATCTTATATTGATTTGCCGGAAGAACTTGACAGACTTGGTCAGGTTGACCTCATCATGCTGCCGGGTAGCAAGAATACAACAGAAGATATGATATATATCCGCAAGTGCGGTTTAGAGGCAAAGATAAAAGAGCGTGTTGCAGGCGGTACGCCGCTTATCGGTATCTGCGGTGGGTATCAGATGCTTGGTAAAGAGGTTCGTGACCCGATGCACACTGAGTCTCAACTGGATGGCACACCGGGACTTGGACTTCTCGATATGGTGACAACTTTCAGCGCTGAGAAGCTTACCTCTCAGGTTATTGCCGCTTGTCATGGACTGCATTTCCTAGGTCAGACAATAGATGCTGAAAACCTTCATGGTTATGAAATTCACATGGGTGAAACAGAATTCACCGGTGCGGGAGATGAACACCCTCTCGTCATAACCGAGCGTGCCAATGAAGCCGTTAATGCTACTGAAGGTACTGTTCGAGCTGATGGCCTTGTATTTGGTACATATATCCACGGCATCTTTGATCACGACGAGTTCCGCCGTTCCATAATCAACGCTCTTAGGGTGAAAAAGGGACTACCGGCTCTGGAAAACAAGAGAAATATCTATGCAGAGAAACAGCGCGCCTATGATAATCTGGCAGAAAAAGTTCGCGCTGCCCTCGATATGGATAAACTGTATAAGATTCTTGGTGAACAATAAATGATGACCGGTTGGGCGGCTTTCCTTATCGACTGCCTGATAGGAGACCCGCGTTCATCAATTCATCCTGTTTGCCTCATGGGCAATTTGATTTCCGGTCTGGAAAAATTGTTGTATCGAGAAACCGACAGCGACAGGGCGAAGCGATTTAAGGGCACAATTTTGATGCTGTTAATGCTGGCTATTTGTTATTACATTGCTGTGATGATACAAAAAGCGGCGGCATTATCCGGGATTCCCTATGTCGGTTTTATCGTTGAGGCATTTTTCCTTAGCATGGTTATTTCTCCTCGCTCATTGGCAGAAGCCGGTCGAGAAATAAGAGAATACCTTGAGAATGGTGACCTTGACAATGCTCGATTCAAGGTTGGCTGGATAGTTGGTCGTGATACGGACAAACTATCAGTAGGCGAGTGTACTCGCGCCACCGTCGAAACCATCTCTGAGAACATCACAGATGGCATACTTTCCCCATTGTTCTATTGGGCGATTGGCGGGCTGCCGCTGGCGGTTGCCTATCGTGCGGCCAATACCATGGATTCCATGATTGGTTACAAGAATGATAAATACCTATTCTTTGGGCGGACAGCCGCTCTTTGTGATGATGTATGGAATTACATTCCTGCTCGCATTACGGGTATTCTCCTTGTTGCTGCAGCGTGGTTTTGGAAGTATGATTACCGTAACGCCTGGAAGATGATGATGCGTGATGCAGACAAGCATCCAAGTCCAAATGGCGGCTATGCTGAAGCAACCGTTGCCGGGGCATTGGGAATCAGACTGGGAGGCTTGAATTACTATTTCGGCCGTCCATCTTTTCGGGCTTATATGGGTGAGCCTCTAATGGAACTTGGCCCAATACATATCCGTCAAGCAACGCGGCTGATGTATACTGTCACAGTATTCTTCCTTGTAATTCTCACTATTTTAAACTTTTGAGTTGAATTATGTTACGACCATATTTTATCGGATTACAGTTCCTCACTCGTATTTCACTGGTCAAGCAGGATAACTGGACGGAAGAGGACTTTGGCCAAAGCGTAAAGTTTTTCCCTTTGATAGGGGCAACGCTCGGTATTGTGTACGCTGCTTTTGCCTATGTTTTTACGGTGCTACTGCCTGACTTTGGAATAAAGCTGCCCGTTCATCTGACCGCTGCAGTAATGCTTATTCTACCGGTACTATTTACCGGAGGTATTCACTGCGATGGCTTTATGGACACTATGGATGGTCTTTTCTCTGGCAGAAATCCGGACAGAATGTTGGAAATAATGAAAGACAGCCGCGTCGGCTCCAACGGCGTGTTTGCTTTCGTTACGCTGATGATATTTGAACTTTGTATCATCCTGGACATGAATCCGTCAAAGCTGGTTTCAGCATTTTTTCTCCTGCCGATAATTGCCAGATACATGATGACGCTGGCAATTGTCTTCTACCCCTATGCTCGTCCGGAAGGTATGGGAAAGGCATTCAAAATGTATGCTGATAACCGTACGCTGACTTTTGCAACGCTGTTGGCCGCGGTTTTTGTATTGCCCTTTGGGCCATTGGCTTGGCTTTCATTAGCAGTTGGTCTTCTCTTCATGCGGGGATTTGCCAGATTTGCTGTAAAAACTGTCGGCGGGCTTACAGGCGACATATACGGCTGTATCACGACGCTGGTCGAAGGTCTGGTAATGCTGACTTTTATGGTCGGCGGCAATTTCCTTTAAGATAGACAATACGGCTTTGTGAAGCAATCACAGCCCGATAGTAATAAACGTTGAATGGAGTGTCGATTTCGTGGAGCTTACAGTAAAGGTTCCAGGCTCATGCGGTGAGCTGGTTCAGGGAACACACGGCGGAACTCCGTACCTTGTGACCTGCCCGATAAATCTATACACTCGGGTAACTATAACTGATAAACACAAAAATGTCAGTGGCCTTGGGGTAAAATCACAAGCCGCTTTGAATCGTACACTTCATTACTTAGGGAAAAGTGAATTTGATTTTGGTATCACATTAAGCTCAGAGCTTCCTATAGGCAAGGGAATGGCCAGCAGTAGCGCAGACATCGCAGCGGTTTGCTTTGCCGTTGCAGCTGCCTACGGTGTTGAGCTGACGGCTCCTGAGGTAAGCAGGATTGCTGCCGGTATAGAGCCGACGGACGGTGTATTCTTTGAGAATATTATCAGAATAAACCATATGACAGGGGAATGCCTTGAAACGATGGTTGATTTCCCGCGCCTGCAGATTGCTGTGTTCGATGTTGGCGGAGCAGTTGACACTGTGACCTTTCACCAGCGGACAGATTTGGATGAGCTGTCTATAAAAAATGAACAGCGCACAGACGCTGCTATGGCGCTTATTCGTTCTTCTACGTCTCCAGAGGCATGGGCAAAAGCAGCTACAGAAAGCTCATTAGCAAATCAGACTATCCTGCCTAAGAAGGGGCTTCCTGAATTAATCGACTCTGCTGTAAAACGAGGTGCGTTAGGGGTAAATATTGCTCATAGCGGTACCGTTATCGGTGTGCTTTTTTCACCTGAAACAACGCAGGAGCATATAGATGAAATCGTCGGCAGACTGGCCGCACAGTTTAAGAATCTGCAATACTGCGAGACCGTGGCGCTTACCTCCGGCGGACGAATTATAGAAAAGTATGAGTGATGTATAGCGGTGAGTGATATGAATAGATTTGTTCATGGCGGAAATATCTATGATGTTTCTCCTGCTGGAGGAGCATGGCTGGATTTTAGTGCCAATATCAATCCTCTTGGTCTCTGTGATTCTGTAAAAAATGTAATAGCCGATTCTATTGATGAAATCGTTCATTATCCAGACCCATCCGGGAGGGAATTGAAAGAGGCGATTTCTGTTCACTATGGAATTAAATCATCAGAAATCGTGCTCGGCAATGGTGCTGCCGAGCTTTTTTATGTTTTGATGCACACTATTAAGCCAAAGAAATTACTTATTCCTGTTCCTTCATTCAGTGAATATGAACGGGCGGCGATTTCCTCAGGAGCAAAAATTGACTATTTCCCATTGAGACAGGAAGAAGGCTTCTGTCTTGATGGGGAAAAGCTCTTATCAGTAGCAGGGGATTACGACGCGGTATTCATCGGCAACCCGAATAATCCGACAGGATGTCTTGTAGAAAAGCAGTTCATAAGCCGCTTAGCGGAAAACTCGCCTAATACTGCTATCATTGTAGATGAATCGTTTCTAGACTTCCTGCTATCGGATGAACCATATTCTGTACGCAGAATGGTCAGCAGCTATTCTAATCTGTATGTATTAACTTCTCTGACAAAGTTTTTCGCCATACCCGGCTTGCGACTCGGCTTTGGAATCGTAAGTGAGCCCATGGTTGACAGGCTGGATATGCAAAAAGACCCCTGGAATGTGAATCTATTGGCGCACAAGGCTGGAATAGCGGCGTTGTCGGCAACAGAATATCAGGATAAAACAAGAAGCTATGTAGCTGTTGAAAAAGAATATCTAGCAAATTCAATTAACGAATTAGGACTGGGAATCAAGCTATTCAGACCCTCTGTAAACTTTATTCTTATGGATATAAGGGATTGCAGACTTAGTGGGATAAAGGAGAAACACCTGACAGCGGATGAAGTGACAAGAGCCTATCGTGAGAAAGGTGTTTTGGTGCGAAACTGTGATAACTATCCGCTGCTAGGAGATACCTATATACGTATTGCAGTTCGCACAAGAGCGGAAAATGAGCAATTCGTAAAGATAACCAATGAAATCTTTGCAGGAAAGTGATATTTTATGACAAGAGTAGTCCTCATACGCCACGGACAAACTGAATGGAATACAGCAGGCCGATATCAGGGTCAATCAAATACCGAGCTGTCGGCTGAAGGTTATAAGCAGGCCGAGCAGCTGGCGGAAAATTTTCCCATAAAGAATGTCGACAGCATCTATTCAAGCGACCTCAATCGTGCTGTTGCTACGGCCCAGAAGATTGCTGATAAATTCAAACTGGCTGTTACTCCCGATAAGGCTTTCCGTGAACTTGACTTTGGTGATTGGGAAGGCCTCACCTACGATGAAATAAATGCAAAATGGCCAGATGAGGTAGGGGATTTCTTTGGAGCGCCGGAAAAGCTGAAGATTCCCAATGGTGAAACATTTTCTCAGGCGGCAGAGCGAGCTGTAACGAGGCTAAAAGAGATAATATCTTGCAACGAGAATAAGACTGTTGTAATTACGGCACATGGAGCGGTGATAAGGTCGATGCTTGCCACTCTTCTTCATATTCCGCTTCACTATTTATGGTCCATCAGGCAGGATAATACGGCGGTAAATGTATTGCGGTTTGATGGTGATTATGTTATGGTAGAGGCCATTAACAGCACCGCGCACATGGGGAAGTATATTCCGGCAGGAGTTGTAAAAGGTCAAAGTCCAACAAAGTAAAAGAGGATGATAAATATGGCAAAAGTTCTTGTTCTTAATGGTCCGAATCTCAACCTGTTAGGTACCCGCGAACCGGAGATATATGGCAGCACAACGCTGGCGGACATTTCCGCTATGCTTAAAGCAAGAGCGGCAGAAGAGGCTGTAGAGCTTGATTCTGTTCAGTCAAACTATGAAGGCAAGCTGGTTGACGAAATACAGCAGGCGAAAGTTAATGGATACGATTTCATCATCCTGAATGCAGCAGCTTTTACTCATTACAGCATTGCAATTCGTGATGCAATTGCCGCCATAGAGATTCCTGTGATAGAAGTTCATCTATCTAACATTCATACCAGAGAAGAATTCCGTCATCACTCAGTAATCAGTGCTGTTGTTCTCGGACAGATAGCAGGATTCGGTGTTGACAGCTATATGGCTGCTTTAGAAGTCGTACTGCGTCGTCTGCGTGCAGCAGGAAAGACAGGCAAATCTTTATGATAGCGGACAGACTCAATCACCTGAGGAGCTATCTTAAGGATAAAGAAATCCCGGCAATCCTTATAAGCAAGGATGAGAATGTCTATTATTTCAGTGGCTTTCGTGGAGACAGTACAATGCTGCTGGTCACTGACGATAAGGCTTTTTTAGTAACAGACTTCCGCTATACGGAGCAGGCTCAGCAACAGGCTCCGTTGTATGAACTGATAGAGCAAAAGACCGGACTCATAAAAAAATGTGCGGAAATAGCCAAAAAACTTGGTATAGGCTCAGTTGGCTTTGAAGGCAACGCTATCATGTATGATGAGTATGCAAGCCTTGTAAAAGAGCTACAGCCGATAAAAACCGGTCCATCCGTCACTTTGGATGAACTGCGGACTATAAAAGAGAATGAAGAAATCGCCTTTATAGAAAAAGCCTGTGATATTGGCGATGCCGCTTTTGAAGATGTCATTAAATATATTCGTCCGGGAATGACCGAAATCGAAGTCGCTGCACGGCTGGAAAATACCATGCGTCAGCTTGGCTCGGAGGAAGTTTCCTTCACTACTATTGTCGCTTCTGGAAAAAGAGGCAGTTTACCTCATGGAATTGCAACAGAGAAGTTGATTTCTGACGGAGAATTTGTTACAATGGACTACGGTGCCGTTTATAGAGGGTACCATTCCGATGTGACGAGAACGATTTGTGTAGGGACAGCTGACGAAAAGCAGCGTGAGATTTACTCTGCAGTGCTTTCCGCTCAGGAGTTAGGCGTTTCTCTTGTACGACCTGGTGCTTCAGGCATAGAGGTAGACAAGCAGGTACGTCTTCAGCTTAAAGAGGCTGGATATGCAGAGTATTTCGGTCACGGGCTTGGGCACAGTGTCGGCCTTGAGATACACGAAGAGCCACGGCTGTCGCCAAAGAGTAAGTGCACGAGTTTTGATATCGGCACTATCATAACCGTGGAGCCGGGAGTTTATATTCCCGACTGGGGCGGCGTCAGGATAGAGGATACAGTTTTGATCACAGAGACTGGAGCTAGACGCCTGACGAAGAGCAGTAAGAAACTTTTAGAAATAAAAGCTAATTAAAAGATTAATAACAGGGGAGAGTTTCAAATGATTTCAAGTACAGATTTCCGCACTGGTCTTACCATCGAGATTGACAACGCCGTATGGCAGATTGTTGAGTTCCAGCATGTTAAGCCGGGTAAGGGTGCAGCCTTTGTTCGTACCAAGATGAAGAATGTTGTTACTGGTGCTGTCATTGAGCGTACCTTCAACCCCAACGAAAAGATGCCGCCTGCTCACCTTGAGACCCGCAAGATGCAGTATCTCTATGAGTCCGATGGAATGTATACCTTCATGGATCAGGAGTCCTTCGAGCAGGAAGAAATCAGCAAGGAGCAGCTTGGTGACGCTCTCAACTACCTCCTTGAGGAAATGGAAGTTGCTGTACAGTCCTTCAAGGGCAAGATCATTGGCATTAGCCTTCCGAACTCTGTTGTTCTGGAAGTAACCGAGTGCGAGCCCAGCGTTAAGGGCAACACCGCTACCGGTGCTACCAAGATGGCCACTGTACAGACTGGCTATGAAGTTCGTGTTCCTCTCTTTGTAAACGAGGGCGACAAGCTCCGCATCGATACCCGTACCGGTGCTTATATTGAGCGTGCCTGATTTGTAACCTAAACTATATGAAAAGAGGCTGTCGTAAGACAGCCTCTTTTTTAATCAGAAACGGCAATAGTCTTTTGGTTTGTAAAAATCACAAAACCCGGCTTGGCGCCGGAAGGCTTTTTCACATATCTTGCCCTTGTATAGTCCACCGGAACATTGTTGGAACCTTTCGCCTGACTGTACTGTACTGCAAGTCTGGCAGCAAAAAGGAGTGTACTCTCCGGCAAAAGCTCGGGGCTTAATCCAGCCTCCGTAATTCGGATGATGACATGAGACCCGGGAATATCTTTAGTATGCAGCCATATATCATCCTTTTGGGCTATCTTGAATGTCAGTCGATCATTCTGATTGTTGTTCTTACCAACTAATACTTTCACACCATCAGGTGAAAGGAAAGAGAAAGGCTCTGAAGATTTTTGAGAAAAGGGTCGTTTTTTTATTTTTTCTTTTAAAAGTCCGGCTGAGATAAGCTCACTGCGGATGTCTTCAATTTCAATCGGCAGGGAAGAAGACTCAAGAGAATTTTCCAACCCAAGAAGATAATCATTATTCTCTTCTGCTAGAGATATTTGTTCCCTCATGAGTTCTCGACCGCGTTTTAGTTTTGCGTATTTTTTATATAGACTCTGAATATTATCGCCGATGGTAAGCTTTCTGTCGAGCGATATGGTTATATCCCCGTTGCCGTATATATCGCAGACCGTGACGGAATCATCGGCATGATCTTTAAGCCCATATCGATAAGTTTGCAGATTGTCGGCGCTTATTCTATATGATTCGGCATTGTCAGCCTGAGCCAGCTCTTCTTTGAGAGCAGAGATTTTGTTTTGTATGCGGCTGATTTCGTTCTTAACAAGCTTTTGGAAACGGTCCTTATCAGGCGGGACATAGCTGCCAATGATTTCTCCGGCTTTTTCTGCCATGGCACTGAGACTGGAGAAGCTTATAGGCGAAGCCGGTGCCTCTTTCTCCGTGAAATAGTGAAGTGTAAATGCCGCCTGTGCCAACAGTTTTCCCTTGGAGTCCTGTACTATACATGGGGCGATATTTTCTAAGCGAACAGCATTAGCAGTCTCCGCAACAGCTTCGCCCAATGCAATAAAATCTACATTGTCCAATTCGTTTACTGATAGAGCAGCGGACAGACCGGCAGAGTAGGCTATTTCTCGAGCTGTTACCGGCCCGAATCCCTGACAAGCAGCGATGATAGCCTTATCCAAACGGAGATCTTTAATATTCTTAATTCTATTTATTATATCTTCTTTGGGGGCGGTAAGCGGATCAATGCGATCTGCATCAGGCGGCAGACTATACGCATCACCCGGCAGGACAGTACGGATACGACTGGAGTTTTGACCGACCTTTCTCAAAGCATCAGTAATGATTCCGTCTGTGACCAGTATAAGATTTGAATACTTTCCCATCAGTTCACAGATGAGAGACTTTGTGATAATTTTCCAGCCCGCTCCCAAAAAGTCGATATCAACGATGATTATTCGGTCAAGACCATGCTGACGAACAGAAGCGATGCGTCCTGCTTCTATTTGCTTTCGCAGAACCATACAGAAAACCGGCGGCTCAGATGGACTATCAAACGGTGTTTCTCGGCAATAGATTATCGGGTTTTGCGGAGCAATAGAAATACAAAGGCAGTATGTACTGCCTGGTTGACGCACCTGCAGCTGTATGGTTTGCTTATTAGGCTGAGTTATCTTATCTATGCGCCCTCCGGACAGCATACTGTCCAGTTCCAGGGCTAGCGGCCGCATAGAGAATCCATCTAGACTCATGATATGCTCCTTGCATTTATTTAATTGTCCTCAGACAGAAGACCAGCGAATCCATCGCCGTATAGAGCGATGCTATTGAGGACACATTTCGCTTGATATTTACAAATCATAGGGTATCGCAACCATCTCAAAAAATCAACAAAGAACTGATTACTGAAAAGGATTTTTTGAATAATTGACGAATTTCTAAATTGGTTTGGTATGACATAAAACAAGAGAGGTAACCATTGTGAATAATAAACATAAGATTGTCATCTTTGACTTGGACGGTACTCTGATAAACTCTCTGCCGGATATATCTGCAGCCGGAAATAAAATGCTGCAGAAGTATGGTAAGGCTTCTCATACCGTAGAAGAATATAAATATTTTGTGGGTAATGGCTCAAAACGCCTTGTTGAGCGCATTCTTCCAGACTTCAGCAAAGAAAAGCAAGCAGAAGCGCTGGATATATACAAAGAATTCTATCAGAATAATTTAGTGGTAAATACGACTGCTTATCCAGGAATTTCTGAGACATTGAAGACTTTGAAGGAACACGGTATAAGAATCGCTGTATGTACCAACAAACATTTCTCGGCTGTGAATGAAATACTTAGTAAGGTGTTTCCGGATATAGAATTTGATGCTGTTGCCGGCGAACGACCCGGCATACCTAAAAAACCCGACCCCACAAATGTGAACAATATTCTGCAGGAAATGGGAATAGATAAATCAGAGGCTGTCTATGTCGGTGACAGCGATGTGGATATGGAGACAGGCTGTCGGGCAGGAGTCATGACGGTAGGTGTTCTCTGGGGCTATCGGCCGCTGGACAATATGGTACAGGGCGGTGGAAGAATATTCATACATACACCGTCTGCTTTGCTGGATATAATCTAGTATGTCTGATACATACTCTCAAGGGAAGATAAGCAAAACTCTTCCGGTAAACAAAGCTGAAAGGTAGAAAAATCATGAAATCAGAAATCCCCGTAAAAGTCGGAGAAACATACACACTTAATATAGAAAGGCTCACCGATAGCGCTGAAGGAGTTGCCAGAATTGATGGGTTTACTGTCTTCGTGCCGGGGGCGCTTCCGGGGGAAAATGTTGACGCAAAGATAGACCTTGTAAAGAAGAATTATGCCAGAGCAAAACTTGGTTCCATTAATAAAGAGAGTCCGGAGCGTATTAAGCCAATCTGTGAGCTATACAGCAGCTGCGGAGGCTGTCAGCTCCAGCAGCTGTCATATCCGGCTCAATGCAAAATGAAAAAAGCTCAGGTCGAAGACGCACTCCGGCATATCGGTGGCTTTTCAAATATAAAGGTCGAGGAAACGCTAGGGGCTGATGAACCCTGGTACTATCGAAACAAGATGCAGTTTCCCGTCGGCAAAGCCAAGGGAACTGTGCGGATAGGCTGCTATGAGCAGGGAACACATAACATTATCGACACGCCGCACTGCTATATCCAAAATGATGGAAACAATGTAATAGCTGCTGCTATGCGTGAGGCGATAAAGCGATTCAACATATCTGTTTATGACGAGAATCGTCATACCGGCTGTCTGCGTCATGTAATGGGACGCATAGGAAAGAATGACGAAGCCATGATAGTCCTTGTCACAGCCACAAAGCGACTGGAAAACGACAAGGCTCTTGTGAAATTTTTGCGTGACAGGATTCCTAAACTGGTAAGCGTACATCACAACATACAAACATACCACAACAATGTAATACTAGGCAGAGAAACTAAGCTGCTCTGGGGTAAGTCGACTATAGATGATAACATCGGCAGCTATATATATCATATTTCACCACGTTCATTCTTTCAGGTGAATACTGCACAGGCAACGGTCCTTTATGAAAAGGTTCGTGAATTTGCTGGTCTTACCGGCAAAGAAACTGTCATCGATGCTTACTGCGGAACAGGAACCATAAGTCTTTTTCTGGCGAAAAATGCTAAGAAGGTCTACGGTATCGAAATCGTCTCTCCGGCAATAGCTGATGCAAAAAAGAATGCCAGAGACAACAATATCCGAAATGCTGAATTTATCGTCGGTGACGCAACTGTACTCATGCCTAAACTCTATCGAGAGGGAATAGAACCACAGGTCATTGTCATTGATCCGCCGCGAGCCGGTGCGACGCCGGAAGTGCTTGATACAATGGCGAAGCTCAATCCGGACAGAATAGTCTATGTATCGTGTAATCCGGCAACATTAGCAAGGGATTTGGCAATTCTTGTACCGAAGGGATATAAGATTGAAAAGGTTCAGCCGGTTGATATGTTCCCTCAGACGATGCACGTCGAGACGGTTTGCCTAATTAACAGAATATAAAAGCGCCGAGAACTCTTGATATATAAGGGTTCTCGTCTATTTTGGTGCCTAATAGGTACGATATAAACCGCAGTTCAATTAAGTATCTGAAGAGCCGGTGGGTGAGGTTATCATGTACATGAAATCATATTGAAAAATTATTATTGCTGTGATAATATAAAACACAAATCGTTTAACAATCTAACGAATATTCCCAATAGAAATATCACTTCAATAGCTTGCTCAAAGAAGGAATGAATCATGAACAAGAAACTTTTAACCGGCGCTGTTCTAACCGGCTGGATGCTTGGCATTACACCGGCTATGGCGGCAACTCCCACTCCTACCCAGGCCGAGCTGGATGCGGCTCGCAGTGCCAACCCCGGCGTTCAGCTCAGTCAGACTATGGACTACATGGAGCGTATGCGGGTAGAGCAGCAGATAGAGGAGGACAGAGCCAGAGCTAAGTCTCAGGTAGAGGGAGCAGCAGCCCCGAAGCA
>JAZLHS010000013.1:0-22235 GCA_045616885.1 Selenomonadaceae bacterium | reverse complement strand
CATTAGCAGACTTCTTAACATTGCCATCCTTATCGGTGATGCTGATGGTAAGACCTGCAATCTGACCGGATACACCAGTAGCAGCTGCTGCAACAGTAATAGCAGAGGAGCCACTAGCAGTATATACATCAGCGCCTGCCTTATCCGTACCGATGAAGCTGGTACCACTGCCATCAGTAACAGCAGCATTACTATCAGTACCCTGATCAATTGCATCCGAAAGAGTCATATCATCAGTTACATCGAAAGTAGTAACATGAGTTACACCGTTCATGGTGTAGGACACGGTAATCTTATCAGTAGTGGTGATGTTAAGATCATTCTCAGCACTGTTCTTCAACTCAATCAGAGCAGAATCAGCAGCAGTAGATGCGCTCAAGGACTGGTTGGTCAAGCTGGTGGAGGTTGCTACACCCTTGCTGTTATGAGTGCCGTCAACGAGATACTGTCCGTTGTAGGTAACATTAGCATTGTCGTTGATCTGGTCGATGGACTGGTCAAGCTCCTTCTGGATAGTCTGACGGTCTGCATCGGTATTGGTATCGTTAGCTGCGTTGATTGCCTTCTCCTTCAGAGTCTTCAGGATCTCAACGGTGGAGCTAACAGCACCCTCGGCAACCTTCATCATGGAGTTACCGGTCTGAGCATTGGCATTAGCCTGGTCGAGGGAGCGGATCTGAACGCGCATTCTCTCGGAGATTGCGTAGCCAGAAGCATCGTCAGCAGCGCTGTTGATCTTCATGCCGGAAGAAACCTTCTGCAAGCTGGCAGACAATGCAGTGGTGTTCTTATTGAGCACGTTCAGAGTGTTGAGAGCGGACATGTTGTTCTTTACTACCATAGCCATAATAAAATTCCTCCTTGGTTTTAAGACTGGCATCCTTGCCAATTATCCATTTTCTGTTTTAGCAAAACCGAAAGCATAGCTATCCCACCTATGAGCGGTGTGTCGTTTCTCAATTATTTAGTGGCCGGCCATTCAAGGCTCTCTGCCCCTGTATTCATTTGGTTTCGACGATGCCGTCCGAGTAAGGACGCTATACTTCCTTCTTGCTAATACAGCAAGCTATGGTTTGATTATAGTTTGCTAAATCAGCAATGTCAAGAAAATAATTTTCCATATTGGAAAATTATCCGAGGCTATCCCCCTTTTGATTTATAATATAGCAAAAGCAGACGAAAGGTTGGGTGATTATGGAGAGCAAGATATCTGTTATAGGCCAACGGATATATGACCTGCGCATTGAGCGAAATATCCAGCAGGGCGAGCTGGCCAAGGCTGTCCATATTCATCAGAGTGTGCTGAACCGTATAGAGCGTGGCACCCGTCCTGCAAGAGATACAGAAATCAGAGATATTGCTATTTACTTCGGTGTATCGGCTGACACACTGCTGGCGATACCGACTTCTTCTGCTTCAGAACGACCTTCCACGCAAGAAATCTCGCCGTCTGAGTTTGCTCTTATAGAAAAATACAGAGTTCTTGACGCTCGTGGAAAATGTGCTGTAGAGGATACAGCAAGCCGCGAATACAGATATGTTATTTAGATACCGACCAATATGGCCGGTATTTTTATTTGCTTTTCTCACATCAAAAGAAAAAGCCTCTCGCTGCCGAACAATCGACAGTCGAGAGGCTTTGCTGTTTTTACTGCAATCTCGTCAAGAGGAAGCCGATGATGCTGACCAGCACCGTGAGAATAATCATGGTGGGGTCGGCAATAGCGGTACGGTAGTTCCGGGCGTAGAAGCGATTCCGCTTGCGGAAGGGCTTGGCATCTAGGAACTCCATGGGGTTCTCCGTGAGCTTCATTACCTTGGCAGTGCCCGCACCCCAGGCCATGCTGAGAGCCGTGCTCAGTGCGCAGCAGAGAGCGCTGAGGCGATAGATGATGAAGGCAAAGGGCTTGCGATAGAACCAGTCGGTGTCCAGACTGAGCGCCGTATGAGGCTCCATCCGGGGCAGGAACATGATGAAGGGAATGGTCGTAGCCGCGAATATCTGCACATAGCCGAAGATGTGACCGGCCTCGAAGGGCTGATAGGTCAGACCCGGGAATGGCAGATAGCGGTACAGGAGATCCGGCATTACGCCGTAGACGGTACAGAGGGCTGCACCAATTCCCATAGCCACATACATATTCTTGGGGACTTCGGCGATGAGCTTCACATCCTCGTACTTACGCAGGAAGATGAAGTAGCCCATCTTCAGAGTGATGGAGAGGAAGGTACCGACACTGGCCAGCTCCAGCAGCTCGTAGATAGTGTGATGTCCGGCCTCAGCTGCGGCTGCAATGGTAATGGTCTTACTGATGAAGCCGTTGAAGAGGGGCACACCGGAGATGGAGAAGGCTGCGATGAAGAAGCAGAAGGCCACGAAGGGCATCTTCTTCGCCATGCCGCCCAGCTGATTTATCTTCCGGATACCGGTAGCGTAGATGATGGCACCGGTGCACATGAAGAGCAGGGATTTGTAGAGAATATGGCTGAAGGCGTGAGCGGAAGCACCGTTCAGTGCCATGTCGGTGCCGATGCCGACACCGCAGACCATGAAGCCTACCTGACTGACGATATGGTAGCTGAGGAGCCGGCGCATATCATTCTCCATGATAGCGTAGCAGGCTCCGTAGAGAGCCATGATTGCACCCAGCCACATGAGGAGCTGGTCACCGGCCAGCACGCGGATGAGGGCGTATACTGCTACCTTCGTGGTGAAGGAGCTCATGAATACGCCGCCGGTGATGGTGCTTTCGGGATAAGCGTCTACCAGCCAAGCATTGAGCGGCGGGATGGCCGCATTGAGTCCGATACCGATGACGATGAGCCAGAAGGCTGCGTCATGGGGGCCGCCGACGATATTTCCGACCATCGGCTGATGCTGAGCCAGCTTCAGGAAGATACCGGCCAGCAGGATATTACCGCCCAGCATGTGGACGAGAATATAGCGGAAGGCTGCCTTGCGGGAAGCCGGCGCACGATTGAGCCAGACGAGGAATACGGAGGTGACGGCCAGCAGCTCCCAGAAGAAGATGAAGGTCAGCCAGTCACCGGCAAGGGTGACGCCCAGCGCACCGCCGGCATAAGCCATCGAGCAGAGTGCCTCCATGCGGCTCTTGTTGTGTGCGGAGTAGATACCGCCCACCGCCGCCATGATGGCGAATATCATGCAGAAGACGTAGCTGAGCTTGTCTACATGATAGAAGTGGAATACATAGTCCCTGACGAAGGGCATCGTCAAATCGGTTCCTACATTCATGCCCAGTGCTACAACAAGTGCAGCGATAGGGCCGAGGGGCAGGACGATTTTCCGCAATGCATCGGGAACGATACAGGCGATGATGCCGGTGAGTATCAGGATCAGACCGGGATGCATCTCAGTCATCCTCCTCACCTCCCTCATCGTAGTAGTCCGGCTCCTTCTGGAGCAGCGGAGCCATTATCAGCTTGGCCACAATGATGAGAATCCAGCAGCCGATGAAGCCCATACCGGTAGAAACGCCGAAGGGCAGCGGCCACCATGCCGGGCTCTCGTGATGTCCGTGACTGAGGGCGACTTCGCCGGCAATGCCGATGACGAGGAAGATTATGCAGAGCGCATAGGCTTTTGTCTTATTCATTATTGCCACCCCCCTGCAGTCCATCCGGCACATATCGTCTTAGCTGCCATATCGGACAGCTCGTAGAAGTGCGGGTATATATTCGGGACGACGCCCAAGAGAATTGCAATGATTGTGGTAATGCAGATAGGAATCAGCATTGCATTGCTGTGCGCACCATACTTGCGGAACTTCTCCTCCGGGTCATCCCGGAAGTAGGCCATCTGGCATACCGGCAGGAGATAAGCCGCTGCAAGGATTGCGGAAGCTACCCACACCAGTACATAGATAGGCTTGCCGGCCTGAAGTGCACCCAGCGCCAGATTCCACTTACTGACGAAGCCCACGATGAATGGCATACCCGCTATACCCAGCGATGCTATGGTAAAGCAGGCCATCGTCACCGGCAGCTTCTTGCCTATGCCGTACAGCTCACTGATATTGTTGCGGTGAGTACGGGCAATGATGAGACCGGCGCACATGAAGAGGGTAATCTTCATGACGGCATGAGCCACCAGATGCATATAGGCACCCTTTATCGCCAGCGGCGACAGGAGGGATGCACCAAGTACGATGTAGGACAGCTGACCGATAGTTGAGAAGGCAAGGCGTCGCTTCAGGTGATCCTGACGGATAGCGATGAGGGAGGACACCAGCATGGTGCCGGCTGCCGCCCAAGAAACGAAGTCAATGATATTTATCTCCGACAAAAGCTGCGGGCCGAAGACGAAGCCGATGATACGCAGTACGCTGAATACGCCGGTCTTAACAACTGCTACCGCATGGAGCAGAGCGGATACCGGAGTAGGTGCAATCATCGCGGCCGGGAGCCAGCCGTGGAGCGGCATTACCGCTGCCTTTACGGAGCCGGCGAGAATCATCAGCACGAAGATTCCCTGCAGCACCCAGCGAGGAGCCATACCGGAGGTAAGGAAGCCGCCCGGTGTGAAGCTCATGGTACCGGCGATGCAGTATACAGCGACGATACCGACAAGGAAGAGCTGACCGGAAATGAGAGTGTAGATGAGGTATTTCCGGCTGGCGGAGAGAGCGTCCTGATTTCTCTTGTGGAGAACCAGCGGATAGCTGGCGAGAGTCAGCAGCTCATAGAATACGAAGAAGGTCAGGAGATTTTCTGCCATGGCGATACCCATGACAGCGCTCATGCAGAGAGCAAAGGCGGCGAAGTAGCCGGTCTGCTCACGCTCCTGATTGCAGCGCATATAGCCGATGGAGTAGAAGTTCATAGGTACCCACAGCATGGACGCCAGTACGGCGAATATCATGCCCGCGGGGTCGGTGCGGAGGGTGAAGCCCACAGTATCCGTCAGCTGACAGAGGGTGTAGGTGTAGACATCTCCCGCGAGAACTCCCGGCAGCATCGACAGGATGATACCGAACTTGATAACGGAGGCGATTGCGCTCCAAGACTCACGAACATTTGGCCAGCGGCGGCTGAAGGAGATAAGAATTGCTGCAAAGAGTGTTACTCCTACCGCCAGGAAGGGCCGAGCGTCAACTATTGTCATCTCAGGAACACCTCCGGCAAGCCAAGCTTAATAATGCCATTGATAATATCCGCACTGTACCAGCCCAAGAAGAGGACGGTGAGACCGATGACCGCCAGAGGGATAGCCATCGGCACCGGCAGTCCCAGCTTGCCCTCATGGGGATGGACATCCGGGAGGCTGGCCTCACGCTGAACGAACATCTGCTCAATGATGCGGAAGAAATAGATAGCATTCAGGAGGGAGCTGATGACCAGCACTACCATGTAGAAGTAGTTCTGACTGGTCCAGGCGCCCATCATCAGATACCATTTGCTGAAGAATCCGGCTGTGGGCGGCAGACCTATCATGGACAGGGCGCACAGCACAACAGTAATGGTGGATATAGTCAGCTTCTTATTCATACCGCCGAGACGGTAGAGGTTGACGACACCGAAGCGGTAGACGATACCGCCGATGACAAGGAACAGACCGCTCTTCATCAGGGCGTGATTTATCATGTGGAGAACTGCACCGATGAAGCCGTACATATTGCCCATGGAAATACCCATAGCGATGTAGCCTATCTGAGCTACAGAGGAGTATGCCAGCATTCGGCGGAAGTCTCGCATGGCCAGCGCCATGAAGGAGCCGATGAGCATACCGCCCACGCCGAGGATACCGATGATATCAAGTGCCGACCGCATTACCGGGTTGTTCACCTGAAAGATGTAGTACACGAAGCGAATCATCGCATAGGCCGGAGCCTTGCTCATGCAGCCGGCGATGAATGCCGCTGCACCGGGATGGCTGAAGGTGTACGCATCAGGCTGCCAGCCGTGGAGCGGGAACAGAGCCATCTTGATACCGAAGCCGATAATGAGGCAGCCCACCGCCATAGCAAACAGCGGAGAATGGAGATGCGGCCCAATGAGTGCGGCCAGATCAGCCATGTTCAGGGTACCGGTCATAGCGTAGAGATAGCCGACGCCCAGCAGGTAGAGAGAAGCGCCGATGGTACCGATAAGGAGATATCGGAATGCTGCCAGCATGGACTTCTTGCCGCCCAGAGCGATAAGACCGTAGCCCGACAGGGACATTATTTCGAGGTATACGTAGAGGTTAAATACGTCGCCGGTAGCAATCATGCCGCAGAGACCTACGGTGAGCAGACCGAAGAGCGTGTAGTAGCCGCCTACATGGAGCCAGTCCTCATCCTTCACGAAGGGCAGTCCGTAGAAGGACACCAGCAAGGATATGAAGGTGATGAGCACCAGCAGAACACTGTTCAGCGGGTCGAGGACGAACTCAATACCGATAGGAGGCATCCAGCCGCCCATAGTGTAGTGGATAGCCTTGCCGCCGGCCGCTACCACCTGATTCAGTACCGTCACCGCACTGGCCAGCGCACCGGCGATGGAGGCGATGATGAGATAAGCGCCCAGATTGCGGCTTATCCGGCTGAAGAGCATACAGAGCAGCGCCGCTGTCAGCGGCAGGAGTACGACGAAAATAGGAGCGTGCTGACTCATTGGCTAGCCCTCCTAAGTACCTCTTTCTCCTCTACCGAGCCGTAAATTTCCTTAATGCGCATCAGGAGCGCAATGGCCACGCCGGTAGTACCCAGACTGACGACGATGGCCGTCAGCATCAGGCCGTGGGGAAGCGGGTTGATATAGGCATCCGGATTGGTGGTGACACCGTTCTGGATAGGTATCATCGCTCCATCCTTCTGCGCGAAGCACAGGTAGAAGTAGATGACAGCGACCTGCATGACATTCATCGCCATCAGCTTCTTCATATAGTTCTTGCTGAGGACCATACCGTAGACCCCTAGGAAGAACAGCACCATGACCAGAGAGTAGATGCCTCTGGTCTTCAAAAATTCATTCAGTACGTCCATCGTCATCCCCCATTTTCACTATTGAATCCAAGAGATTGATGATCGTCATCATGACGCAGATGGCTACGCCGATTTCAATCATAAATATAGCCAGAGCATGCATCTCGTGGGCCGGTTCCAAATGAATCGGCATGAAGTTGTAATCAAGGAAGTAGTCGGCTCCGCCGAAGATGGTGGGCCAGCCGGTGAAGGCGTAGAGGAATGTACCGACGCCTGCCATGATAATAGAGGTCTGTCCGGCTACATTGAACTTCGCATCGCTGCCCAGAATGAGGCGAGCCAGCAGCACGCCTACCGACAGCAGAGCACCGGCCTGGAAGCCGCCGCCCGGTGAGAACTCACCGAGGCAGAGGACGTAGATGCCGTAGACTATGGTGAAGGGCACCAGCGCACGGAAAGCGACATTTAAGATTATCCCGCCAAAGGGATCCTTCAGCTTAATCATTTAATCACCGTCCCTGCTTCTGCTACAGACTCCTCCTCCGGCCGACGGCCGACCGGGTTGCGGGTGAGAATGAGCACCGTGGTGAGACCGGCCAGGAACATTACTGAGGTCTCCCACATAGTATCAAATCCGCGGTAGTCGATGATGACGCCGGTAACGATGTTCGGTGAGCCGGTATCTTCAGCGCTTCGCTCAATATAGGTCGGGGTTACATGCTTGTTCGGAGCCGAATTGGCATCGCCGATGGGCGGCAGATTCGAGACGACCGAGCAGAAGGTCGCGGTAATGACCGCCAGAATGACTGCAACAAGTCCTCGCATTACTCACACCACCTGTCTATCTTCTTCAACGACGCTACGAAGAATATCGTTGAAATCGTTCCGATGACGGCCTCGGTAAAGGCCACATCCGGAGAACCCATCATCAGATACAGCAGCACAGCACAGAAGCTGAAGGCGCTGTATATTATGGAAGCACTCAATATATCCTTGCAGAATATTACCGCACAGGTAATGAGGATCAGGATGATGAGGAGTGCTGCTTCGACGAGATATATCTGCATTTACTTCTCCTCCTCCGGCTGATCCAGATTGCCTACCGGCTCATCTGCGCTGTGCCCCTTAGGCGGTGCGCCGATGGCTTTGTCGGCATCCTTGGACTTCAGCGTCCAGACCGGATAGCCCGACTTGTAGGCCGACTTGCTAAGGATGTGGGAGCCTATCGGGTTCGCCAGGAACACCAGCAGGAAGACGAAGGCTATCTTCAGGCTCGTCAGGGTCGCACCCTCATATATCATCATGCCGATGAAGGCAAGCATCGAGCCCAGCGTCTCACTGTTGCCTGAGGCATGAATACGGCAGTAGAAATCCGGGAGGCGCAGCATACCGATAGCCGAGCCGATGAAGAATATCAGACCCGACAGCAGGAATATTCCGGCCACAGCCTCGCGAATCGCATCACAGCTGATTCCGAAAATCATGCTTTCTTCCCCCCCAAGAACTTCGCCAGAATGACTGAGCCCACGAAGCCCAGCATGGCGTAAGAAATACTGATATCAACATACATGTCCGGCCGCCCGTCCACATACCCGAACAGCACAAGCAGGAGTATCGTGTCTGCGCCGATGACACCCAAGCTGTTCATTCTGTCGTACACGGTCGGACCCTGGAACAGGCGCTGCAGCATCGAGCCGATGATGAAGATGATGGCCACCATCATCGTGATGAAAATGGCATTCATGCTTTCGCCTCCTTTGCTCCCGTATCGCTGCCATCGTCCAGCATGAGGAAGTCATTTTCCTCGCCGAAGAGGCTGGCAACATGAGCCGGGAAGTCTCCGGAAATTATTCCGTCTGCCGCTCCCGGCGTAAGTGCATGGATGGTGTAGACACCGTCGTTGGTAACATCCATCGTTACAGTACCCGGTGTCAGCGTGATGGAGTTTGCCAGCACCACCGAAGCCACCGGATTGTCTACCGTGAAGCGGAACTTCAGTACCTTCGGGTCAATAGCCAGCTCCTGATCGGTCGTCGCCAGAAGGACGTCGATATTCGCCATCACCAGCTGATACATGAGCCAGAAGAAGTAGCACAGTCCCTTCACCGGACTTACCCCGAAGATGAAGTAGCATTTGTTCTTCTCCTGATTCGGCACCAGTAGCAGCGGATATGTGACCATCGTCGTCACCACCGCCGTGATGCCTCCGTATATCAGGAACTTCGTTTCGTCCCGGCCTGACAGGATATACCAGAACAGGAACATCGTCACAGTCAGGAAAACCTTATGAACAAAAGGAGAGCCCACGACTTCATAGTCGCACTTCGATTTTTCTGCTTGCACGGCAACCACCCTTAACTATAAAGTATTTTTATAAATATAGCAGTTCATTATAATAAACAGCATAAATAGTACACACTTCTAAGCATACTATTAGTATATAATTAGGCAAAATGCCTAAAATTCCTGCTTGACTTTCAGATTTTTTGCAAGATTTATGAAAAAATCTCCATTTTTTCATAAAATAAAAGAGGATTGTGAAAAAAGCGCCATCATTTTTCACAATCCTCTTGCAGTATAGTCAAAGCGCAACGATATTTTTTGTCTGTTTCGCTCTGTACAGCATTTTGTCCGCAGTCATGAAAAGGTTCGTCGAGTCATTGCGGAAAGCACAGCCGATGGATACCGTCGTGTGGACATCCGGATACTGAGGTATATTCATCGTCTCTACCGACCGGCGTATCTTCTCCAGCCGCCGGCGGATATCGTCCTCCGTTCCCTGCCGGAAGGAGATGACGAAATAATTCTCGCCGTGCCTGACCACCCTATCCTCCTGTCTGATACAGCCCAATATCTCGCGAGCTACACCACGGAGCACCACATCGCCCACCCCGACACCGTAGGCATCATTTATCTCAGCGAAGTCATCCATATCCACCATAGCTACAGAGTATCCTTCTGCCAGCTCCGCCATATTTTCGTCGAAGTATCGCCGGTTTCGCACTCCGGTAATCGGGTCGATGTATGCCTTCTCGCTGTAGTCGGATATGGTGGTGAGCAGTTCCGACTCGCGGCTCTTCTCGCCGGCGATAGACTGCAGACCATAGATTACTCCTATCGGCTCGCCCTTTCTGTCCCGACCGGCCACAGAGATTATCCCCCGGCACCAGCCCAGATAGGCCGACACATACTCCTGACTGATGGTTGTTTGCTCCATCAGCCGCTCCTTCAGCGTGGACAGATTCAGGAATGAGCGCATCGCCTCCCGATAGTCCGGCTCTACTATCCGGTTGATGTATATATCCAGCGCAGCCTCCGCCGTCCCTCTTGTGCCCACCAGATCCGTGACATAATCCATCCCGGATATCTCCTCGAAGGCTCCTGTCTTCAGGTCGAAGTAGCAGGTATAGGAATAGCTTCTCGCCAGCGCCTCTATGATGTGAAGCTGCTTCTTCTGATGAGCGAGACTGTTCGCCTGATGATTATTTATCTGCCGAATCCTCTGCAGATAGTCCAGCTCCTGCCGCTTCTCTTCATCGTAGCTTCGTACAGCGAGCAGACAGGCCGTGACCCTGCCGTCTTCACTGCGCCTGACAGCGGTAATAGTGAGGCGCAGCCAATGCCCCTCGGCTGTCATGGCGTCACAGTCCGCCGAGTCTCTTTCGGCCAGCCGTGCTGCCATCGACTCCGGTCTTACGAAATCCAGCTCGCGCTGGCAGTCCACCGGCTCTACATCCAGCAGGACTCCTATCAGGCAGGTCATCTTCTCTGACAGGGTCTCGCCCTCATTCATTCGGACAGAAAAATCAGCGGGGTCTACGATTGCCTCGCACGTCCCCGCTGCAATATTCACATAGTATACAGCGCGGTACATCTTGCCGAATGTCCGCAGGACGGACAGCAGCTGCTGCTCGCGCCCTACGGCAGAATTATTCTCTGCCACGCTGAACACCACCTTATTATAATAAGGAAGAAAAGTCTGAAAAGCTATCAGTAATGAGGATGAGCCTTTACATAATCAACCGGTCGGGACCAGTCAACATGAACCTCGGTGGCCTCCCACATACGGGTCATAGCCAGCTCGAAGCTGCGGCGGCTGTCCTTGGCGACGACCTCCTCAGCATGGAAGTCCAGCAGTGTCTCACCCGGCACTCTGATAGTGTGGGAAGCAGCCAGATAGTCCTCAGCCAGCTTCTTGCCCTTCTCATCGGCGAGGTTTACGGTGACGGTATGAGCCGCCTCGTCCAGCTCTACCCAGCCCAGGGCTCCGTTGTAGCTTATTGCGACGCTATAGTTTTCTGCCATGTTACAGACTCCTTTACATATCCATTACGTATCCTTTTGGGAACACTTAATAGACATTATACATAATTATTCCCGTTTTGTCTTGCGATTTCACGAAAATTTTCCCGACAAAATATCCGGCATCTCCCTTGCCTGTCATTTCCGAAAGTGATAAAATCATTAGCGGAAGCAAATGCCTGGGATGTGCGTCAGTCTGCACGATGTCTAACCGACTCTTTTACCTAGGGAACCCAATTATTGCCCGGTGGCTGCAGGCTCTCCCTGCGAGAGAAGCAAAAGCCCGGCTGCGGGTACCCACCTGCCCCGTGCAGGTTTAGGCATAGGAGACTGACGGCATTTTGGACCTAACTTTCTGAGGAGATGCTGCTCGCGGCGTCTCCTCTTTTTTCATTACAATTAAGGCTCCCCTACTTCATTTACCCCTCCGCCCTTCGGGCACCTCCCCTAAATGGAGGCTTTATTCCTTGCAAAGGACAACAAGACGGGAAAAGTCGGGCACATCCCCTAAAGGGGATGCTTCCGGTGTACGCCAATCTACCACAAAAGGCTCCCCTGCAGGGGAGCTGTCTGCGAAGCAGACTGAGGGGTAATCAATCAATCTGCCCGCATTATCCTCTGCCGTTATTTCATTTTGAAAAAAGTTCTTGCTTTTTCTAAATTCACCTTGTATAATAACCCTCGTCGGTAAACGACAACATTATGCGCTGTTAGCTCAGTTGGTTAGAGTATCACCTTGACATGGTGGGGGTCGTAGATTCGAATTCTACACAGCGCACCACGCACAATATCGGGACCGGCACGGTCCCGTTTTTATTTGTGGTTTTCATATCCGCTCAAATAGCTCAGTTGGTTAGAGCACCATCGTCACATGGTGGGGGTCCAGCGTTCGAATCGCTGTTTGAGCACCAGACATGACAAGGCGGCTGCATTGCGTAAAGCGCATTTGCAGCCGCCTTTTTCTTCGATTTAGCCAATTTTATCCACAATCTTTTCCCCATGTGGAAAACTTTTGTGGAAAAAGTGGACAATTTTCTTCTTTGGCAATAGGCTTTTAGTCCACTCTGTTACTTCAGTATTTCTCCGTAGATGTAGCCCTCCCGGACACCGCTGTCACTGTATACCAGCGTTGATGCCCCGAAATGCTCTGTGACGGCCTCGACGATTGCCAGTCCCGGCAGCAGCGTATGGAGCCGGTCGGCCGCCGCCCGGAAGTACATGGCCAGATCGTCTTCGCCGTATATCCTGTCCTTCAGGTAGCGGGTTATCATATCCGGCAGCCGCTTCACATTCATCGGCACACCGCCGGAGGCATTCATTTCCGGCTTCCCGTAGAGCTGACTGTAGAGAGCCGCCGCCCCTTTCATTGTCCCGCCGATACCGGTTATTTCCTTGCAGCTGAGTCCCGTCAGCGCCACTTCGTGCTTGACGATATCCTTCGCTTCCCGGATGACCTCACCTATCTCCGCCGTAGTGGGGAGAATGTCATGGCAGAACATCCGATGCAGCGACAGCGACCCCATAGCCAGAGACACCTTGTGCGCGATTACATTATCGTAGAAGACTACCACCTCGGTAGAGGCACCGCCTACATCTATCAGCACACCATCTCGCGACTCCTGACCGTGAGTAGCCCCGATGAAATCATAGGTGGCTTCCTCCTCACCGGTGAGGATACGGACTGCAAAGCCGGTCTCCTGCTTTACCCGCGCGGTTATTTCCTGACCGTTTTCCGCCGAGCGCAGAGCCGCCGTAGCGAAGGCATCCACCCTCGTTATCCGGAAGCTGTCTAGGAACCGCCGGTACTCCTTCAGCACATCCAGCAGCATATCCACGCCCACCTCAGTAATGCGGCCATTGTCTATACAGGCGGCCAGCCCCAGGGCGCTCTTCTTTTTCAGCACCATATCCGCCTGACCCCTGACTATCTGGTAGAGAGCCAGCCGCACAGTGTTGGAGCCGATGTCAATCAATGCATGGAACATGAGGAAATCTCCTTTCAGCCGCAGAGCAGAGTATATATCTGTTTGCCAATCATGACGGAGGTAACGATAATGAACAGCGGGCGTACATAGGCGGCACCCTTTTTCAGAGCCACCACCGCGCCGCACTTTGCTCCCGCTATCATCGCCAGTCCCATAGGTATCGAGTAGGAAAAATCCACCTCGCCGATGGCGATGAAGAACAGCACGGAGCCAAGATTGCTGGCGAAATTTATTGCTCGGGCATTGGCTGCCGCCCGCACGAAATCAAAGCCGATGAGCAGGAAGGAAAACAGCAGGAAGCTACCGGCACCGGGGCCGAAGAAGCCATCGTAGAAGCCGATGACCGTAGAGGCCAGAATGGACAGCCGCAGGATAGACGGGGTCAGACCGCCGTAGGTATTCTCCTTGCCCCATCCCTTCTTAAAGACGCTGTAGAGAGTGACCAGAACCAGCAGCACTACTACCAGCGGTCGGAGGAAATCCGGCGGTATCTGTCGCAGCACGATGACGCCGCCGATAGACCCAAGGAAAGCTACCGGAAACAGGTACCGCATCAGGCTCATATCTACCTTGCCGGAGCGGAAGAAGGTAAAAGCTCCCATGGCCGCGCCCATTACCGCCGCAGCCTTGTTGGTTCCCAGCGCCAGCACCGGATTCAGTCCGGCCGCCAGCAGTGTCGGTACCGATATGAGACCGCCGCCTCCTACCACCGAGTCAATGAAGGCGGCGATAAAACCCATTGCCGCCAAAAAGGCTACCATCTCACCCGAGGGGAAGAACGCTATCAAATCTGACATATTGCTCTGTAATTCCTTTCATTTTGCCTTTCTCATCCGGTCCTCACCGATGAGCTCATTCAGTATCTCTGCCCCGCTGTGGGTGTAGCGGCGGCGAACCGTGGTCACCGCATACTCAGGATCCGGATCATCTGCCGTCTCCACTATTATCTCTATCTCTGCCCCGGCCAAATCGGCTGCCACCCCCAGGATGCCTACCTCCAGCAGGCCGTCCTTGGCATAGGTGACGATGTAGGCATTGTGGTCGAAGCGGTTCCTTATCACCAGGTCTTCCTTCCGCCCGTGGGCGAATGCTACGAAGCCGGCCGGCACCCCTTCGATACCGAAGTCACCGTCTCCCGCCTCCCGCTCGGATATCATGAACCCGCTCTTTAATGCGCTGCCGTAGAGACAGGAGGCCAGCACATCAAGCGCATGCTGCTCCGCTCCCGTGTAGTTTCCCCCATTTACTCCCGGGAAATACTCCTTCATCAGAGCATTGAAAGACAGCTTCGTATCTGTCCGGAATATTTTCTGGTCGAGAGCCTTTGCCGCCCGCTCCAAAGCCTTGCCCCGAGCCGACTCCTTGTCGTAGGAGAGGGAGAAGCTTCCCAGTAGCGTATCGATAGGTGCAAGGTCAGCATCGGTCACCGCCGGTGCTGCCTCCTTCGGCTCAACATTTATCCTTCGTGGATAGGCGAGGGTGTTCAGCTCCTTCTCTATCTCCGCATACCACTCATCGGTAGACAGGCTCACGCCCGTGCCGGCCTTGCCGCGCACGATAGTTCCTCCGTCCAGCAGCAGCAGGGAGGCATCCTTCACCGGACGCTTCAGCAGCTTTTCGATGGGCTCTATCTTTCGACCCAGCTTGTCCCGGTCGTAGGTTATTATCGGCGATATATCTTTGCCGTTGCAGGCCGTGGATATCACAGTCACCGCATTGACGATGATATTGCTCTCCCGGCCGATTGCCAGAGCCTTCTCTATGGTCGCTTCCGTATCCAGCCGCAGGTCGATATCCTTGGGCGATATCTGCCAGAAATCCTTCCCATAGACCAGCACCAGCGCATTCTTCGCCATTGGCTGTCGGGCATCCCGACTGATGATATTCTCCGCATCCGCCCGACTCAGCCCCGACAAATCAAGTCCTCGGTACTTCACACCGTAGGCCACCCGGTCGCTGACGATGAAGCTGCCTACCCAGAAACCGCCGATGAAGATGACGCCCAGAACAACGCACAGCAGGAGGGCGACGATAAAGCCCAAACGAATACCGCCCACGGAATCCTCTCCGTGCGCAGCGTGGTCTCTTACCGCCAATTAAACCTCTCCCTTCCCGGCGTTCCCCTGTCATTTCGTTTGAACGCAGTTTACTATTCTCAACATTATATTAGAGAAGATGGTTTAGCGCAAGAATATACGCAAGGTATACATTGACTAAAGGCTCCCCTCTAGGGGAGCCTCATGCAGAAAACTCTTGCTTTTATCTTCTAAAGACAGTACAATGTATCGTAGTCTATTTATAAGGGAGAACTGTATTATGGGTTTAATGGATACAATGAAGGGTCTCATGGGGAAAATTCTGCCCAGCAAGGACAAGCTGGCCATTCGCAACAACGTCCCCAAAGAGAAAGAGAACATCAAGAAATCCTTCGGTGTCTACTGCAATAAGAATCACGGCTCCAAGGAAGGTCACCTCTGCAACAAGTGCAATGCCCTCCTGCTCCGCATCATGACCAAGATGAAGAACTGCCCCTACGGCACTCAGGCAAAGCCTGTCTGCGAGATGTGCGATGTCAAGTGCTTCGGCCCAGACATGAAGCAGTTCCTCGCTATCCTCGAGGAAAGCAAGAACAAGATGCTCATGAAGCATCCCGTCATGGCCGCCAAGCATCGCCTGCTGAAGGCCGGCACCGGCTACGCCAAGAACGAGCAGGAAATGAAGAAGAACGAAGCCGACCGCTCCCGCCGCATGGCCAAGCGTGAGAAGGCTCGCGCCAAAAAAGCCGAGGCTGCTCCGGCTAATAAGGAAGAAAAGTAAAACTTCCGCAGAAAAACCTTGCCAAAGGAATTTTTCTGTGATAGAATACCATTGCTGTGTTTAGGATTATTAGTTTCAGCTTGTGATTTAAGGAGGTGCGCCATGGCAAGTCTTTGCGAAGTATGCGGCAAAGGTATGATGACCGGCATGAACGTCAGTCACTCCCACCTGAAGACTCGTCGCAAATGGAAGCCGAATATCCAGCATGTTCGTGCTGTTGTTGACGGCAAGATCAAGTATGTAAATGTTTGCACGCGTTGCCTGCGTTCCGGCAAGGTTCAGCGTTCCCTGTAATAACGCTATTCAGAAATGGCAGATTAGCCGGCTGATTTTATCAGCCGGTTTTTTTGCGCCCTTTTCGGCAAAATAAAAAAAGTGGCTGTCGCATTGATGAAAAAATCATCTAATGCGACAGCCACTTCCTATTTATTTATCACAAGTTCTTATTAAAGAATGCCTGAATCTTGTCAAAGGGAATGACCTGCTTCTCTCCTCCGTCGTAGAGATCGGTATGAGAAGCCCCGGGAACAACCACGAATTCCTTGTTGTCACCCTTCAGTTTCGCAAATGCGTCTTTACTGAAGTAGAAAGAATGTGCCTTGTCACCATGTACCAGCATAACTGCACTGCGTATTTCAGAGCTGTAGGAAAGCAACGGCATATTCATGAAAGAGTATGCCGTAGTTACCGTGCGGCCACCGTTTGAATTCAACGAACGCTTGTGGTAGCCGCGTTCAGTCTTGTAATAATCAAAATAATCCTTTACAAACTGCGGAGCGTCATCGCCCAGTCTATCGGGCACACCGCCCTGCAGCTTATAGAAACCATTTTTATAGTCTTCGGTACGCTGACTGTTAACAGCCTTTCGTGCTTCGTAGCGGGCATTTTCATCCATAGCGTCAAAGTAGCCATTGGCATTCACTCGGCTCATATCATACATGGTAATGGCTGCGGTTGCTTTAATGCGAGTGTCAATAGCCGCGACATTAACCGCAAAACCACCCCAGCCGCATATACCGATAATACCGATTTTATCCGCATCAACATTTTCCTGAACGGACAGGAAATCTACCGCCGCGCTAAAATCTTCCGTTCCTAAGTCAGGAGATTGTACGTAGCGGGGATGACCACCGCTTTCTCCTGTATAGGATGGGTCAAAAGCGATTGTCAGGTAACCGCGTTCTGCCATCTCCTGTGCGTACAAACCGGAACATTGCTCCTTAACCGCACCAAAGGGCCCGCTTACAGCAATTGCCGACAGTTTGCCTTTAGCATTCTTAGGAATATACATATCAGCTACCAATGTAATGCCATAACGATTGACAAAGGCTACTTTCTTATGGTCAACCTTTTCACTCTTTTTGAAGGTTTTATCCCAATTCTTTTCCAGTTTCAGCTGCTCTACGACAATTTTAGAGCCTACAGGGGTATTGTTTGGAATACCGACTCTTTCTGCCGAGGCCATAGTGGTAAATCCGGCCGTCATCAGCAAAGCAGTTGTTAAAATTGTTATGCGCTTTTTCATTTTCTTACCGTCCTTTCATCAACAAAAATCTCCTATTCTTCAATTATATAGAGGGACAATTTTTTCGCTAATATCGAAATTCGATACCAGATATGAATTTTATTCATATCACGCTATATAAAAAACGCCTGCGATGGTATAATTGCTTATACTCATCTCAGGCAAGGAGACACGATATGGAAATTCGCACACTGCGTTATTTTATGGCTATAGCCAGAGAAGAAAACATGACCAAGGCTGCTGCTCTTTTACATGTTTCTCAATCAACATTATCCAAACAAATGCAGATGCTCGAAGAAGAATTGGGAAAAAAGCTTTTTAAGCGCCACAGTTTTTCTATCAGTTTAACCGAGGAAGGACTGCTTCTGCGCAAGCGTGCCGCAGATGTGCTTCTGTTAACCGATAAAATCAGCACTGAATTTGCTGCGCTGGATAATATAACGGGGGGAAACATTTACTTTGGCTGTGCAGAAACCTATAAGATACGTTATCTTGCAAGCTTCATCAAGGAATTTAAGCTCACCTGTCCCGAATTCCATTATCATATCACGAGCGGTGATACGGAGCAGGTAGAGGAAAAGCTGAATGCCGGCATCCTGGACTTCGCCCTGATTGTCGAGGAGCCCGATTATGAAAACTACAATGTGCTCCAGCTCCCGGAGGGAGATATCTGGGGATTGGTCATGCCAAGCGATAGTCCCTTAGCCGACAAAGAAAACATTACCTTTGAAGATTTGCGGGGATTGCCGCTTTTTTGTTCCGGACAGGGCTGGCGTTTTGATTTGCCCCAATGGTGCGGGAAAGGTATCGAACAGCTGAATTTAGAGGGTTCCTTCAGGCTTCATTACAATGCTTCCGTCTTTGTCAAAGAAGGATTAGGCTGCCTTTTAACCTATGACAATCTGTGTGATACCGGTGCAGAAAACGGACTGGTTTTCCGGCCCCTCTCCCCCAGACTGGAAACCAAAATTTATATTATTTGGAAAAAAGGTCAATTGCTCACCCCTATTGCCAGCAGATTTATCGAAGGACTGAAAACCTTCTTGGAAACCAGATAAAAAAAGCGGGACTGTGAAAAATGATTGCTCATTTTCACAGTCCCCTTTTCATCAGAAGAGTACGTCGGTCTCAACGGTGCGAATCACCGCAGATTTGGCGGCGATAGCGCGAGTGCCGTTCACATCAAGGGCATCCTTGGTAACGACGGTGTTCATGAAGGAACGTACATCGTCAGCACTGATGTCGGCGCGAGGCTCCGGCAGAGAGAGGATTTTGGTCTTCTCATTGTCCAGAGCAAAGGTCATTTTCAGCTCTTTTGCCATTATTTTTCTCCTTTCTTACAGCATGTTTACCTCCGTGGGAGGCATTTAGTCGATTAGTCCTCTACCAGAGCGGCGGTGGACTGGCGGACGATGGTGCCGACCGGGAAGGTCTGGAGTCCGCCGTAGAGGGTGCCGATAGTGCGGGCGTCATCATCGCTGATGGCGGGGTCAAGCGCTGCGATAGAGCGCTGAGCGTACTTGGCCTTGCCGTTGCTGTCGGCGCCAACCTCTACATTGATGACCAGCTTTGCAGTCTCATTTGCTTTTGCAGTTGCCATGCTGTCACCTCCTTTCTACTCACCATATGGCGCGAGAAAGGAGATTTGAAATAGGAGAAATAAAAAAATTGAAAAAATTTACATACTTTCCAGTCTTTTCCTTATTTTAGCAGTGCCTGACGGCGAATCTGATTGACCCGCTGGGCACTGATACCAAGCTGAGCGGCTACCTCCCGGGTTGTGCGGTCAAGGAAGTAGATATCATTGATGATACGCCGCTCCCGCTCCGTCAATACCTCAGCGGCCTGCTCCAGCTGCTGCCGCTCCTCGAAGGCCCGGTACTCGTCCCGTGAGTCGGGAATAGTCTCGATATAATCCTCTGATGGTTCGTCTCCTCCTTCGCCCATGAAGATACCGGTGGGGTTGCTCCCGACGCTGCATCTCCCGGCTGATTCGATTGGCTTTCGTCCGAAGGTCTCCATAGACTTTTGCTCTCGCCCAAGCGGCAAAAGGAACACTTCTTCCTTTATCATAATTCCTGATGGCATCGTAGAGGGCGACGGAGGCATCGATGAAGATTTCTTCATAGTCACCGCTGCGGCCCCACTGACGGGCAGCGGCACGGAGCAGGGGCTCATACTGATTCAGCAGAGCCATGACAGCGGTGTTGTCTCCATTCTGAGCGGCGGCGAGGAGGCTCATTTCCTCCTCTTGGGGCAGGGCACTTAGGTAATTGTTTTCCATTGCATTTCTCCTTACACAGTAAAATTTTGACGGTTTGGAATTCATGTTCGTATTATAGCACAGTCGTTCCTCTTTGAAAAGTAGTCCGGAGAAATTATTTCGATTTGTATTTTTATTGACATCATGGCGGGATTTATATAGAATTACGATGATGGGGAAGGTGTACTCATTTCCAAGTAACTCCCCGAAAAACAAAGGAGGCTTTCGTGTGAATAACCCTATTTTCCGCGGAGCTGCCGTAGCTGTCATTACTCCGTTCACTGAGGACGGCGTGAACTTCGACGAGCTCGGCCGCATTATCGAGGATCAGATTGCCAATTCTACTGATGCCATCGTCATCACCGGCACCACCGGTGAGTCATCCACTATGACGGACGAGGAGCATCGCGCTGCCATAAAATATGCTGTCGACAAGGTTGCCAAACGAGTACCGGTCATCGCCGGCACCGGCTCCAATGAGACAGCCTATGCTATCGAGCTGTCCAAGTACGCCGAGTCCGTCGGTGCCGATGCACTGCTGCTGGTCACTCCGTACTACAACAAGTGCACGCAGGCAGGTCTCGTCGCTCACTACACAGCCATCGCCGATGCAGTGAATATTCCTATCGTGCTCTACGATGTACCCAGCCGTACCGGCTGCGCCATCCAGATTCCTACCTATTTAAAATTGGCTGAGCACAAGAACATCGTCGCTGTCAAGGAAGCAAACGGCGATCTGTCCTTCATCGCCCGCCTGAAGAAAGCTGTCGGCGACAAGCTTGCAATCTACTCCGGAAATGATGACCAGATTGTCCCCATCCTGTCTTTGGGCGGTGACGGCGTCATCTCCGTCATGAGCAACGTTGCTCCGAAGCTCACTCATGATGTATGCCAGCTGTACTTCGATGGCAAGGCCAAGGAAGCCGGCGAGCTGCAGGTAGACCTCATTGACCTGGTGGATGCCCTCTTCTGTGAAGTTAATCCAATCCCCGTGAAGGTCGCCATGCGTATGCTAGGCTACGCTGCCGGTCCTCTCCGTCTGCCGCTGACCGAGCCCGATGATGCTCACAAGGCGCAGATTGAGAAGGCTCTGCGCAACCACGGACTCATAAAATAAGGAGAAAATCACATGAAAAAACTTTTCACCCTCTTAACGGCACTGGCTATCATGATGCTTTCCGCCACTGCCTTCGCTGCCAACGAGCAGGAAGCTTTGGCTGACGGCGCTGACATCACCGGTATCCGCCGCATGGCTCTGGCCGAGCCCCTCTACAATCCCATGAAGGATGGTCCGTCCATGGCCGATGTCACTCAGGCTGTCTACGATGCATCTGCCCTCACCAAGGTCTATGTCATCAGCTACGGCGATATCGCTTCCAATATCAAGCGTGATACCGATGTAGATATCCGTCCGCTGAACCATCGTCAGGCTATGAAGGTATTCCGTCTCTGCGTACCGAAGTACGTAGATGCCTATGTTGTTCCGACCATCGCCAACAACAACCGCAAGACCGTATTCTTCGACGTATATCAGATTAAGACCGATGCTCTCCTGTATCGCTATCAGCTCACCGCCGATAAGCATGCTGATGACAGCTACATGACCTACAAGGCTCTCTCCGAGCAGTTCTTCAAGAAGTTCGACCGTGCCATCGAGAACCAGAAGCGCCGCAAGGCAATCGAAGCTGAGAAGAAGGCTAAGCTGGATGCGCTCCTAGCTGACCCCGCAAAGCGTGCCGAGTATGAGCGCAAGAGCGAGGAAGACAAGAAGAAGGCTCTGGCTCGTGAGGAGAAGCGTCAGGCTGCTGCCGCCAAGGAGCAGGCTGCCAAGGACGCCGAGGCTCGCAAGGCTCAGGCAAAAGCACAGGCCAAGGCTGACAAGAAGCGCGCCAAGGCTGAGGAGCGTGCCGAGTCTGCTGCCCGCAAGGATCAGGAGCGTGCCGAAAAAGCTGCCCGTAAGGAGCAGGAGCGCGCTGCCCGCAAGGCTGCCTAATCTGACTCAGATAAATAAATCGAGGCTGTTGCATTCGCAACAGCCTCTTTTAGTTTGCTCATCACCAAAGCCTCTCCTCTAGGGAAAACTCTTAGCGGTGCGTGTGTCCTCCCTGGCGTCCAGGGAGGGGAACCATGCGCAGCATGGTGGAGGGTTCGTAAGCTTCCGACTGATTAACCCACCACCGCCTTACGGCGGTCCCCCGCCCTTAGAAAGGGCGGACTTATTAGGTGTAGGCGATGCGAGCCTCTCCTCTAGGGAAAACTCTTAGCGGTACCGTGTGTCCTCCCTGGCGTCCAGGGAGGGGGACCATGCGCAGCATGGTGGAGGGTTCGCCAGCTTCCGGCTGCACTAGTCAAGATATTTTAGACACAAAGGGTACAAATTTTATTCACGGGAAAATTAACATTAGCCAGCAGCATTC
>JAZLHS010000012.1:0-6240 GCA_045616885.1 Selenomonadaceae bacterium | reverse complement strand
ATAAAAACCGCGCCCGCGATTGCGGGCGTTGTTTCATATCTGGGTTATTCAGCCAGCTTTTTGACGGTCTCAACCAGACAGGGAATCGTATATTTCTCTGCCATAGCAGCTACCTTGATGCCGTTCTTGGTGCAGGCGTCGCCGGTGATAGGGCCGATAGCGGCGACCTTTGCGGTCTCCAGCAGCTTTGCATCGCCGATGATGCTCACCAGATTTTCTACGGTGCTGGTGCTGGTGAAGGTGACGAAGTCAATCTTGCCTTCCTTCAGAGCGGCGATGACCGGCTCGGCATTGCCGGTGGCGGTAACGGTCTTGTAGGCGGGAGCAACGGTCACGCTGCAACCCATCTCGGTGAGCTTCTCGGGGAGAATTTCACGAGCCACCTGAGCGCGGGGTATGAGAATTTTCGTGCCGGGCTTCAGGTCGCTGAGCGCCTCGATGATTCCCTCGGCGCGGAATTCCTTCGGCATGGTATCGGTCAGGAGGCCGTAGTCAGCGAGGCGGTCAGCCGTGGCACTGCCAATGGCGCAGAGCTTGGCCTTGGCCAGCTTGCGGGAGTCTTTGCCGGCAGCCTTCAGGCGGTCGAAGAAACGGTCGACACCATTTGCACTGGTAAAGATGAGCCAGTCATAGGTCTCCAGCTCACCGATGGCAGCGTCGAGAGCGGCGTACTTGTCATCCGGCTCGACCAGCTCGATAGCGGGCATTTCCATGACATTAGCACCCAGCTCCTCCAGACGGGCAGTGAGGGCAGAGGCCTGAGCACGAGAGCGGGTGACGAGGACGGTCTTGCCGAAGAGGGGACGATAAGCCAGATTGTCAAACCAGGCGATTTCTTTACGAAGGTTTACAACATCACCGACGATGAAGATCGCAGGGGGCTTCAGACCGGCAGCCTTTACATCAGCAGCGGCAGTAGCCACGGTGGTGATGAGGGTTTCCTGACAGGCTTTGGTACCCCAGCGGATAACAGCGGCGGGGGTGTTACCGTCACGGCCGAATTCCATGAGCTTGGAGCAAATCTTCGGGAGATTTTCTACGCCCATGAGGAATACGATGGTATCGGTGGCGGTGGCCAGCTTGTCCCAGCGCATATTGCTTTCGCCCTTGGTGGGGTCCTCGTGACCGGTAACAACGGCGAAGCTGGTGGCAACGGCGCGATGGGTGACGGGGATACCGGCATAGGCCGGTACGGAAATGGCGCTGGTGACGCCGGGAACAATCTCAAAGGGGACATTGTTCTCCTTCAGGAGAAGAGCTTCTTCGCCGCCGCGGCCGAATACGAAGGGGTCGCCGCCCTTGAGACGGACGACATTCTTGCCTTCCAGAGCCTTGTCGCAGATGAGCTGATTGATGTCGCCCTGCTTCATGGTGTGGTTGCTGGAGGCTTTGCCTACGTAGATGAATTCGGCTGTCTTGGGGGCGAAGCCGAGGATGCGCTCATCAGCCAGACGGTCGTAGATGACGACATCGGCGATCTTGAGGGCATCGGCAGTTTTCAGAGTGGTGAGTCGCCAGTCGCCGGGACCGGCGCCAACGAGAAATACTTTTCCGGGCATGATTTGCCTCCTTACATATATCGTATAATCAATATAGTTGGCTCCCCTGAATGGGAGGCTGATTGACTTTCCCATCTGGGGAAGGTGGCTCGCGAAGCGAGACGGATGAGGTTCAACGGTCGTTTTCTAAAAGTCCCAGCTCGTGCATTATTTCCAGCGCACCGTCTGCCAGCAAATCCTCTGCCAGCTGACGACCCAGATTGGCGGCCTCACTGATGGGACCTTCTATTTTGCCGCGGAAGACTCTTGCACCGTCAAGGCTGGCAATAACGGCATCAGCTTCAATGGTATCTCCCTCAGCCCGGGCATAGACACCGACCGGCACCTGACAGCCGCCCTCGACGCGACCGAGGAAGGCGCGCTCCAGACTGGCGGCAGACCGGGTATTGTCATCGTTCAGGAACTCTATCAGCTCCAGCACTTCCGGGTCATCAATACGCGCCTCGATGGCGAGGGCACCCTGACCGACAGCCGGAAGCAGGTCGTCACGGCTGATGACTTCCTTTATCCTGTCGCCGAAGCCAAGACGCTTCAGACCGGCACAGGCGAGGATTGCGGCGTCGTATTCGCCGGCGTCCAGCTTGGCCAGTCGGCTGTTGACATTACCCCGGAGATCTCGGATGTCCAGATCGGGACGCATGGCCAGAAGCTGTGCCTTGCGGCGAAGGGAGCTGGTGCCTACCACAGCGCCTTTCGGCAGCTGGGCAAGGCTGTCATATTTATTGGATACGAAAGCATCACCTACATCATATCGCTCGGTAATGCAGGCGATAGTCAGTCCCTCGGGGACGACGGTAGGCATATCCTTCAGACTGTGGACGGCTATATCGGTGCGCTTCTCCAGCATGGCGGTTTCCAGCTCTTTCGTGAAGAGTCCTTTGCCGCCGATTTTGGCCAGCGGAGCGTCAAGTACCCGGTCGCCCTTGGTGGTCATTTTCACCAGCTCTACCGTGAGGCCGGGATATTTATCGCTGAGGCATTTGGCCACATATTCGGCCTGCCAGAGAGCCAGAGCACTCTGACGGGTGCCGATTTTTATTGTCGATTTCACTCTGCGTCCCTCCCACAATGAGGGCATTTGCTGTGCCGCTCTTCAAAATTCGCCGCAGTGCCGACCATGTCCAGCTTGAACAGCTTCGTCATGGCCTTGATGTAGAAATTCTCGCGCTCGGTACCGGCACTGGCATTTATTTCCTTCATCGGTTCGCGGAGAAGCTTGCGGACTATCATCTTCGTCATCTGCTCGATGGTACGGCGGCTCTCTTCGTCCAAATCAGCCGGAAGCTTGGACTGGATGCGCTTCAGCTCGCGGGCGCGTATCATCTCGGCGCGGCGGGAGAGGAGAGCCATGAGGGGCTGGAAGGAGAGATACTGGAACTTGTCCATGATGGAGTCAATCTCTTCTTCGATGATGGCTTCGGCCAGCTTCGCTTCCTTGCTGCGCTCTTCCTTGTGCTCATCGACTACCGCCTCAAGGTCGTCGATGTTGTAGAGGCTTACGCCCTTGATATCCGCTACCAGCGGGTCTACATCGCGAGGTACGGCGATATCGATGAGGATGAGGGGCCGGCCTGCCCGGCGGGTCATGACCCGCTGTACCGCCCAGGGACGGACGACGTAGTGGGGAGCACCGGTACTTGTGATGACGATATCGGTATTGGGAGCCTCGGAGAAGGCATCGTCGAAGCTGACGGCTGTGCCGTTGAAGCGGGCAGCCAGTTCCTCTGCCTTGTCCCGATGGCGATTGGCTACAAATATGCGCTGAGCACCGGCACCCAAAAGGTTCTGGGCGGCCAGCTCAGCCATTTTGCCGGCACCGTAAATGAGAACATTGGACTCTGTAAGGGTGCCGAATACCTTCTTGGCCAGCTCAACGGCAGCATAGCTGACGCTGACTGCATTGAAGGCGATGCGGGTCTCGGTACGGACTCGCTTGCCGGTGGCAATAGCCCGATGGAACATAGTGTTCAGCACGGTGCTGGTGGAGTTCTCGCTCCGGGCGATGGAGTAGGCCTCCTTTACCTGACTGAGTATCTGACCTTCGCCGATGATGAGGGAGTCGAGAGAGCTGGCCACGTTGAACAGGTGGCGGATACACTCCTCGTCGTAGAAGGTGTAGATATACTCGTCCACATTCTCATCACTGCCGGAGAGGTCAAACCAGAACCGCTTCACCGTCTCGGCAGATGGCTGTTTCTCGTCTACTACCGCATATATTTCACTGCGGTTGCAGGTGGAGAGGACGACGGCCTCGTCGAGAGTCTGATATTGAGGAAGGTTCTTGAGACCTTTTATGATGTTATCTCGGGAAATGGAAAACCGTTCGCGCACCTCGACCGGTGCGGTCTTATGGTTTAGTCCCAAAGCGACCAAGTGCATTTTCGATGCTTGCCTCCGCAGAGTCAAAATTTCGTGATTGTATCATTGACGCCAGCTCCTCGGTGAGGACGCCGCGCCAGAATTGCTCCCGCTGCTCAGGCTCTATCTCAGCCCGGACACGCCGCCGGAGGGGAGACAGGCGGCGGAGAAAGTCGGCGAATTCCTCCAGACCGGACTTCTCCAGCTGCAGTCTGACAAAGCGGGAAAAGGCAGGACTAAGCCCGCCGGTTGCGATGGTGATGAGCAGCTGCCCCCGCTCGATATGAGAGGGGACGATGAAGTCGCTCTCATCCATGGGAGGGGCTGCCATATTTACCAGTATATTCTTGCTGTGGGCTTCATCGGCGGCCTGCTTGTTTGCCGTTTCATCGGGAGTAGCGATGATGACGAGCCGCGGATACTCTCCGTACTCTTCGGCCAGCGAGGAGATATCCCCGCTCTTATAAACAGCAGAAATATGGATGAATTTCCCGGCGGCTGCGTATGCCGCCAGATTGTCCGTGAGAGCCGGGGCAATGACAGTTATCTTCGCCTCGGCTTTCAGGAGAGTATCCACCCGCCGCTGAGCCACTCGACCGCCGCCGATGATGAACACGCGGCGGCCGCTGAGCTTCAGATTTATCGGGTAGTGCATATTACCGCTTGCGGGCGAGGACGGTGGACAGATAGTTCACCGGCTGCTGAGCGCGGGACTCGATGTCGTCGATACGCTCTTCGTCCGGGAGACCGCAGCGGCTGACCATGACAGCCTTGTCGATCATGTCGCACTCCTTGAGAGTGTCGGCGATTTCGGCGAAGTTCTTGTAGACCTTCATGATTACGACGTTGTCAGCGGCCTTGATAGCTTCCTTGACGCGCTCGGGGCTGGCAGTGGCCGGGATGACGGAGAGGACATCGTCGCCCTCTACGATGGGCCAGTTCAGATGGCTGCCGATGGCGACAAAAGCCGGAATGCCGGGGATGGTCTCGATGGGAATGCCGGCCTTCTCAAGAAGTCTGAAAACATAGATATATGTGCTGTAGAACATGGCATCGCCGAGGGTCAGGAAAGCGACGTTCTTGCCGGCGTCCAGCAGGGCGATGATTTCGTTCTTATTCTGCTCCCAGGCATCGCTGTTGTTGTCAGCAAAGCCCTTGACCATGGGGAATACCTGATAGACGATTTCGATGTCGTCGCGGAGATAGGGCTTGGCGATATTGAAAGCAACGCTGCCCTCTTTCTTCTCGGTCTTGGGAGCGATGATGACATCGACCTTCTTCAGGATATTGGCAGCCTTGATGGTGAGCAGATCCGGGTCGCCGGGGCCTACACCAATTCCGTAAAATGTTCCGCGCATGATTTGTTCCTCCTATAATGTTTCTTTCGGACAAAACAAAAACCTGCCGCGAGGGCAGGTAATCTCTCTCTATCCGTTTGCTCGCAGGGATATTTTTTCATTATAAAGAATGTTAGACATATTACCTACAATTATATATATAAGGCCTTGTTATGTCAATGATTGATGGGAGATATTAAGGGCTTTGAAAAAGTTTGACACATACCTCATCCGTCTCACATGTCCTCCCTGCTTGCAGGGAGGGGGACCATGCTACGCATGGTGGAGGGTTATATAGAATGATTAACCCTCCACCGCCTTACGCGGTCCCCCGCCCTTAAAAAGGGAGGACACAACCTCATCTGAGCTCATTAATTGCTCATGCACACCCATAGAGGAAGGGTCTGTGAAAAAAGAATGCTCATTTTTCACAGACCCTTTAGACAATATTCGCGGATTATATTAATTAGCGTCATTCAGCTTGTTGTAGCTGCGGATTTTTGCGTAGGCACTGTTATTGGCAGCGGTCACTGCACCGGCAGCATCACCCTTGGCGGCAGCCTGCTGGTTGTTGGTGTACTGCTCCCAGGTGCGGCGAACGGCACGAGAGTTTACTACAGCTTTGGAGGGCTCGGCGTTCTGCTGGGTCTCCTGCTGCTTCATGAAGCGCTCGATGCGAGCCTCGGAGCGTTTCTGTGCCTCGGCCTTTGCGGCTTTCTGCTGAGCAGCTGCTTCACGCTGTTCACGCATTGCCTGCTGAGCCTGAGCAGCTTTATTGTCCTGCTTCTGGACTGTCTTGCCGGTACCGGCGATGGGACGGATGGCAGCCGCTCTCTGCTCTACCTGCTGCTGCTGAGCGGGAGTGGCATTGTCAGCGGCCTGCTGGGCACCGGTGCCTATTTCACCGGTGGATATCCGCTCGGCGATGGTGGGCACAGCGGAGACCTCGGCCACATTGTTCTCGCCGAGAGTCGGCTGAGAAGCAG
>JAZLHS010000011.1:0-58922 GCA_045616885.1 Selenomonadaceae bacterium | reverse complement strand
AGATGATGAGGACGGCGCCGCGGTAGTTTTTCAGATAGGTTTCCAGCCACTCTATCATCTCGATGTCAAGATGGTTGGTAGGCTCGTCCAGGTATAGCAAGTCCGGCTCCCTGAGCAGGGCACGAGCCAAGAGGACGCGGGTCTTCTGACCGCCGGAGAGCTCGTCGGTGCGGCGGGAGAAATCCGCGTCGCTGAAGCCGAGGCCGAAGGCGACCTTCCGGATACGGGATTCGTAGTCGTAGCCGGAGAGCTGCTCGAAGCGGAGAAGGATACGCTCGTATTCGGCAAGGAGCTCTTCCACTGAGAGCGCGTCAGCATAATCGGAAGTGCCGCTGCCCTGATGATGGAGGCGGGCTTCCAGCTCCGCTTTCTTTGCTTCAAGGCGGCGGATGACGGCGAAGGCTACAAGGAAATCATCGTAGATGGTGGGGCCGTGAAGCTCCGCCTGCTGCTCTACGTAGCCGATGGTGACAGGGCCGTCGTAGGTGATGGTGCCGCTGTCGAATTCTTCGATGCCGAGAAGGCAGCGGAGGAAGGTGGTCTTGCCGGCACCGTTGGCACCGACGAAGCCGACGACTTCACCGGTGGATACGGTAAAGGAGACATTTTCAAAGAGAGTGTGGATGCCGTATGATTTCGCGAGTCCATTGGCTCGTAGTGTGGTCATATTTTGGCCTTTCTGTGGGAAGAAGTCACTTATTATTTGACTGACCTCGTGAATATTGTCTGACGAAAACCCGCTTTCGCTCGGTAATCAACATAGCGGTACTAAACTCCTGCGTCGTATGCTTACTCGCAGTTCGTTAAGTACCGATGTTGATTAACGGTTTTCTTACAGACATTATTCACGAGGATTTACATTAAAGAAGGCTTCCCCCTTGGGGAAGGGGGACCGCCGAAGGCGGTGGGTGAGGTTACTGCATCTTAAAATCAGCGCCAATATTCACAAAGGCTTCTCCCGGCTCGCCGCCGCCGATGATGATGCAGGGGAAGGGCAGGCCGTAGAATTCGCTGACATTGGCGTCGGGAACAACGATGCGAGTCTCCTGCAGCTTGTTTTTGCCGGTGGATACTTCCACGACCTCAAAGCCCCGCTCAGCCAGAATGGCGGCGACTCGGGCACCGGCACCGTTAATATCGGTGGAGTTCACAACGGTTATTTTTACCGGTGTTTTAGCTGCTGCCTTAGTGGCTGCTGCTGTCTGACTCTTTTCCGTCTGTGCGGCTAGGGTGTCTTCACTGCGGCGGTCGTTCTTGGTGGTGTTCTCCATGGCGGAGGGCTTTGTTTCAGGATTGTTCTTCGCCATTACGCCGTCATTTTTCTTTTTATCGGCTGCCTTTGCCTTGTCCTTTTCCTTGTCGGCAGGCTTGGCTTCCTTCGGTTTGTTGTCGGGGGCTTTGCCCTTGTTTTCTTTTTTCTTATCCTTTTTGCCGTATCCGCCGGGCTGAACCGCCGACATGATATCGGGCACGGAGAAGCCTCTGGGCAGCTCTGCCTCGTAGTCAGCAGAGTCGGTAGCAGCGTGGGAAATGTATGTGGCGCTCGGCTCAATGCCCATAGCGTCAGCCAGCTGGAGACGGGCTCGCTTTATATCCGGTAGCCAGTAGCTGATGGAGTCCAGATAGGCGGGGCGACCGGGGAGCATGGAGGAATTGAAGGATTCCTTCTTAAGTCCGGCAAGGAAAGTTGCCAGACGGCAGCGCTCGCTGACAGTCAGGTTGGTGACGACGGCACCGTCGGCTGTTTTCAGCAGGGCGGGGAGCTTGGCGAGAAGCTCGGTCAGCTTGGTCTGAGAGATGAGCTCCCGGGCGAAATTTTGCTGACGGCCGATGCGACCCAAATCACCCTGCTCGTCACGATAGCGGACATACTCTATTGATTTCTGTCCGTCTAAGTGCTGACGGCCGGGCTGGAAGTCGATGACGAGACCGCCGTTGTCGTCCCAGGGGTCTTCATAGTGCATGGGACGCTCCACAGTGATATCAACACCGCCGAGGGTGTCAATGACATCTACGAAGGCTCCTGTATCGAGGAGCGCGTAGTAGTCGATGGGTGCCCCCAGAAGCTCTTTGACGGTGGAGCAGGTGAGCTCGTGACCGCCGAAGGCGTAGGTGTGGTTTATTTTGTCGTAGCCGTTGCCGGCAATGTTCACGCGAGTGTCGCGGGGAATGGAGAGGATGGCGGCCTTTTCGTTCTTCATGTCGACGGTGAGAAGGACGAGGGTATCGCTGCGACCTACGTCATTGGCTCGATGGTCGATACCCATGAGGAGGATGTTTACAGCAGAGCCGCCTTCCAGTATTTTGCCTTTGTCAGCCTGACTCACCTGCCGGTCGGGCGTGATGGAGCCGAAGAGGAAGTGGTAGGCGTAGCCGGTAGCGGCCAGCAGGATGATAACAAAGAGGGGAAGAACCAAGCGCAGCGGATTACGCTGCTTTTTCTTGCGTCTTCTGGGGGTCATTCTTATGCCTTCTCTCGGAGCTAATATTTTTAGAAATTAATTGTTCGGTTTAGACTGGGTGAAAATTGTGGCGATGAAACGGTCATCGCCGGCAGCCGGGGAATAGATGAAGGGGTGAAAATCATTTTCCTGACTGTCGGGCTTCATGCCGTGGCAGCGGAGGATGAGGGATATCTTGTCCTCAAGACAGAGGAGACTTACCTCTGCCATGTCATCGCTGCGGAAAAAGTCGTTGATGAGGCGGTTGGCGGCTGACAGCGTATCGTTCAGCTCCTGCCTTGCAGCGAGAGAAAGTCCGGTCAGGAAATCAAGGTTGGAGATTTCGCCGCAGACGGCTCGCCAGTGTAATTCGTCGGCCGGGATGTTTCGTAAGAACTGCCTGTTCAGAGCAGCAAGAGATAGATGGGAGAGACCTGCCGTGCCGGGATAGTGCTGCCGACAGTAAAACTTCAGCATCGCCCAGGTGACTATCTGAGCCAGAGTCATTCCAGCCCACCCGCCATAGAGACCGAAGGCTTCACAGCCGACGATGGTAAACAGTACCGGGACAAGGAAGAGCTGCCAGAGGGAAAACCATACAGAGAGGTTTATCCTCTCGATGCAGATATAGTAGACTGCGTAGAGCTTTACGATGCAGAAGAACCAGACAGCCGGAACAAAAAGGCGAATGGCCGCGGCAGTGTCGGTCAGCAGCTCCGGTGAGCGAACACCAAAGAGCAGCGGCAGGAAATCGGCTCCGGCCAGAAGCACCACCGTGATGACGACTGTTTCGGCCAATCCTACCCGCTCCAGCAGGCGGAGAACCTTAACATTGCCGATGTAGTTCTTCTCGGCCCAGTAGACGCTGACCACCGGGATGAGTATTTCGCATAGTCCCTCAAAGAGAGTCATCAGAAGGACGACCAAATAGAGGACTACCGTACAGGTGACGACGGCATCTACCGAGTAATTGGCCAGCAGGTACCAGTTGAGGACGAACTGCTGACCGGCGATAAGGAGAAAGACGACCGACTCAGCGAAGCTCAGTCGGAATATTTCAATGACGTCCTTTTTAATGAGGCCGAAAGTAAAGCGGATATGTCCCTGCTTTGTGGTCAGAAACCACAGGAGAGGGACAAGTCCCGCCAGATTGGCGATTACGGTGGCAAGACTGACGCCGGCAAGTCCCATCTCCAGACCGAGGTAAACGGAGAGGGAGATGTTCAGGACTACCATGACGGCGGTACTGATGTTGCAGGCTGTCTCACCGCCTCGATAGAGGACGACCGTATAGAGGACGGCGATAAATATCTGAACTAATGGCAGCCAGGCCAGACAGGAAAAATATTGCTGAGCGTAGGAGATGACAGCCTCATCTGAGCCGAGCAGGCGCAGTATGCCGGAGCCAGCTGTGATGTACAGGACGAAAAGAACCAAAGATGATATGGCTGTCAGCTGGATGGCCTGACTGATATAGCGGTCGGACAGGGGTCTGTCTCCCCGGCCGTCGGCGGCGGACATGAGGACACCGGTGCCACCGGCAATCATGTAGGAGACGAAGACGATGACTGAGAAGAAGGGAGTGGCCAGAGCTACGCCGGAAATGGCCAGCTCGCCCCAGATGTTTCCGATGATGATTTCATCGGAAAGCAATACAAGGTACTCGCAGAGCATGGCCATGGTGGCGGCGAGGAAGATGCCCTTAAACTTCTCCCAGACATAGCATTTTTCGGAAAACAAAGCCATATTTTATCCGATGTATGTATCCTTTCGGGATTACTGTCTGACAGAAACTCACTTGCGTTTATTTATTCACGCAGCGGCACATAGACTCTGACTTCGCATGCTTGCTCGTCAGTCGTCAAGTGCCGGCGTTCATAATAGTTTCTTTACAGACAGTAATACCCTGCTTTTACATTAGGGAAAAGACGGTTACACCGTCTTTTTAGAATTCCTTCAGGGTGCAGTTCTCCCTGGTACAGCGCTGAGCAATGCTCCAGATGTCATCAAACAGCTGCTGGGCTTCTTCGGCGGAGAACATATTGAGACGGTAGTCCATCTTCAGAAGCAGGGGCCCTTCGGTAAGGTTGTATATCATGTATTCCATGGTAGTCTCCGGGATTCCGGCACTGAAGGCTTCACCGGTGAGCGGGAGCTCGCCGCCTACATCTTCCAGCAGCTGCTCAACCATAGAAGGCATGAAGCCGAACTCGATGTCGCAGATAGAGACTTCTTCACCGCACTTTTCAGACAGATATTCTACGATATCGTCGTGGAGATAGCTGCTGTGGCGATAGGAGTCCTTATTGGCCTGACCGACAGCGTCGATGAGCTCCATGACGGTCATGTCGGGAGCTACCGGGACGCAGAGCATGACTTCGGCGGCATAGTTGCCGATAGCAGCCTTGTCGGCGGCAGTGGGACGGTTCATTATCATGTTGCCGATGTCGATGCGGCGGCGGTCAGGATTCTTCGTGAAAAGATAAATGATGAGAGCAGTTTGGAAGAGGACGGCGGAGGAGATGCCGTGCTTTTCGAAGAAGGCGTTGACTTCCTCGTCCTCTTCGTCGGTGAGCTGGCGTTCAATGCGGGTGCCGTCGTAGGCATCATCCGGAGCTTCAAAGCCGGGCTTGATGCAGGCAGGGCCGTTCCAGTCGGCAAATTTTTCCTGCCAGTAGGCGGCGTCCTTTTCCCGACGCTTTTGCTTAGCCGGGGAGTTTTCCTTCTCGATGAAGTCGGTGAAGCGATGATGTACCCATTCGTAGGGAGCGATGCCCTCGACGGCACGCCAGCCGTAGGTGAGCATGATACCAAGCAGAGCCATGCCGCAGCCGTCGTTAATGATATGATGGAGAGTGCAGCAGATGTAGGTGATGCCTTCTCCCTGGAATATTTCGAACTTATACAGGGGGCTGTCGGCCACCTCGAAGGGCTCTTCGGACTTTGCCTGAGCTATCTCCTGCATCTTTTCGTAGGTCACGGCCTCCGGATAGCGAGGGACAGCAAAGTATTCATAGGGGACTTCATACTGTACCCATTCGCCTTCTTCGGTCTTGTGCATCCGGAGGCGGAAAGACTGCTCGTGCTCGACAAGACTGTTGACGACCTTTTCCATGGTGTCGGCGAAGTCACCCTCGCACTGGTAGAGGGCGCAGATACTGTTGATGGCTGTGCCGGGGCATTCATCCTCGAAGAAGATGATTTCCTTCTGGGTTCTTGAGAGGGGATAATATTTCTGCTCCATACTTATCGTTCATCCTTTTAAGTTTTACTGTTTTCGCTGTTCTATAAAAAGTCCCCAATCCGTTGTCTGGATCGGGGGCTAAATTTTATGTGTTGATCAGGAGGTGTACTCCATGATGTCCAGATCCCAGCCGCTGAGCATGGCCTCGTATTCGGGATGTTCCTTGAGAATCTGTGCCAGCTCATCCTTGCGCTCGATGAAGAGGTCGAAGGTGTGCTTGTTCATCCGGCAATAGTGGTCGATATGCTCCGGCGTGAATTCGCGGTGCATGCGGCCGCAGCGGCCCATGCAGATGCGGCGGTAGTCGCAGTCCTTGCAGACAAAGTCGGAGAGCTTCAGGCCGCGGAACTCGGAGCCCTTCTCGATGTCACCGACGTAGTGGGTGGGAGACTCCATGGCGTCACAGCAGGCATAGCACTTACCGTTGGTCTGAACATAGAGCATGTGAGTGTCGTAGCCGCAGAGGAATTCATTGTCGTCTCTGTCGTGGAAGAACATGAACTTCAGGACAGCCATGAAGGGAATGAACTTCAGCATGCGTCCGGCCTTCAGCTCCTTCAGCCAGTGACGGAAGACGAGGCTTACCTCGTAGTTGTAGGTTTTGATGAAGTACTCCGGGTCTTTCCAGGCCGGGGTGTTCTCCAGCTGCCAGTAGACCATGTCGAAGAAGGGATAGACCTGCATTATCTCATTGAAGAAGCTGGTCTTCTCAGTGATGGTGAGACGAGCAACGATTTCAAAGGAAGGCTTCTTCTCCTTCGCTTCGAGGGCGTTGTCCATGACTCGCTGGAAGTAGGAGTCAGCCAGACCTACATGGGGGAACATCTCATAGTTGAGAGAATACATGGAGAGGTCAAGCTTGGCCAGCACATCATCGGGGATTTCGTTCAGGAGAAGTCCGTTGGTGTGAAGAATGTACTTCAGGTCATATTTCGGACGGAGTGTCTTGTCGAAGCATTCCATATACTTGCGGATACGGTCGTACTCCATAGAGGGTTCGCCGCCGAAGAAGAAAATGACAACTTCGTTGTCGTTGTACTTCTGCTGGGTTTTATCTATGTAGGCAGCCAGCTTCTCAACTTCATAAGTTGGATGGATGGGGATGCCATTCTTCTCGCAATCAAGCAGAACTGAGCAATAGGCGCAGTTGAGATTGCAGTCGTTTGTCATGTAAACATTGTATTCCACGAAAAAAACCTCTTTTACCACTCATACCACAAAAACTGTTCTATAAACTAACGTTACAATTATAGGGAGATTGGATAGATTTGTCAATGCGTTTCCGGCAAATGCAAATAGTCTCATATATGTGGGGACAATTCTCCTAATCATGGACTAATTTTCTATCCAATATGCGATAAATGGGGTGTTGAAAAATCATAGGTTTACGCTATAATAAAAGCTGACCTACTATATGTAGGAGATATTGTCTGGCGGCGGCGCAAGAGACTGCCGAGGAATCGAGGAAACCATGGCCGAATTGAAAAACAGCAAACCGGAGACAGCACCGGTAGAGGATGGCAAGCCCAGCGTAGGGATGCTGAATGACATCCTTCGTAATACGGTCAACACAATAGAGGATAGCAAGGGCCAGATATTTGAAGTGTATGAAGCGGCTCGCCGCGAGGTAGAAAATACCAGAGCCGAGCTGGAGACTATTCGCAGAGAAACGGCGGAGACCATAGAGCGAGTCGATAAGCTGGAGAAAGCCGAGCAGCTGGAGAAGCAGAATCTCGTCCGAGTGTCATCAAACTTCCGGAACTTCAGCGAAGAAAAAATCAAAGCGACTTATGATGCCGTAAAAGATGTTCAGGTTCGTCTCGGAGTGGCTCGTGAGGAGGAGCGTCAGCTCCGCCGCAAGCGTGACGACTGCGAGATTCGCCTCTATCACATGCAGAAGACCATCATCGGAGCAGAGCAGCTGGCCATGAGGATATCCTCTGTGCTTGGTTATCTGTCTTCTCAGATATCCGATGTAGTGGCCCAGATGGAGAAAGCGTCCAACAATCGTTTCCTGTCGGCTGTTATAATCAAGGCTCAGGAGGATGAGCGCTATCGGGTATCCCGAGAGATTCACGATGGCCCGGCTCAGGATGTGGCCAATCTGCTGTTTCAGGCGTCCATCTGCGAGCGCCTCATTCCCATTGACCCGGAAGAGGCAAGAGCGGGAATACAGGAGCTTCGTCGCCAGCTGAAGAGCTGCCTCGGCGACATTCGTCAGATAATCTTCGATATGCGTCCTATGTCGCTGGATGACCTTGGTCTGGTGGCCGCTGTCCGTCAGCTGGTGGCGAAGATGGATGAGCGTCACATGCTGAAGGCCGACTTTACGGTGGAGGGCACGGAGGTGTCACTGCCCAGTCATGTGAATACGGGAATTTTCCGTATCATTCAGGAGGCTCTTAACAATGTAGAGCGGCACAGCGGGCAGAATGTAGCTCAGGTGCGGATGCTCTTTACGACGGCAGCCGTCTCGGTCCTCATCGAGGATCAGGGCGCCGGCTTCGATATCGGTGAAGCCGAGGAGCGGATGAAGGTATCGGACGGCGAGGGCTTCTTCGGCATTACGGGTATGCGTGAGCGGGCGAAGATAATCGGTGCTCAGATATCGGTTGCCAGTACGCCGGGACGCGGCACGAGAGTCCATTTGCGTCTGCCGCTGAAGGTAGAGGATAAGGGAAGCTCTTCGCTGACGAAGGCAAGAGAAGCGAAGGCCGACCGTGAGGCTAAGGCCTAAGAAATGCCTGAGTAAGAAATGATGAATAAAGCGTAGAGTAGATCCCAAAAGATTTATTCTACGCTTTTTGTATATAGTTTTTACAGACCGTGAGTAAATCTGTCAGAAACAAATTCGCATGAGGTAGGGCTGCTATGCCGATATTCAATCCGCCCTTGGGTGAGATAAACGCCGACGAGGTTCGCCGGTATGCGGGACTTCGCCAAAGCCCCTTTGACCCGAAGCTGATACAGGAGGCCTGCGATGGGGCGCAGCTGCTGGCTTTGCCGAAGGGCAACTACGAGATATATGAATACGATGATTCGACGGGAACTGCCGATGACGGTAAGCTGGTGCTGGAAGGCAGCAGTATTCGCAATCATCTGAAGGGCTGCTGTCGTCTGGTACTGATGACGGTGACAGTCGGCGGCGGTATCGAGCAGGCGGTGACGGAGAGCTTTGCCGCCGGCCGCTACGCCTACTCGGTGCTGCTGGATGCGGCAGCGACTCAGGCGGTGGAGCAGACGGCAGATGCAATGGAGAAGGAGATAGACCGTCTGGCGGAAAGGATGGGCATGGCGCCTCGCTGGCGATTCTCACCCGGCTACGGCGATTGGCCGCTGACAGCTCAGCGTGATATCGTGCGGTATGCCGGCTGCGAAAAAATCGGAGTATCACTCACCGAGAGTCTAATGCTTCTTCCTCGAAAGTCTGTCACGGCCGTCGTCGGACTGGGACTGAGGACGGAGGACTGCAAGAAGACGGAACACAACTGCAGCGAATGTAACAGACTCGATTGTCCGGCCAGACGCGGCTGAATAAAATCTTAATGATTCTCTAATGCTTTTTCCCGCTTATTTTTAGTTTTCCCGACTACAATGACATCAGCAGCGAAAAAAGTGGCGAAAGAGAGATAACTTCTCCTTAGGTACTAACCTGAAAGCACTAACCTTTTAAACTATCCCATCATAACATCCCCCTTTCTGAAGCAGAGCGGCTCATTGCGAGATGAGCCGCTCTACTTTATGTACAGAAAAAGAAATTGAAAGGCTAAATTTCTTTTTGTGAAATAGTTTTTTCGTAGTATAATATTGTAAATAACTGTGTTCATTTTGATTTCGCACAGAGGAAAGGGGATGACCGCATGAGACTGTGGGCAACCGGACGTTCTCATATATTCAAGCCGCTGGCGGCTCTTGCTGCGGTTGTTTTCGTCAGTATCATGCTGCTGCAGATTCTTCTGGTGAATGTGGTTCGCAAAGAGATAGATGACCGGCTGGCTGATATGGCAGCCCAGCAGGAGGATGTTATCAACGGACGACTGGAAACATATTTCGTCCACCTTCGGGCTCTGGCTTCCTTCCTGCTGGCTGAGAATTCCCATCGCGCTATGGAGGTTTACATCAGTCAGGATGATCATCTCTCCCGCATGGGATACATCGGAGCAGCTTCAATTGATGGCCGGGAGATATTCGGTGCGCAGCTGCCGGAGACCGCCAGGACTTTCCTGCAGGATGCTTTCCACGGTCATCGCGTTGCCGAGTATGTACGAGCCGGAGAGGCGAGTCAGACTACTTCGCTACTGCTGGCGGTGCCCATCATCCGGGGCGACAATGTAGCCGGTGTTGTATACGGCTTACTCTCCGGACAGGAGCTGGACGAGGCTCTCTTCGCCAGCACGCTGCCGCTGCTCGGACAGACCATGATGGTGTCGGAAGACCGTCATACCTATATATTCCCCATGAAGATGACGCCGGAAGATGCGGCGGTGGTGAGAGAACTGCGGCTCATAGAGAATGCTGATGAGATAGGTCGCCTTTATTGGTCACTGTATCGTGGGCAGCGAGCCATCGCCCGCGTAGACTGCGGCGGTGAGACTCAGTATTTTGCGGCGGCCCCCTTCCGGATACTTCGCGGCTGGTACACCGGTCTGCTGGTACCGCAGTCTGCCATGCGGGAAACTATGACCGTAGTGATACTCTTCACAGCGGGAACATTTATCATGCTGGCGCTCCTGTTCATCGTGGCATTCTTCTACATCATCCGGGTAGAAGAGCATCGACGGGAAGAGCTGCTGAAGGTAGCCTACATAGATTCTTTCACCGGCTTGCCGAAATGGGAGAAGCTCAGACAGGAAAAGGAAAAGGATCCGAATAAGCGAAATGCTGTGCTGGCGCTCTTTGATATTGATTCCTTCGGCGCAGTGAATTCAATCATGGGCATCGAATACGGTGACAGCCTGCTGCGAAAGATAGCGATAGCCTTGGAGCAGGCCGTAGATGCAGAAGACAGTCTGGCCAGAGCTTCCGGCGACCGATTCCTGCTGTATACCTATGAGCATTCCGGCACGCAGGCGAAGCTGATGGCTCTCTGCAAGCTTATCACCGAGACCTCCAGCAAGTATCCTCTTACCGTTACCGGCGGTGCGGCCAGTATGGCAGAGAATCTGACAATGGACGAGGGGTACAGCCGGGCAGTCGCCGCCTGCGAGGCAGCTCGCCGTCAAAAGAAGAACCGGACTGCTGACAGAAATCTGGTAGTGATGTTCGACAGCAATGTAAGTGCCGAGCTCACCAGAAAGCGGACGCTTCGAGACGATTTTGAGGAGGCGTTCATTCAGAGAGAATTTCAGCCGCTTCTCCAGCCCATGCAAGCAATGGCTACAGGCGAGTGGGCCGGCAGCGAACTGATGATGCGCTGGAATCACTCAAAGTACGGAATCCTCGATGTTCAGGCATTGCTGGACAACCCGGAGGAAAGCAAGCGGCAGACGAGGCTGGATAAGTTTATGCTGGACTCCGCCTGCCATATTATAAGACGCTGGCTGAATGACGGCCGCCGGGTACATCCGATAGCAGTAAGACTGTCCCATGCACTGCTGGTACGGAGCAATCTCATTGAGGAGATTACCAGGATAATGAAGCTCTACGAAGTGGAGCCGTCGTACCTGATGATAGACGTGAAAGAGTCCGCTTTCCTGCTCCAGTCGGAGACGGTAAAGGAAGCAGTCCGGAAGCTGGGGGCGGCCGGCTTTGCCGTCACCGTTTCAGACTTCGGCTTTGACGGTGGTTTGCTGCCGGAGCTGAAAGACCTGCCGGTATCACGCCTGAAGGTAGATAAATCCGCTTTCGGCCGGCTGACGGTGATGAATACGGTGGAAACCGGTCAGGTATTGCAGGCGTCACCGACCACCGTGGATCCGGAGACGGAAAAATCCATACAGCTGCTGTCGGATCTGGTAGAGATGGCAGGGCACATGGACATACAGATAATCGTCAACGGGGTAGACACGAATGCCGAGCGAAATGTGCTGAAGGCGACGAACTGCGCTATGGTGCAGGGCTTCTGCTGCTCCAGACCGGTGACGGTGCTGGAGTACGAGGAAATCGTATACGGAGGTGACCGTCAGTGAAGAAGATAATGGCGGGAATCTCCCTGCTGCTCATTGCCTTCTGTGCAGCGGCTTTTGCCTGCTCCTACTACTGGCTGAATAACAGCGGCGGGCTGATGGAAATGTTCCGGAAGCGCGAGACAGTGGTCGGAGTCATCTTTGAAGGAAGTCGTCATGATGGGGGCTGGAATGAGACCCTGATGAAGACCTTCGAGGAGATAAGCGACATGAACTGCCGCTTTGTCTTTATGGATTACGCGCACAGCAATGATGGCTCCTTTGGGGCGGCTGTGGACAAGATGGTTAATCAGGATCAGGCGGATATAATCTTCAGTATGGGAGTCCGTCAGCCAATCGATATGGCTCAGGTCAGTGATGCCTACCCAAACGTAAAGTTTTACACCGGCTATGGTGAGAGGACGTTTCCAAATGTCTGCGGGCTCTTCGTCCGAATGTATCAGGCTCAGTATCAGGCCGGTATGCTGGCCGCCTCCGAGTCTAAGACCGGAGATATAGCAATCGTAGCACCGGTGCCACAGCCGGTCATCAATACGTCGGTCAATGCTCTGGCACTGGGTATAAGGAAAATTCGCCCTGATGCAAAGATACATATAATCTGGACGAATACCTTTAACGATGAAGCAAAGGTGGCAGCCGCCTGTGAGAGAGTACTCTCCGCGCATCCCGTCGATGTGGTGACGCAGGTCAATCCATATCGTGAGGTGCTGAGCATCTGCCGTCGCCGAGGCATAAAAGCTATAGGTATGTGTCTCGACCAGCAGGCACATTATGGAGATGTACTGCTGGGCACGGTCATCTGGAAGAGTGAGCCATTTATTCGCAGTCTGCTTGAAGATGCGCTGGAAGGACGATTTACCCCCGGCTGTCGCTTCGCCTCCATCGATGAGAATATGCGGCTGCTGATAAATCTGACGGTGAAGGGAGACAGCCGCTCCCGAATCGAGAATGTCGGACGGCAGCTGCGCTACACAAACCGGGATGTTTTCTATGGCCCGGTGAAGGACAACCGGGGAAATATAAGAATTCCCGTCGGGCATAATCTCAGCGATCAGGCAATCATCTCCCGGATGGACTGGTATGTAGAAGGCATTGCGGAAGATGACGAATGGGGCAGCCGTCAGGCTAAGACCGCGTTTGATAAAAATAGGCTTTGAAAAAAGTCTGACATAGAACTCATCCGTCTTGCTTCGCGAGCCACCTTCCCCTCTGGGGAGGGGGACCGGCGCAGCCGGTGGGTGAGGTGATAAACGGTTTTCTTACAGACCTTTTTCTTCGCAACTTTTATAGAGGAATATGGGCAATATAAAAAATGCTGGTGATAAATCTTGATAAGCTCTGAGCAGTTCTTTGTGGCAGTCGGGGCGGTTGTTCCGCTGTTTATCCTCATGTTTACCGGACTTCTCGTCCACCGTAATAAGCTGTTGACGGATGTAGAGATAAACCATGTAAACGGCATGGTCTTCAAGACCTTCTTCTCGGTAATGATGTTCTACAACATGTATACCACGAACCTGAAGGAGACCCTGCGGCTTGACCTGATAATATTCTCTATCACGGCGCTGGCCATAGTCTATGCCGTCTCGTTCTTTCTGGTATGCCGAGTCGTTCCCGGTCCGAAGCAGCGGGGCGCAATGATACAGGCTATTTACCGCTCAAATTTCGTCCTGATGGGTGTGCCGCTGGTGGGAAACATCTTCGGCGAGAATAATATCGCCCTCACTACCATGATGATAGCCATTATCATTCCGCTCTACAATGTACTGGCGGTCTTTACGCTGGAGACCTTCCGCGGTGGAAAGTTCGACCTGCTTCACGTGGCAGGCGGAGTGCTGAGAAATCCTATGATAATCGGTGCCATCGTTGGCTGTGTATTCCTGCTTTTGGGAGTTCAGCTGCCGAAGCCGATTTTGAAGCCGCTGGGTCAGATGTCGGCGATGACCAGTCCGCTGGCGCTCATTATTCTCGGCGCATCCTTCCGCTTTTCCTCTGTCAGCGAAAATCCCCGCTATCTTGTATCGGTGGTGCTGGCTCGACTCATCATCGTTCCGGCGCTGGTTTTCGCCGCAGCCATCTATTGGGGCTTCCGCGGGCAGGAGCTGGTAACGCTGCTGGCCATCTTCGGTACACCATGTGCGGTAGCGAGCTTCTCGATGGCTCAGCTTATGGACAGTGATGCCGATTTGGCAGGCAACTGCGTCGTCTTTACTTCGGCGCTCTCCTGCGTCACGCTCTTTATCTGGCTGTTGTTTTTCGCGGCAGCCGGCTATCTCTGATATATTTTGCCGGAGGCGATAAAAATGCTGAATCAGCAAAAACATTGTCAGGCAGTAGGCGGCAAAGCCCATTGCAGGAAAGCGGCTCATACTTGGTTTATGGGTTTGTTTGTGCTGTTTGCCTTCGGTATATTCAGCCTGATTATGGGCGAAGTGTCTCCTGCTGCGGCCGGTGAAAAACCGGGGGAGCGGGCACAGACGCTGGAAGACAAGGTGATGTCCGGCTTCGGTGACGACTCTATCAAGCTGCGGGCTCAATACGATGCCAGCGGAAAATTTCTGCCGCTCAGGGTTGGCTTTGTGCCATCACCGGGCTTCCTTACCACCAATGACAGCGACCCAAGCCTCTTTGACGGCTATGCCTATGCCATCATTCAGACGCTGGCGGCCAACAACGGCTGGGAGGTAACTTATGTGCCGGGAACCTGGGAGGAAAACATTGCCCGCCTTCGTTCCGGCGAAATCGACTTTTTCCCGGAGACTCCGGGCCGTGCTGAGGGATACCCGGATATCGTGGGGACGGATTATGGCATTGCCACGGTCATCGGCAAGATAGTCATTAGCAGCGAAGCGGTAGAAACGGAGACGAACCGCCGCATAGATGCGGGCGGAAAGGCTCCGGTGAAGCAGATAAACCGCAGCCTGATAAGCAACGGACGGGAATATACTACGCTGGATGAAATGCGCGAGGCGGCAAATGTTCTGACCGGCCGCCGGTATACGGTCGGCTATGTAGAAAATATTTATCCCGGCCGCCGGGTTCCGGATCGGGCTCTTTCCGGAGGAATTGACTGGAATCTGCGGGAGTTTCCCAGTATGGAGGCGATGAAGCGGGCCTTCCATCAGGGACGAATCGACGCTTATCTGGATAACAACCTGCGAACTAATCAGACCTGGGGTCAGAATGCTTATCACTTTGATTCCTATGAATGCCGTCTGCTTCTCCGCAAGGACAGAAAAAATCTTATCGATATTGTCAATGCGGCAGTGATTAGACTTCAGGCGGTCAATGCCAATATAAAAAAGGATACCGCCAAGACCTTTTACGGCGGCCCGGAGAGCTTTGTCCGTCCGGCCTATACTGCGGCCGAGCTGAAATATCTGAAGGAACATCCTGTGCTGCGGGCTTCGGCGATGACGGATCAGGAGCCATTCAGCTATATGGAGGGCACAGAATACAAAGGCGTTCTGGCGGATATTCTGAAGCTGATGGCCGATGATCTTGGTGTTACCATCGAGATGATTCCTACCCGGGGGCCGGAGGATACAGTGGCCAATATAGCCTCCGGCAAGGCAGACTTTCTGGCTGACCTCAATACGGATTTCACTTGGGCTCGCCGCCTGAAGATGAATCTGACCATCCCCTATATGAATGTCTACTATGCACAGATTGCCCGCCGTGGCAATAATGTGCCGGAAAATCCGGTGGTGGCGGCTCCCCGCTTCCACTTCTTCACGCAGCGGTTTGTAGAGCCGCTCCATCGAAACGGCAATCTGGTGTATTTCGATAATGTGGAGAGTACCCTTGACGCTGTATCGGACGGTCATGCGGATATCGCCTATGTAAAGGGTATAACAGCGCACCGGACACTGGCTCAGGACAATCACCACAATCTCTATATCAGGCAGATGAATGTCTTTGCCTATCCGGTTTCCTTCGGTGTCTGGGAAAACGAAGACCCGATGCTCTTCAGGGTGCTGAACAAGGCTATAAGCCGACTGTCGCCGGGTGTAGCCTATCGGATATCCAATCGCTATATGGAGCAGGATTTGGAGACTACCACCGGCTATCGGGAGACTCTCGGCGACAGGAAGGGCTTCATTGCTTTCGTTATTTTTGTCCTGCTCATCACAGCGATGATGGCAGCCTGCGCTTATCGCTACTACCATGAGCGGGAAGACCTGCGAGTAGACCCGCTCACCGGCTATCACAATCGACGCTGGCTGGAAGAAGTAATGCCGGGCGAATTCAAGGTCTCCATGGAGGAAGCTTTCCTTAATGGGCACCTGTATATTCTTACTATCGGCATGGCTCGGGTCCGTTCCATATTGGAAATGACTGGACGGCAGGTCATCGCAGACAAGCTGAAGGGAATTCTTGATGTAATTCTGGCTGAGAATAAATGGGCAGTGGTCGGCGTTACTTCCACCGCAGTAGGTCAGATATTTGTCGTGTGCAGCTTCCCGGAAAAAGATATGATAGTTTCGGAGATAACCGGGATAATTCATAATCACGACAGTCTGGAAATAGCCCACGGAGTTATCCACCCGGAGCTGAAGGCCGGTATTGCACCGGTCAACAGCGGAACGGCCTTCCCGGAGGCGATATCCGAATCAATAATAAAGGCTACAGCCGCCTACAACACGATATTCTCCAGCGCAGAAATGGTCTCCTTCTATGACAGCAATTACAGTCGGCAGATGAAGCTTCAGACGAAGATAGAGGCTTTAATGGAAAAGGCGCTGGAGAAAAAGGAATTCCTTGTTTTCTATCAGCCTAAGTACGAGCTTCGAACCGGTCGCATCATCGGAGCAGAATCCCTTGTCCGCTGGCAGAGCGATGAATTGGGCTTCCTTAATCCCGGCAGCTTTATTGAACTGTTTGAGAAGAATGGCTTTGCGGTATGGCTTGACCATTACATGCTGGATATGGTAATGGCCTATCAGCGCCGCCGGATAAATCTGGGACTGCCCATCGTGCCGATAAGCGTAAATCAGTCTCGTCTCCACCTAACGGAGCCCGGCTATCTGCAGCGAATGGCTGAGGCGGCAAAGAAGTATCATCTTCCGGCCGGGGCGATAGAGCTTGAGCTGACGGAGACCGTCTTCGGAGCCTTTGACCAGATGAAGCGGCAGAAGGATGCTCTCAAGACATTCCGTGAACTGCGCGAACTGGGCTTCGTCTTCTCGATAGATGATTTTGGCTCCGGCTACTCCTCTTTCCGACTTCTGTCCATGCTGCCTTTCCATGCAATAAAGATTGACAAATCTTTGCTCATTGCGGCGGAAACAAATACCCAGATGCAGACTGTCATCGCCGGTATCGTGGACATGGGTGAGAAGCTGGAGATGACCGTTATCTGCGAGGGAATCGAGACCACCGGTCAGGAGCAGATGCTGGTCGATCTGGGCTGCAAGTACGGTCAGGGCTACCTGAATGCCCGTCCCATGCCGGAGGATGAATTCGACGAGCTGCTGAAACGGAAAAATCGTCTTAACGGTCTGAGCGTAAGCCACTGAAAAAATTGGCGGCTTAGGGACTGAGGAATAAAAAATGACAGAAAAAACAGCAGCGCCTCTATATGAGGCTGTTGCAAAATATGCCGACTCAGGCTGCAGTGCCTGGCATACTCCCGGCCATAAGATGGGACTGGGTGCAGATGCGCGCCTGAAGTCACTGATAACCGAGCAGGGACTTCGAGGGGAAGTATCTTTGGCTGACGAACTGGATGACCCGTTTGCACCGGCGGGAGCTGTCGACATGGCACAGCAGGCGGCGGCGAAATACTTCGGAGCCAGAGAAACTGTATTCTCGGTCAGCGGAACTACCGGCGCAATTCATATAATGATTCTGGCTTCGTTGACACCGGGAGATATTGTTCTTGTGAGCCGCAGTGTTCATCGCTCAGTGATGAGCGGACTGGTATTGGCCGGAGCTGTTCCGGTATATATTGAGCCGGATTACGATGAGGAAGCGGAGCTTTCGCTCAATGTAACGCCCGATAAGGTGGCGGCGGCGGTAAAAAAATATCCGGCTGCGAAAGCTCTGCTGGTGGTGTCGCCAAATTATTACGGAGTTTCCGCCGATTTGGAGCGTATCGCCGAAATACTTCATAGTGCAGGTATGCTGCTCTTGGTGGATGAGGCTCACGGAGCGCACCTGACGACTTTGGCGATGGCCGGTAAGCATATTGGGACAGCCGGAAAAGAATTTCCCAAGGCGGCTCTGGAATCAGGAGCCGATTTGGCAGCGCAGAGTACACACAAGCTGCTTGGCTCTCTGACGCAGACCTCGATGCTCCACATCGGCAAAAGCGCGCCGGCGAACATGAGAGAAAAGGTCTATCGAGCTTATGGCGTGATTCAGACCACAAGTCCCGACTACCTGCTGCTGGCGTCGCTGGATATCGCCAGAGCCCAGATGGAAGAGCAGGGTGAAGAGAGTCTGGGCAGAGTATATGAGCTGGCCAGGAAGCTGCGGTCACGAGTGGACGAATTGCCGGGGCTCGCGGTCTACTCGTTGTCGGAGAACCGACGGGCTGAGTTTGGGCAGGATATGTTAAAGCTTACCGTTGATGTTTCCGGTCTGGGCATCACCGGCCCGGAGGCATGGATATATCTTCGGGAGAAGCACTTGATTCAGCCGGAGCTCAGTGATGCTCGACGGGTGCTGTTCATCATCAGCTATGCCGATGATGATGAGTCCCTTGGACGACTGTACGAGGCACTGGCTGCCCTCTCAGCGGAATTTTGCGGCCGTGGGCAGCGACAAATATTGAAGATTCCCCGGTTGCCGAAGCCACCGGAAGGCCGGCCGGCCATGACGCCGAGAGAAGCGTATTTTGCCGGGGCGGCAGCGGTGGATATCGAAGATGCCGTCGGGAAGATTGCGGCAGAGGCACCGATGTTTTATCCGCCGGGGATACCGATTTTCTATCCGGGTGAGATTATCACGGCTGAGTCGATAGAATATCTGAGGGCAGGAAAGGCCGCGGGACTTGTTCCGCACGCCGAGGATGCGGAACTGAAGACGGTGCGAGTCGTGAAAGATTGACCACCTGTGTGAAAGGTGAAGGAAAATGGCTAAAGGAAAGCTTATCGTTATAGAGGCTGGGGATGGCTGCGGCAAGGCGACTCAGACGGCGGCGCTGTTTGCCCGGCTGCAGGCGGAAGGATACAGGGTAAAGAAGATAGAGTTCCCCGATTACGACAGTCCGGCCGCCATGCCGGTAAAAATGTATTTAGGGGGAGAGTTCGGCAGTACGGCCGATGCTGTAAATGCCTATGCGGCATCCACCTTCTTTGCTGTCGACCGCTTTGCTTCCTATCGGATGAAGTGGGGGAAGGATTACGAGGATGGCACCGTCATTTTGGCTGACCGGTATACTACCAGCAATCTCGTTCATCAGGCGGTGAAGATAACCGATGAGAAGGAGAGAGAGGCTTACTTCGACTGGCTGACGGACTTTGAGTACGGCAAGCTCGGACTCCCGGCCCCGGATGGAGTAATTTTTCTTGATATGATACCGGAGGTCTCGGCGAAGCTCATCGCTCAGCGAGCGGAAGCCGGACGGGAAAAGGATATCCACGAGCGGGACGAAGCGTATCTTGTCCGCTGCCATGAGGCATATGCAGCACTGGCAAAGAGAGAAGGCTGGAAGACCGTCAGCTGTGATGACGGAGAAAAACCACGGAGTATAGAAGAAATCTCGGAGGAAATTTACGGGATAGTGAAAGGAATCTTGGCGTGATAAAAGAAGTGATTGTGGTAGAGGGGAAGTCCGATGTGGCCGCTATCAGCCGGGCATTGGAGGCCGACTGCCTAATTACCGGAGGCTTTGGCCTTTCCAAGCGGGCGATGAATGATATAAAAGCAGCCTACGAGAAACGGGGGATTATTATCCTCACTGACCCTGACGGGGCAGGTGAGCGGATACGCCGTCATTTGGAAAAGCGTTTTCCAAAGGCAAAGCATGCCTACGTACCTCGTGAGGAGGCAACAAATCCGGCGGATGGGGATGTAGGCATCGAAGATGCCAGCCCGGAATCAATCAGAAAGGCGCTGGAGAAGGTTCATACCCCAATCGAATTGGAAGAAGAAATCTTTACCTCGTCGGATCTTATCGTCAACAATCTTTCCGGAGCAGCGGAGGCCAGCTCCCGGAGAGCGCGGCTGGGGGCGGCATTGGGACTCGGCTACGCAAATGCAAAGGTGTTCCTGAAGCGGCTCAATCACTACGGGATAACCCGCGAGGAGTTTGAGCAGGCCGTTGCCGAACTGTAAAAGATTTCCATAATATTAAAAAATAAGGAGCAATATGACAGAGAAAAATACGATAATGCCCCGGATAGTTCTTCCGGAGGTAACGCATCGAATCTTAAAGCACTTCGGACTGAAGGCAAGCCATCGTCTGGGACAGAACTTCCTCATTGCCCCGGCGATTGTAGATGGTATTGTTCTGGCGGCGGAGATAGAGCCGGGGGACAGAGTCCTCGAAATAGGCCCCGGTATCGGCACGCTCACTCAGGCATTGGCTGAGGCGGGAGCGCAGGTCACAGCGGTAGAGCTGGACAAAAAGCTGCCGGCAGTTTTAGCAGAGACGCTGAAGGGCTACGACAATGTTACTATTGTGCCCGGCGACATCCTAAAGGTGGATATAAAGTCACTTATGGGGGAAGAGCCGTTTAAAGTTGTAGCAAACCTTCCTTATTATATTACGACTCCGATTTTGCTGGAGCTGTTGGAGAAGAAGCTGAACATTTCGCTTATCGTCACCATGGTGCAGAAGGAAGTTGCTGAGCGAATGGTGGCTGAGCCGGGAGGAAAGGATTACGGCGCGCTTTCCGTAGCTGTGCAGTACCATACGGAGCCGGACATTGTTCTCACTGTCCCGCCTAAGTCGTTCCATCCGGCACCGGAGGTTGACTCGGTGGTCATCCGCTGTCGTCGTCGTGAGAAGCCGGCAGTCGAGTGTCAGGATGAGAAGATGTTTTTCCGGGTAGCCCGGGCTTCCTTTGGGCAGCGCCGCAAGACGCTGGTAAATGCCCTGAAGGGTGCCGGCTTTCTGAAAGAAGATATTGAAAGGGCAGTGGCCTATGCCGGCATCGATACCGGGCGTCGGGGAGAGACACTGTCACTTGAGGAGTTTGCCGGACTGGCAGACGGATTTATGAAAGGAGAATGACCATGAGTATGTATACTTATAAGACGAAGGGAACCTGTTCCAGAGAAATAAATGTGGAACTGGACGGCAATATCATTAAGAGCGTAAGCTTTCAGGGGGGCTGCCCCGGCAATCTCGCTGCCATTTCTAAAATCGTCGTCGGCATGGACAAGGACAAGGTAATAGAAGTGTGGCGGGGAAATGACTGCGGTAACCGCGGGACTTCCTGTGCCGACCAGCTTACCTATGCATTGGAAGACGCGTATGAGGCAAATAAGTAAATGATTTATGACAGCCACATTCATACCGAGTTCTCGGCGGATTCGGAGATGAAAATAGCCGATGCTCTGACGGCAGCAAAGGCTCAGGGTGTCGGACTGGTTTTGACCGAGCACTATGACCCGGATTATCCCGGGGACTGGGTCTTTGAGTTTTCTCCGGAGGATTACTGGACTGCCTATGAGCATTTGCGGGGTCGTGACGATGAGCTGAACAGCGGACTCTCTCTTGGCGTAGAGTGCGGCATGATGCCGGGACATGCCAAGGTTCTGCAGGATTTCATTGCCAGAGCGCCCTTTGATCAGGTCATCGGTTCCATTCATATTCTGGACAACGGAGATATCTATGAGCCGGAGTACTATCCCAGTCGAGATAAGGACAGCGTGTTCACTCGCTACTACACCGTGATGGCTGAGATGGTGCGGGAAAATCCCTTCATCAATACTCTCGGTCACATCGACTACATTTGCCGGGTCGCTCCTTATGCTGACCCGGGTATTGAGTATCAGCGATATCATGAATATATCGACGAGATACTCAGAGCTTTGATAGAGACTGATACGGCTATGGAGATAAATACCCGCCGATTTGCCGACAAGGCTGTTCTCGAGGAGCTGGCTCCGGTGTATCGCCGCTTCCGTCAGCTGGGTGGACAGATGGTGACGGTAGGCTCCGATGCCCATACACCGGATCGAATCGGACTGGATATCAGGACGGCAATCGATTTTGCCGAGAGCATGGAGCTGGTGCCGGTGACCTTCCGCAACAGGAAAGCTGTAAAGCTATGCTAGACAACGTTATCTTTCTTTGTAAATTCGGTGCGGCCTGGCTGCTGCCGCCGGGAATATTTCTGCTGGCGCTCATTTATCTCGTAAGGCGTCTGTGGAAGGCGGCGAAACGAAGACTTGCGGCCTTCGTGTCCTCGTTGGCGCTCATCATGTATCTGCTGTCGACGCCGCTTATTTCATCGCTGCTGGTGAAGGAGCTGGAAAGCACTTATACACCGCCGGAAAATCCGACGGGAGATGTCATCATCATGCTGGGCGGCGGTGCCTTCGGCGATGTTCCGGACATGGACGGCATGGGTGTCCTTACCAGCATACCTTCCAGTCGTTTGCTGACGGCACTGCGGCTCCATAAGAAGCTGGGACTGCCTATCCTTCTTTCCGGAGGACAGGTCTATCAGAACACGGGAAATGAAGCGGATATCGCCCGAAGAATTCTGCTGTCTCTCGGCGTGCCGACAGAAAAAATCCTAGTAGAAAACAAAAGTCAGACTACCGGGCAGAATGCCCGCTTCTCGGCGGAAATACTCCGCGAGAACGGACTGCTTCATCCTATCCTCGTTACCAGTGCTACCCACATGGAGCGAGCTGTAATGAATTTTGCAAAAAACGGCATTGAAGTCACAGCTTATCCCACGGATTACCTTGCCAGCAAGATGACGACATTCCATTACAATTATCTTGCACCTTCGGCAGAGGCTCTTTATGACACCACGGTTGTCCTGAGGGAACGACTGCGGACGATGGTGACGAAGTATATTGAATAAGAAAGCAAGACTATGACAAAAAATCTTACCGAGGGAGATCCGGCGAGTCTTATCTGGCATTTTACACTGCCGCTTATCGCCGGAAATATTTTCCAGCAGCTCTACGCCTTCGTGGATACTCTCATCGTCGGCCGCTGGCTGGGGGTTCATGCTTTGGCGGCGGTAGGCTGTACCGGCTGCCTGATGTTTCTCCTTATCGGTCTTATACTGGGGACGACAAACGGACTGGCTTTGGTTATGGGTCAGCGTTTCGGCGCGGGAGATGAGAAAGGCGTTCGCCGTAGCTCGGCTACCTGTCTGGTGGCCAGCCTGATTTTTGCTGCGGTCCTTACCACTGTATCCGTGCTGTCTATACCAAAAATATTGATGGTCATGGAGACTCCGCCGGAGATATATGAAGATGCAAGGACCTTCATTATGGTCTTTGCGGGAGCGACTCCCCTTGGGGTTTTGTTTGGTCTTCTGACGAATGTTATCCGGGTGCTTGGCGACAGTCGGACAGCGACAATTATGCTGGCTCTGTCGCTGGGACTGAACATCGCCTTTGAACCGGTGTTCATCCTCTGGCTGAAGTGGGGCGTTGCCGGTGCTGCCTTGGCTACTGCCTGCGGTCAGGTGTTCAGCATTGCTGCCTGCCTTATCCACATTCGCCGCCGTCTGCCGATTGTTATTCCTCAAGGCGATGATTGGCGGGTGACCTGGAGTGACCTCTATGCTCATCTGCGGCTCGGGCTGCCTATGGGCTTCCAGATGACTATCATTGCAATGGGCACTATCGTACTGCAGGTGGCACTGAATCGCCTCGGCCCGATTCCGGTAGCCAGCTATGCGGCTGCTATGAAGGTAGAGACTATTGCAATCATGCCCATGATTTCCTTCGGTCTGGCTATGGCGGCATTTTCGGCGCAGAATTATGGAGCGGGGAAGCTGGAGCGAATCAGTCAGGGAGTGAAGGAGGCCGTGAAGATGTCCGGCGGCTTCAGCATAGCTGTGGGAATTTTGCTCTATACCTGCGGCAGCTTCTTCATGGAGATTTTTGTGGAGGGTGAAAGTGCGGCCGAAGTTGTGGAGTACGGCAGAATTTTTCTGACTGTGAACGGCTGCTGCTACTTTATACTTAGTCTGCTGTTCATCCTGAGAAACACGCTGCAGGGTCTTGGCCAGACTGTCGTTCCGACGATTGCCGGTGTGATGGAGCTGATAATGCGAAGCGTAGCGGCATTTTGGCTGTGCGATATTTATGGCTACCTCGGTGCCTGCTGGGCCAGTCCAATGGCGTGGGTAGGTTCGCTACTGCCCTTGGCGGTTGCGTATTACTTCACGCGTAGGACCTTTTTCAGACAGCAGAATATAACTTGACAAAAATAATCCTATTAGGTATATTTACCTATAGGATTATTTTTATGGGACTTATTATTTTTACACTTAAATTGGGCGCGAGACTCGTAGATTAGGCTGTTTTTAAGATTTGAGGTGGAGCAAATGGAGAAAATTTCGACAAAGGCTTTCGGAGCCTACGACCTCCGTGGTATTTATCCCGGTGAGATTAATGAGGAGATGGCTTATCGCATCGGCCGCTGCTTCAAGGCATTGTTCGGTGCCGAGAAGGTTGTAGTAGGTAATGATATCCGTCTCTCCGGTCCGTCCATAAAGGCGGCACTTGCAAAAGGTCTGTCAGAGAGCGGCGTTGAGGTCAGCGATATCGGACAGTGCGGTACGGAAATGATATACTTTGCTACGGCTCACCTGAAGGCTGGCGGCGGTGTGATGATTACGGCCAGCCACAATCCGAAGGACTACAACGGTATGAAGCTGGTGAGAGAAGGCGCTCGTCCTATCTCTGCCGATACCGGCCTGAAGGATTTGGCGGCAGCTATCAATGAAGAACTGCCGGCTATGGCGGCTGTGCCAGGTGAGATAAAGCAGGTTGATGTCACCGCAGACTATATTGACCATGTACTCAGCTACATCGATGTGACGAAGCTGAAGCCTCTTACTGTTGTGGCCAATGCCGGCAACGGCGCAGTAGGGCCTTTCCTCGATTTGGTCGAAAAGAAACTGCCGGTCAAGCTCATCAAGGTTTTCAATGAGCCTGACGGAACGTTCCCCAACGGTGTACCGAATCCGATTCTTGTTGAAAATCGTGATGTTACCAGAAAGGCCGTCATTGATAACAAGGCCGACCTGGGCGTTGCTTGGGATGGCGATTTTGACCGCTGCTTCTTCTTTGATGAGAAGGGAACCTTCCTTGAAGGCTACTATATGGTCGGATATCTGGCGCAGAACTTCCTGAAGAAGAATCCAGGCGGCGGAGTTATCTACGATCCCCGGGTCATCTGGAACACTCTGGATATCGTAAAGAAGGCCGGCGGTAAGCCGATACTTTCCAAGAGCGGTCATGCATTTATTAAGGAAAGAATGAGGAAAGAGGATGCTGTTTACGGCGGTGAGATGAGTGCTCATCATTACTTCCGTGATTTCAGCTACTGCGACAGCGGCATGCTGCCCTTCCTTATCGTTCTTTCTCTCCTTTCCGAGGCGGATGCTCCTTTCTCTGCGCAGATTGAAGAGCGCATGGAGATGTTCCCCTGCTCCGGCGAGATAAACAGCACTGTCGCCGACGCAAAGCCTATCCTTGATGCCCTTGAGGCTGAGTACGGTGCTATGCCGGGAGCTGAGGTCGTCAAGATTGACGGCATATCCGTGACCTTTGATACTTGGCGCTTCAATCTCCGCATGTCCAACACCGAGCCGGTCATTCGACTGAATGTTGAGACAAAGGGTGACAAGAGGCTGCTGGCAGAGAAGACTGAGGAACTGCTGGCGAAGATTCGTAAGTGAGCAGAAATGAAGAAAAACTTTCACATTCATAAGGCTGTTATTCCGGCAGCCGGATTGGGAACTCGTTTCCTTCCCGCCACCAAGGCGCAGCCGAAGGAAATGCTTCCTATTGTGGATAAGCCTGCCATCCAATTCATTATCGAAGAAGCACTGAACAGCGGAATAGATGAGATACTCATCATAACCGGCCGTAATAAGCGCGCCATTGAGGATCACTTTGACCGGAATATTGAGCTGGAGCTTCAGCTGGAAGAGAGCGGCAAGTATGATCTTCTGGAGACTATCCGGGAGATAAGCGATGTTCCTATCCACTTTATCCGTCAGAAAGAAACGAAGGGACTTGGCCATGCTGTCCTCTGTGCAAAGCAGTTCATCGGCAACGAGCCCTTTGCCGTTCTTCTTGGCGATGATCTGGTGGATGCTGAGGTACCCTGCCTGAAGCAGCTGGTATCCGCCTGGCGTGATGTAGGCGGGACGATACTTGGCTGTCAGGAAGTTCCGCAGGACAAGGTCAGTGCCTACGGTATCGTGGATGGCGTGAAGAAAAAAGAAAATATCTGGCAGGCGAAGGATATGATTGAGAAGCCGGCGGTAGAGGAGGCTCCCTCCCGTCTGGCTGTCCTTGGACGCTACATCCTTGCTCCGGAGATTTTCGATATATTGGAAACTACACCGCCGGGAAAAGGCGGCGAGATACAGCTCACCGATGCGCTGAAAGTGCTGGCAGCAAAGGATTCTGTCTTTGCGTACAGCTTCTCCGGCCGCCGCTATGATATCGGCGATAAGGAAGGCTTTCTGGAGGCTACGGTGGAGCAGGCTCTAAAGCGCCCCGACCTTCGGGAAAGATTTATTGAGTACCTTAGCAGGACACTGCCTACGTTTGTGAAGTAAAAAGTATTAATGGGAAGGAGAGATGACTTATGTCGATTACTTTGCCCTCCGGGTTTTCCTTTGATTTTGAAAATCTATACGGTGACAATTCTGTTACGCCCTCAGAGCTGGCCGGTTTGGCGCCGGAGATAAAGAAAGCCTGTGAGGCGATTGCTGTCATGCGGGAAACGGGAGTTATCCGAGGTCATCTTTCCAAGGACGGAACGCCGGAAAAGGTTCTTTTCTCTCAGCTTCCCTATATAGCCGATGACCATCTGAACAGTGAAGCCAGTCTGGCTCGTCTGGACGAACTTACAGATTCGGTAAGAAATCGTGTCGACGTCGTGGTTAGTCTTGGTATCGGTGGCTCTTATCTGGGAAACAAGGTGCTCTTCGATGTGAAGTGCGGAGAGTTCTGGAACAGCAAGACGGCGGAAGAGCGTGACGGCCTGCCGGAGATATACTTCTCCGGGCAGAATATTGACCCGCGCCGTACAAGAGATCTAATAAACCACCTTAAGCATAAAGCGGCAATAAGCAACAGCCACCGAAAGCGTGAGCTGACGGTGCTGCTGCTGGTCATCAGCAAGTCTGGCGGTACGCTGGACACCATGTCAAATTTCATGGTGCTGTACGATGAGCTGAAGAAAAGTCAGGGCATAAAGACTGAGGTCGTAGCCGTAACCGATCCCAACACCGAGAAGCCTACGCTGCTGAAAAAGCTGGCTATGGAGCAGGGCTGGCCGCAGTATTCGGTTCCCGATGGAGTCGGCGGGCGCTTCAGTGTATTCTGTGATGTTGGTTTGACATTGGCAGCCTGCGTCGGCTTCGACATTCGACAGTTCCTGGCTGGAGCCAAAGCAATGGATGAGGCCTGTATCACCGATGATGTGACGAAAAATCCGGCCCTGATGAATGCGGCATTGAAATACCTTGCGGGAGAGAAGCATGGTCGTGACCTGGAGGTCATGATGCCATACGGCGATTATCTGAAGTCTCTGTCTGAGTGGTACATTCAGCTGCTGGCTGAATCGCTTGGCAAGGGGGAGCGCCGCAGCGGCGAGAAGACCCCTTACGGACGTACTCCTATCGTAGCGGTAGGCACCACCGATATGCATGCTCAGACTCAGCAGCATCAGGAAGGAAAGCTGAACAAAGTCGTCCAGTTTATCCGGGTGGCCGATTGGGAAGATGATTATGTAGTTCCCGATGTTTTCCCCTCGGCACCGAAGCTGAGTGATATAGCCGGTGTTACCATGAGTGATGCTCTGGAAGTAGCCCGGGCAGCCAATGCTCAGGCGTTGAAGGAGGGCGGCCGCTACAGTGCCGTTTATACATTGCCGAAGCTGAACGAATATCACCTCGGTGAGCTGATGTATATGCTGGCTCTGTCTGTAGCCTATGAGGGCGAGCTGGCGGATGTTGATGCGTTCAATCAGCCGGGAGTTGAAGCCTATAAACGCATTATGGGTCCGGGGCTGATGGCAGCGAAAGAGAAAAAGTGAGGCTGGTAGTATGTCGATAAAAGTTTTGATTGCCGATGACCATGCGCTGCTTCGCCATGGAATCAAACGAGTCCTCAACTTTGAAGACGATCTTGAGGTGGTCGGTGAGGCTGCCGACGGACAGGAAGCGCTGGCTCGCACCCTTGTTCTTCAGCCGGATGTTCTCCTGCTGGATATAAATATGCCTGTCCTCTCCGGCATCGAGGTCACACGCCAGATTTTGGCGGCTAAGGTAAAGACCCGCATCATCATTCTTACTGTTCATGACTCATCCAATTATGTACTGGAGATGCTTCGCATCGGTGCGCCGGGCTATCTGCTGAAGGATGTGGAGCCGGCAACACTGGTGAAGGCCATTCATGCAGTAGCTGCCGGTCAGACTTTCATTCATCCTACATTGGTAGAGAGAATATTCGGTACCATCTCCGATGATGAAGACCTGGAGCCGCGCATTGCCGAGCTGTGGCGAACCAGCCGTGGCGGACGCCTCACCGAGCGTGAGATGGATGTGCTGACCTGCATTGCCAAGGGCTTCTCCAATCAGGACATTGCGGCAGCTCTCTTCGTCAGCGAAAAGACTGTCAAGAACCATCTTACCAATATTTTCCGGAAGCTGGGAGTAAATGATCGTACTCAGGCATTGCTCTACTGCTTGAAGCGTAAGATAATAACTCTTGACTGACAGAAACAGTCAGGAGTTGACAGAAAAAACTGAACACTACAGAGCACTTTGCTGTAAAATGGTCATCTTTGTTTACAGATTTACAATTATTTGTGAAGTTTCTCTTGCATTTTTCCGGCTGCGTGGTTATACTATGTCGTATATCTGCGGAGCCGGTTCGTTTTTTGCTGGCTCTATTGTAAGTATTACACAGGGGGAAATAAGAAATGAAGAAGAAAACTCTGAAGCTTTTCCTGACAGCCATTACGCTTCTCAGCATGATGGTGATGGCAGGCTGTGGTCTTGGCAAGTCTGAGGCTCCGAAGGATGACAAAGCTGCTGCCGGCAAGCCGGTAGAGCTGAAGCTGGCTTATCAGCTGCCTGCCGAGCATTATCTTTCCAAGAACATTGAGCTTTTCGCCAAGAATGTCAATGAGAAGTCCAAGGGTCAGATAAAGATTACCACTTATCCGGCCGGTCAGCTTTACAATGACAAGAGCATGAATGATGCCATCATGAACGGCGGCCTCGATATCGGTCTGAACTCCACCGCTATGTGGACTACTGTAGTTCCCGAGCTGGCTGTCCTCGACGTTCCGTTCCTCATGACTACCTATGATTCCGTTACTAAGGCGATGACCGGTGAGTTCGGCAAGACCCTTTCCGCCGAAATGGAGAAGAAGGGCGTTCATCCGCTCATCTGGGCTGACTACGGTTACATTCAGGTCTGCAACAACAAGCGTCCGCTGAAGAAGCCGGAGGATTTCAAGGGCCTCCAGATTCGCGGCTACGGCCAGATTCCGGCTGAGACCATTAAGGCTCTCGGCGCTTCTCCGGTAACCATGGGTTCCAGTGAAGTTTACATGGGTATCCAGCGCGGCACTATCGACGGTCAGGTTTCCGGTACCACCGCAACCTTCAACCGTAAGATTTATGAAGTAGCCAAGTACCTTACCATGACCAACCACGCTTTCTGTGAGTTCGTTGTTGCTATGAACGGCAAAGCTTATGAGAAGCTCTCCGCCGACCAGAAGAAGATTATCAACGAGTGCGCTGAAGAGGCTCGCGCCAAGATTCACAGCGAGACCAAGGCTGCTGACCTGAAGGCTATGGATGATCTGGCCAAGGCCGGTATGGAAGTATATCAGGTTCCGGCAAACGAGGTTGCTCTCTGGCAGGAGGCCACCAAGCAGGTTCGTGAAGACTTCATCAAGAACAATCCGAAGCTTGGCAAGACTCTTGTAGATCAGTGCCTCGCTGCTAACAAGTAATCTGTTCAACTGAGTTCTGCAGCCGGCCTCGGTCTGAGGCCGGCTGAATTTTTAGGAGTTTTCCGATTATGAAATCATTGTTTACGGGACTTGAACGCGTTCTGACCTTCGTTACCAGAACAGCGGCAACTCTCGCCGGTCTCTGTATATTGATTGTTGCTTTCATCGTAGTCTATGAGATTATCATGCGTGGTCTTCTGGGCTCCCCCACAGAGTGGGTGCTGGAGATATCGACGTACCTGATTATCGTGGCAGGCTTTTTGGGCTTTGCGGTTGCTTTTCGTGACGGAGCCCACATTGGCGTTGATATCCTCACCAGTCATTTTTCTCCGCGGCTTGGTGCGGCGGTTCGTCTGCTGATGACAGCTATTGCGGTGTTCCTTTTCTTTATCTTCATGACTGAAAGCACCGATATGGTGATGGCTTCCTATAAGTATAATAAGCTGTCGCCTTCAATCCTTCGCTTCCCCCTTTACATTCCGCAAATTTCTATGGTGGTGGGCTCGGCTCTCCTGATGCTGGAGCTTATTCGCCGCATTATCCTCGATATCTATTTCCTTGTGACCGGCAAGCTTGCTGAGTGTGACAAGGCTCCGAAGGGAGGTCACTGAGATGCTCTTCGGATTTATTGCGATTCTTATGTTGCTGCTCCTGCTGGGTATGCCGGTAGCCTTTGCTCTGGCTCTCGTAGGTGCTATGGGTATGGTGGCGTTCCTTGGCGGTCTGTCGGGTCTCACTCATATTCCGGTTATTGCTTACAAGACACTCGATGACTTCGTCCTTTCCGCTGTCCCGCTCTATGTACTCATGAGTCAGATATTGCTGAAGGGCAAGGTCGGAGCAAATCTGTTTGAACTTGGAGCCAAGTGGCTCGGTCATCTGCCGGGCGGCCTTGGCATTGCGACCGTATTTGCCTGCGCTGTCTTTGCCGCTATCTCCGGCAGCTCTGTCGCTACGGCGGTAACTATCGGCGCAATGGCCATACCGGAAATGCTTTCTCGCGGCTACGACCGCAAGCAGGTACTTGGTACCGTAGCGGCCGGTGGTACGCTGGGTATTCTGATTCCGCCAAGCATTCCGATGATTCTTTACGGTGCAATCACCGATGAGTCGGTCGGCAAGCTGTTTATGTCCGGTATTGTGCCGGGTCTCGTGCTGACACTGGCCTTCGCCGGCTATGTAGTCTATCGGGCGAAGGATATGGAGCTCCAGCCGCTGGCTCCCATAGAGGAGCGCATGGCCATACTGAAGGAGTCCTTCTGGGGTCTGCTGCTGCCAATCATCGTTATCGGCGGTATCTATTCCGGTATCTTCACGCCGACGGAGGCTGCGGCTGTCGGTACGGTATACAGCCTTGTGATTACCTTCTTCATTTATCGGACGGTTTCGCTTGGCGATATGAATGATATTCTCGTCGCTACCGTTCGAACCACTTCCATGATATTCGCTATCATGATTGGCGCGATGCTCTTCGGTTTTATTCTGACCGCACTGCAGGTACCGCAGGCTCTGATGGCTATCGTTACCGAGGCGGAGGTAAATCGCTGGGTCATCTTCTTGGGCATCAACATTGTGCTGCTGTTCCTGGGATGCTTCCTGGAGACGGTATCCATCATCCTTATTACTCTGCCGATGATTTATCCGATTATGCGTCATCTTGGCTTTGACCTTATCTGGTTCAATGTAGTCCTGCTCATTAACATGGAGCTGGCACTCATCACGCCGCCTATCGGCATGAACCTGTTTGTTATCAAGGGTATCAGTCAGGAGTCAAGCATCGAAGACATTATCGCCGGTGCAATGCCCTTCGTCGTTATTATGGCCGGAGAAATTCTGCTGCTGGCCTTCATACCGGAGCTGGCGACCTGGCTGCCTCAGGTGTTGAAGTAAAACATAATCAAACCTCAAAGTCCCGTCTGTTAATACAGGCGGGACTTTTTGCGAAAACCGATAACGATGCTATTGCTGCTGTAAAGCGGATAAGATGTAAGAGACGGTTACTAAAATTTTACATTTATATAGTAAACAGCTATTTACTATTCGGACCAATGTTGATAAAATAAGATGATAATGTGGGTAAGAGTTTATCCAAGAACATATTCTCCTGAAAGCGGTGACTTTTTTGAGTAATCGGTTTACAGCATCGCATCCATTTCCTTTTGGCCTGTGTAAATGGATAGCTGTTGTATATCTTTGTTTGGTATATCCAATAGCGCTCTATCTTCCCTATGAGATGACCTGGGAAAATGGACCGGTGGAGAACCTGCAGAATGTCATTCTGCTTGCAGGATGTCTGCTAAATGGTTTTTTATATTTTCGCAAAAAATCTCTTTGGTATAAAAGAGAAAAAATGCACCTTTGGCAGGCGCTGTTCTTTGCCGTGCTGACAGCTCGTGAGCTGAGCTGGGGAAGGGTATTTTTCGTTACAGGGATGACCCCGGATGGGCCGCTGTTTATTGATTTCACGCCACAGCAGCATATGATTCTTCATGGTGTGTTGGGAGTCCTGTTCCTTCTGCTGGCCATTATGATGCTGCGATGGGTACCGTGGAGCAAGATTTTTAGTTTTAATTATGATATCCCCTGGATTTTCCTCTTGGTGATTATTCTCAGTACGGTAGTGGCGAGAGTGGGGGAGAAGGGATATTTCGGAATAGGTCATACTGTAGGACAGGCGATGGAAGAACTGGCGGAATTGGATGTTTATTTCTGCCTCTGCTGTTTATCGGCCTGGTATGATAAGAATTTCTGCGGTCACTGAGCAGAAAATAATTGTACAAATTTATGGAAAGGAGGAGTAATCGACGATGACATCGTTTTTAGAGAAAATCGGTGCAGCGGTAATTCGCTGGCTTGGTCTCATCGGAGAGGTTGTCCTCCTTGTTTTTGATACCTTTCGGGCGCTGAAAAAGCCCCCCAGAATCAGTCATGTGGTATCGCAGATGGCGCATCTTGGCGTTGATTCTCTGCCTATCGTGGCGCTGACACTCTTCTTTACCGGCGCTGTTATGACTCTGCAGATATCTACGGAATTCATCCGGTTCGGTGCCCAGTCTACCATTGGCGGCGTGGTGGCAATCGCTATTTGCCGTGAGCTGGGGCCGGTACTGGTGGGTGTCGTGGCTGCCGGCCGAGTAGGCGCAGCTATCACGGCGGAGATAAGTACGATGAAGGTCACGGAGCAGATTGATGCTCTCCGGGTTATGGCGACCAGTCCTATCGGTTATCTCATCGTCCCTCGTATGCTGGCCTGTATGATGATGGTTCCAATCCTTACCGTTTTCGGTGACGCTATCGGAGTTTTCGGCGGCTGGGCGGTGGCTACCGGCTACAGCGGGATATCCACCCTGACTTATACGAACTCCATTGATGTGTTTACAAAAGCCCACGATATTGTGGGCGGTATGATAAAAGCAAGTGTCTTCGGTATGGTAATTGCCATTCTCGGCTGTCACATGGGGCTGAAATCTCCTGATGGCGCAGAGGGTGTAGGTATTGCTACCACTCGCTCCGTAGTGGCTTCCATTATCGTGATATTTATGCTGAACTGCTTCTTGTCGCTGATACTCTTCAGCAAGTAAGGTAGTATCTATGATACGATTGGTAGATGTTCGAAAATCCTTCGGGTCAAAAGAAGTAATCCGCGGAGTAAACCTTACCGTAGAAGACGGTGAGACGCTGGCGATTATCGGCGGCTCCGGCTCCGGCAAATCTACGCTTCTGAAGCTCATGATCGGACTTATTCAGCCCACCTCCGGCGAAATATGGATAGGGGATAAGAATATATCCGGTATGGATGAGGAAGAACTGGATGAGGTTCGTCTTCACATGGGCATGGTGTTCCAGTATTCGGCACTGTTTGACTCAATGACCGTGGGAGATAATGTTGCCTTTGGTCTCCGGGAGCATACCTCGCTAAGCGAGGATGAAATAAAAAAAGTTGTGGCAGAAAAGCTGGAGCTGGTGGGACTGCCCGGAGCAGAGAGCATGATGCCGACATCACTTTCCGGCGGCATGAAGAAGCGGGTGAGCCTTGCTCGCGCCATTGCCTTCGGGCCGGAGACAATATTTTATGATGAGCCCAGCAGCGGTCTTGACCCCATAATGACGATGAAGATAGACGAGCTCATCATGAATACTCAGAAAGCGCTGAATGTAACCAGCGTTGTCGTCACCCACGATATGCACAGCGCCTGCCGAATCGCTGACCGAATCGCCATGGTTGTGTCAGGTGAGGTCGTGGCCTGTGAGCCGGTAGAGAAGTTTAAGCAGCTGAAGGACGAACGAGTCCGGGAATTCCTGACAGCTGCCCATATTGCCTGAAAGAGGGATGAAGATGAGTACAGAAGCAAAAGTGGGTGGATTCACCCTACTGGGTCTGGCGGTTCTTGCGGCAGCCCTCATTCACCTGTCGGGATTTTCCTTCGGCGGGCCGGCAGTAAATACCTTTACCGTGAATTTCGCCAATGTTAATGGACTAAAGGTAGCGTCAACTGTCCGATACGCCGGCGTGGTAGTAGGCAGTGTCAAGAGTATAACCCCCAACGGCTATAAGGTGGATGTAGTCTGCACCGTGAAGAAGGATATACCTGTACCGGAGGATTCGAGCTTTACCATCGCGGCTGATGGCCTGATGGGGGAAAAGTTCGTCAATATTGCGCCCGGTATCAGCACTAAAAATTACGCAGACGGTACCGAGATAGACGGCGGCGAAGAAGCCACCATGGACGGAATGATGGCCAATATGGGCGTCCTCATCGAGCAGATGCACGACATTCTGTCATCCATCAATGAAATAACCGGAAACGCCGAGCTGAAACGGGGACTCATCGATACAGCTATCAATATTCAGCGGGTCACTGCTTCTCTCGCTAGAACAGCTGAGGGCAGCGAGAAAAACCTCGTGAAGCTGTCGCGGAACATGGAAATGATTTCTGCCCGTCTGGCCGATGCTTCCGATGAAGTGGCGAAGATGGTAGCCGAGACGCGAGACGGCGGTAAAACACCGGAAAACCTGCGGGCTACCGTAGCCAGTATCGCCATGGCGGCAAAGCGTATCGACAATATGGCGGCGGCTATGGAGAGCACAGTGACCGATCCGGAGACTCAGCAGAACCTGAAGGAGACGGTGCGGAATGCCAAAGAGGCAAGCGCGAAAATGAACCGGATTATGGGCGGCGACATTTCGGCTATGGGGACCGTCGGTATCGAAGCGGGAATCGCTGCACCTCGCCATAATAACCACAAGCGAGCTCAGGGTAATATCGATATTACCTTCGGCGGCAAGAAGAGCTTCGTGCAGTTCAGAGATGAAGGAATCGGCAACGAAGATAAATTCTCCGCCCAGTTCGGCAAGCACTTCGGCAGCTTAACGGCCCGCGGCGGATTGATTCGTGACCACTTCGGAGTGGGGCTCGACTATGATGCCAATAAGAATTTGAGATTTTCTGCCGATGCCTACGATGTCAATGACCTCCGCCTGCGTCTCGGAGCGAGGTATCGAGTGGCGAAAAAGACTTATATCTATGCGAACGTAGATGATGTGACGAACCACAAGCATGATCGTACTTCCTACTTCGGTCTTCGTCAGGAATTCTAAGCAAAGCGTGTATAGACAGCATTTGTCTGTAAATATTAGGAGGCTACATCGTGAAGAGTTATAAATTGCTCAGCAAGCAGCTGGCACTGGCATTGGCTTTTTCTGCCGGAGTGATGGGTTTTACCCCGACTTCTTTCGCTGAGACGAAAGCTGCCTCGGAGATAAAGGCTGCTGAAGCAGAATCCGCCAGCACGGTATATCTTACTTTGGAAGAAGCATTGGCCATGGCGGCGAAGAACAACCACAACATCCATCTGGCAGAGTACGCCAAGGATTTGGCTAAGTGGCAGCGGGCAGAGCTGCGCCGCACGCATGGTATCACTGTCAGTGTTGAGGGAAAGGCCGGCCGCATTGATGGCCGAGCCTATAAAACACCCCGCACGCTCAGCGGATTGAATTATAAGCATGACTACAGCGGCACCGCTACCGCTACATTCCCCCTTTTCACCGGCGGCAATCTGGAGAAATCCATAAAGGCAGCAGATTACAGATACGACGCAGCAAATCTGACGCTGGAGGCTACGAAGCAGACCATTCGTCAGGTGACCACGGCTGCTTATTACGGCGTGCTCCATTGTTTCAATCTGGTGAAGGTAAACTCTGATTCTGTGGAGACTCTTCGTGAGCATCAGAAGAATGTAGATGCTGCTTACGCCGTCGGCACGGTAGCAAAGAATGATGTCCTGCGCAGTCAGGTTCAGCTGGCCAGCGCAGAGCAGGCATTCACCACTGCACTGAATAATTATTATGTAGCCGTGTCACAGCTGAACAATATTATCGGTCTCCCGACGGAGAATGATACCCGTCCCACCGATGAGATGACATATAAAGGCTACGACCTTCAGCTTGACAAGTGCCTGGAGTATGCACTGACCCATCGTCCAGACGGAATTGCTGCTCAGCGCAAGGCCAAGGCTGCCAGATATGCCCTGTCTGCGACCAAGGCGGAGGCGCTGCCGGAAATTGCCGCTGTGGCCACTCGCTCTACAGCAGGCGAAAAAATCAATCGTCACAATCATGACAGCGGAGACAACTGGTTTGCCGGAGTGGCCGTCAGCTGGGATGTCTTTGACAACGGAATAAACCGCGCGCGGGTTCATCAGTCAAAGGCTCAGTATCAGCAGGCACTGGAAGAGGCCGAGCAGCAGGAAGAGAGCATAAGGCTTGAGGTTCGTGAAGCCTTCCTGGATATGCTGGCCGTCGAGAAGAACATAGTCACAGCCGGTAAAGCAGTGGAGCAGGCCAAGGAAGACTACAAGATTGCCAGCCTTCGCTACGCAAACGGAATCGGTACGCACATTGATGTAATGGATGCTGAGGATCATCTGAATCAGGCTCGTACAAACTACGCGGTAGCTCTCTACAGCTATAACATCGGCAAGGCCGAACTTGACCGCGCTATGGGTATCGCTGTTGATTTGGATATCAATGCCTATATTATGGATAAGCATTCGGTGCCCTTGAAGAATACAAAGTATAATAAAGCCAAAAAACAGGAAGGCTACGAGAGTGCAGTAGGTGAAGTGCCGGATGGAGCCAAACCCACCGGTGAGGTGCAGGCAGCAATGCCTGTATCCGGCCGCAGCATTGGCTGGCCTGAGCCGGCGCCCAATGAAAATCCTCGCGGCTAATAATATGTTCGCGAATGAAGAAGTGTTGTGAATGACGAAGCTCAAGGAATACATGGCAAAAATCTTTGGTGATCCGAAGAGAATAGCCGCTCTGGGAATCGGAGGGGTCCTGTTTTCCTGCGCAGTCGTCTGGTACATCATTCTAAGCGAGTCCTTCATCGTAGGGATGGCTGACTATATTGGCAGAGAGGCGACCTCTGCCTTAAAGACAAATGTGACCATCGGACGGGTAGAAGTATCTTCCCTCCGAAGCGTTACCATCAGAGACATTGTCATATTCGACAAGAATGACAGGAAAATTGCAGAGGCCGAAGCCGCAGATGTGCGCTTCAGCCTCTTTGCTTTACTCAGGGAACCGGTTGCCGGTGTCAGCGAGGTGGAGATTAGCCGCCTGCGAGCCGACATTATCCAGCGAAAAGATGGCCGGTGGAACTACGAAGACTTGATAAGCGAGGAAAAATCGGAGAACAAGTTTGCCGGTACTGTCCGCTTCACGAAAGGTGAAACGGCGCTGTCCCTCAATGATGGAAGACAGGTCTTGGTGGAAGAGATAAACGGCCGACTGGACTTAGGAGGCAATCCGAAGCTGAAGCCGGATATCACCGCCAAGGTACGGGGCGCAGCCCTGACGGTGAGCGGTGAGATTGATACTAAGACTGTTAAGGGACGCATTAATGCGGTTGCGGAAAACGCTGATGCAAAAGCATTCCTTGACTTGCTGCCGGCGGACAAGCTACCGGCCGAGGTGGTCATTGAGAAAGGCTTTCTGGATAAAGCGGAGGTATCAGCTGAGCTGACCGATGATGAGCCGCTATTCGATGTCAAGGCTCAGGTGAGTGGAGCCGACTTCACGGCTTACGGAGCGAAGGCCGCTGGGATAAACGGCATGGTGGAGTACGTCGGTCACCGGGACAAGCTGCGGCTGAACCTTAGCGGAAAGGTCGACGATGAGTCCCTGAAACTCACCAGTGATATTATCCTTTGGGACGGAATGATTACTGTCCCCAAGCTGGAAGCCGAGCTGCTTGGCGGCAAATTGAAGCTGACCGGCGAGCTCGGTCTTGATACTGAGAGCTATATAGGACGGCTTGTCACCGATGGAATAGATTTGTCCGGTCTGTTTGCTATGCCTCTTTTGAGAGAGCGGGCAGGTGAACTGGGTCTTGGCGGTAAGCTAACCTGTGATATCGGTTTTGATGGACGCGGGTTTGACAGTGGTGCGGCAGACCGGCTGACCGTTTACGGCAGCACGGATGTTTTCTCACCTTCCTATGATGGGCTGACGGGAGAACGTCTGTCGGTATCCTTCTTCCGGAAGCCTTCCGAGCTTCGCCTTGACTACCTAAGCCTACTGCTAGGCAAAGATAATGGCCGCGGCGAGCTTGGTGTAGAAGGCAGTGTATTCACCGGCAGTGAAGGTCGCCGCTATGACCTGACTCTGATGGCTACTCATTTTGATTTGGGACTCATCAACAGCTTCCGGGAAAACCTCTTCATGGGCGGCTACACGGATATTACCGCGACCGTCAGAGGGCCGGAGGAAGACCCGGAGGTCAGAGCCGATATTTCCGGCGTCAGGGGCAAGCTGCTGGGCATTCCTTTTGACAGCTTCTCCGGTCTGCTTTCCGGTCGCTTGTCCGGTCTGCGGCTGGATCGCTTCTCACTGCAGCGTGAGGGCAAGGAGCGCTGGATAGCGCAGGGAACGATGGGACTGACCGGCGAGAAGAAGTTTGATCTCCGCATCGATACCATGAATGAACGTATCGAGAACCTTATCCCGGTTCTTTCACCGGCGGAGCCTGTCCCTGTTACCGGTGAGTTTGATAATGTCATTACCATTACCGGCACGCTGGACAAGCCTTTCGTTACAGGCTACCTCCATTTCTATCGCGGCTCCTACGATGGGTATCTCCTGAACGGTATGGACGGTGACTACACTTTCAGCGGCGATACTTGTACGCTGACGGATTTCCATATCTTCTCACCAATGGTGGACATGGACCTGAACGGTACCGTCAACCTGCGAAAAGAATTGAATGTGACAGCGGCCGTTTACGATGTGAATATGGCTCGTTTCAACAACCGGCTGCCTTATCCGGTCAGCGGACACGGAAAATTTGCCGGAAGAGTTACCGGAACCATTGATAAGCCAATCTTCGACGGTGAGCTGACAGCCGACAGGCTTGAGCTGAACGGTGCCGTGGTAGAAAAGCTCCATGGTGATGTGCACTTTGCTGACGGAATAGTTACCCTGCGTCCCTGCGGCTTCCAGCAGAACGGAGGAAGCTATGAGGCAGACTTTACTCTGAATACTAACAGTCAGCAGATTAATGGCCGCTTCGATGTGAAGAATGCCGATCTGGCCGGGTTGCTGTCAATGGCTAACGCCAAGAATGACAAGGTAAATGGTCGGCTTGATGGTCAGATAACCGCCAGCGGCAGTCTGTCGAATCCTACTGTTTCTGTCATGGGCACTCTGATGAAGGGCGATATCAAGGGTCAGCCCCTCAGCGATATGTATCTGGAGGCCAATCTCCTGAACCGGCTCATTACCCTCAAGCGCTTTGAAGGGATTCAGAGCGGCGGAACATTTTCGGGTTCGGGTACGGTAGATTTGGAAGGCCCGATTAATATCAGGCTGGCGGCTCAGGGAATTGATGCCGGGATTATTCCGAAGCTGGCTGACTCCGACACGCTGATGAAGGGAGCGATAGACATTACGGCCAGCATTGGCGGAACTCTAACAGCTCCTCGCGCGGATATGACCGTACAGATTATTGGCGGCGGTCTCGGTGCAGCCTACTTTGACAGAATGTATGCAGAGGCCTTCTACGCCGATGGTACGATTAATCTTGTGCAGGCGGTGGCAGAAAAGAAGGAACAGGGGAATACGTACCGCCTTCTGGCCGAAGGAACGGTTCCGCTGGAGGCACTGGGCTTCACGCCGAGAAAGGCCGGAGAAAATCGTCAGCTTGATTTGCGGCTGGTTCTGAATGGTGCCGACCTGTCGCTACTGCCGATTGTCTCCCGGGAGATAGACTGGGCGATGGGCCCCACCGAGGGTACACTCCATATCACTGGAACTATGGAAGCTCCGCTCATCTATGGACGGGCATCGGTGAAGGATGGTGCGCTGAAGCCTAAGCTGCTGTATATCCCCTTTACGCATATCAACAGCGATGTGATTTTCAACGGCAACAGCGTCAAGATACAGGAGATGAGCGCTCGGCTGGGCAAGGGCACTTTAAGTGTAGCAGGCTCGGCTGCAGTATCCGGTCTGCGTCCGGTGGACTATGACATTACCTTTAATGCCAATGCACTGGAAGTAGAGTGTCCCTTTTACAATGGCCCCTTCAGTGCATCTGTCACAATTCAGCCGGATATGTTCATGGGTCGGGAAATGCCGCTGGTCAGCGGCTGGCTGGACTTCCATGATGTGCAGCTGGACATACCGCCTCTTTCCGATGAGGAGACGGTACTGCCGGAGCTGATAATGGATGTGGATGTGAAGGTCGGACGGAAAGTACATCTCTACAGCGCAAAGCTTTATGATATGTATCTGGAGGGCGATGTCCACTTCGGCGGAACGACGCTCTATCCGGTAAACCACGGAAAGATTGCTATTAAGAAGGGCAGCTTCTACTATCTGCATAATCGCTTTACCGTTTATGAGGGCGAGGTTCGCCTCAACCAGCAGGGTCTGTATGCTCCCTTCGTTGATTTCCTGGCTTATACCCGCATCGGCCGGACGAAAGTGTTCCTGTCGGCTAAGGGTTCTCCGGGGTCGATGGATTTCCGGCTTAATTCAAACCCGGAGATGAGTCAGACGGAGATAATGCAGCTGCTGACCTTCCGACAGGAGAAGGGCGAGAAAGGGGACAGCCGAGAATTGGCTTATTCAATTCTTGACATGGGTCTCCATATGAGCTTCCTTGGTCAGCTGGAGAACAGTATTAGAAATATGCTGTTCCTGGATGAGTTTACAATTTCCAGCCGAGACTATACAATGGGTCTTGACTGGGGAAACAACGACAGAGGAAAAGGCGAAAGCGAGTACAATGTCCAGATTGGAAAATATATCAGCGACAAGGTAATGCTGCGGTATACAGCCGGAGTGGGAAATAAGATAAGCCGTGTCGGTGTAAGGTATGACTTTGATGACCGGCTGAGCATGGCTTTGGAGCAGGATTTCCACAAGCGGGATACCCGCGTCGGTCTGGAGCTGCGCCTGAAATTCTGATAAATATCTATTGAATATATAAAGAAAGGAGCTGATGAGCATGGAATGGCAGGACTATCTGGCCGAGCTGAAGCGGATAATGCCCCTGACTTCGCAGGAGGAAGAAGAACTCTGGATTGCCTACAAGGAACAGGGCGATAAGACTGCCCGCAGCCGGCTCATCCGTTCCTACCAGCCGCTGGTGTTCCGCTGTGCCAGACCATTTGCTTCCATGGAGGGAGTCATGGATGTGGTACAGGAGGGAACGGTAGGACTTATTGAAGCGACGGAAAGCTATGACCACACAAGGGGCGTGGCATTCAGCCTCTATGCAGTGCACCGGATACGAGGCCGTATGCTGGACTGGCTGACGGCTGAGGCAAAACGGGGCGCGCTGGTTACAGAGTTCCTGTCAGAGGATACGGAGCTGCGGCACTGGGAGGCCATTCCTGACTTCGGGGCTGATATCCCAGCGCAGATTGAGCAGGCCGAGCTTCATAGCCGCCTGAGAAGCGCTGTTGACAGATTGCCGGCGAAAGAGCGGCAGGTCATTAACTCTATTTACCTGAGAGAGGAAACTGCTTCCGCTGTGGCAGAGAATATGTCTCTGTCGGCAGGAAGTATTTATCGTTTGCAGAAGAAGGGCATACAGCGTATCAGAGGTATGCTGTCCCGCTTCATGGCAAAATAACGAATTTAAGAAGAGGAAAGGAGGGGTGGTATGTCGGAAAATAAGCAGCGAGACCGGGTGAAAGACCATCTTGATGCAGCTAGAGACTGGCTCGGGTCAGCCTCGGGAGCTTTGGAAAACCGTGAGGATGTAAAGAGTGAACTGGACCTGATGCTGGCGGAAGCGGAGCTGACCAGAGCGAGAGAGATGAAGAATTCTCCCGCCGGCGATGCGGTACTTCGCAGCAAATCGAAGCTGGTTCGTCAGTTTCTGCGGGCAGCCCCGCTGCTGGCAGCTTTGGTAGTAGCCGCGGTGTGGCTGAGATTCACCGCAGTGACGATACCGGTGAAGCCCGTACCACCCACTCCTCCGGTCGTTGAGAAACCGGCAGCGCCTCAGGTCACTAAGCTGAAGGCAGATAAGCCGGCGGCCGCTTCTGATAATAAACCGGCGGATGGAGGATATGCTGCCGGTCAGCCGGCGGCAGACGGAAAGGAGTCGGCAGTCGGCAGTGCTCCTGCTCCGGGAGTCGTACCGGAAGGCAAGCAGCCGCCGGAGGCTGTGTCGAGAAATGATGATGCCGGCCCGGAGCCTGCACCGGAAGCCAGGGCAGGCAGCCTGACACCGGATGCCGCTACACAGCAGATGATGCTTGATGCAGCAAAGATGCTTCGTCGGACGAAGTGATGACAGCGTGATGGACCGGAAAATAAAATGTATTGCAGGAATAATAAAAGGCGATGACGAATAAAGCAAAGATAACTTTGTATAGGTGATACAAATATGGAATTTTTCCTTATCACCTGCGCTGTAATGGCTGTGGTCATTCTGGTGATTCACAAGGTGACCGATTATTTGGGTTTCGGCCTGAAGTGGCGGTCATTGGCACTCTGTGCTGTGATGGCAGTAATAGCAAACTTCATCGCCTTGACGGTGTCATCTTACATCACCTTTGACTATGTAGCATTGATATTTGCCCTGATTATTGCTTCTGCTGCGCTGGTGACATACTACAACGAATATCTGCTGAAACACGACCCGGAACGGAAGCCGATGATTTCCGCTCTGGAGACTGTGGAGGCGAAGATTCACTCGCTTGATGATCCGGATGAGCCGGAGACGATATCCCTTGAGGACTCGATCGAAGACACGGTGGATTTGCCGGAAACCGTAGAAGAGCCGGCAATCGCTGCACCGGAGCCGCTTCCCACCGAAGTGAAGGCACCGGACCTCACACCGGTGGCTGCACCGGTTACTGAACCGATAATTCAGGTTCCGCCGGTACCTGAACCAATTTTTGAAATGATTCCGGAGCCCGAGCCGATGCCCGAGCCTGAACCGGAAATCGTTCCGGAGCCCGAGCCGTTGCCCGAGCCTGAGCCGGAAATTGTTCCGGAGCCCGAGCCGATACCCGAACCTGAACCGGAAATTATTCCGGAGCCCGAGCCGATACTTGATCCTGAGCCGGAAATCATTCCGGAGCCCGAGCCGATACCCGAGCCTGAACCGGAAATTATTCCGGAGCCCGAGCCGATACCCGAGCCTGTGTCGGAAATCGTTCCGGAGCCCGGGCCGATACTTGAGCCTGAGCCGGAAATCATTCCAGAGCCCGAGTCGATACCTGAGCCTGAACCGGAAATCATTCCGGAGCCCGAGCCGATACCTGAGCCTGAGCCGGAAATCATTCCGGAGCCCGAGCCGGTACCTGAACCGAAGCCGAAAACCGGAGCTTTCATCATCGGGCCGCAGGGCTTCAGCTTTGTGGTGCCGGAAGAAGTACCTGCTGATGAGCCAGAGCCGGAAGTCATACCTGAGCCTGAGCCGATACCTGAACCGGTACCTGAAGTTATTCCGGAGCCGGAGCCGGAACCCGAGCCCGAGATGATACCGGAGCTGGTGAATGACACCGAACCGGCAGAGGACGTTAAGGAAGAGCCGGAGATTCAGCCGGAGATTCCCGCCGATAAGTTGTCCTCTCTGTCCACTTTGGATGATTTTTTGGACTACGCTTACAGCGAGAAGGATGCCGGAAATCTTTCTCTGGCAGCGGTAATATTCGGCAAGGCGGTAGAACGATTCGGAGACAACAGCTATGCGCCCTTTGTCGTTATCGAGCTGGCCAATATCTACAAAGCACAGGGTAACTACGAGCGAGCCATCGAGGCTTATCGCGACGCAGGCAGTCTGCCGGCCGTAGCAGCTGATGAGTTCACGGCGGCTCAGTTCAGGAGTTCTGAGGACTACCTGACGAAGCTGATGGCGGTGCTGGAGAAGCACGGCACCCCGCGCCTGTCCTTTACCGATATCCCTGAAGATTACTTCCGGGAGATAGGCTGACCGGATAGGAAAAAAGATAATATAGGGGATACTCTTAGAGTCTTTTTTATGATACAATTATTAAGAACTTTATTCTGCTAAATCTTAGAAATATTTTATCAGGAGGAATATCCAAATGTTAAAGAAAAGCGTAGAAATCCTCAATCTGCCCGTTATCAGCATTACTGAGGGCCGTGAGCTGGGCACCAGCAAATCCCTGCTCATCGATGCAAAGAATGGCGTTGTTGCCGCCATCACCATTGAGGACGAAGATTGGTATCGCGGAGTAAAGCTCCTGCCGTACTCCTCCGTCATCGCTATCGGTGAAGACGCTGTTACCATTACCAACAGTGAGAACATCCTCACCCTCGAGGATGCCAGCGATTATGAGACCATGCTGGATGCCAATGTCCGCATTATCGGTACCAAGGCTATCACCAAGACCGGTACCATTCAGGGCAAGGTATCCGAGATTTACGTCGGTGAGGGCGGCCGCATTGAGAAGTGCGCTCTCGTGGACGAAAACGGCGGTGCTGCTGAGATCAGCGCTGACCAGATTTCCATCTTCGGTAAGCAGGTCACTGTTATCGATGCTGATGTAGAAGCGGAAAAAAAAACTGAAGAATTAAGTGCTCCCGAACCGGTCGTTGAGGCTGCTCCCGTAGTGGAGGAGGCTCCGGTCGTTGAGGAGGAGCCGGTTGCAGAAGTTCCGATGGTTGAGGAGCCGGCTGCTGAGGAAGTCGAAGTCGTTGCTGAGCCTGAGCCCGAACCGGAGCCGGAAATTCCGGTCGTAATCGAGGAGCCGGCTGAGACTGCTGAGTCTGCGGCTGACCGTGCTACGGAGGAGCGTCATCGCCGCTTCCTGCTGGGCAAGAAGGTAGTTCGCCCGGTTGCCACGGCTACCGGTTTCGTCATTGCCGAGGTAGGCGCTACCGTCACCGAGGAAATTCTTCAGAAGGCAAAGCTGGCCAATAAGATTGTCGAGCTTTCCATGAATGTACAGTAATCAAAATCAATAGAATAAAGCTTGTTCAGTCCCGGTTACCGCTTCGGCGGCAGCCGGGATTTTTTGTATTCTCCATTTATTCGGGCTGAGATGGACGCAAAAACGGCATAACTGCCTGACAGAAACACACTCGCGTTCAGTTATTCGCGCAGCGCCACTAAGCTCCTGCTGCGCATGCTTGCTTGCAGGTCGCCAAGTGGCGGCGTGAATAAATGGTTTCTTTACAGGTAGTTATGCCGTTGGTTTTATATTATGGTCGAGACGGCTTTGCCGTCTCATTTATTATTTCTGGATATCGTCGTAGAAGCAATAAGCCGAGTCGGCTTTCGTCCGAAGCAGGTCGAGGAGCAGCGGACTGGGCGGCTTTGTGGGATCGAGGGCAATGGTGAAGCCGTTGCGCCGCTTCAGGTGAGCGACTGCATAGCCGCAGCGGCGAATGACATCATCCACCGATTGCGAGGGATTTGGCGTATCGGCGATACCGACGCTGACCGATAGGAAGTTGTGAGAACGCTCGGCGGAGAATGACCGCTTTACGAGCGCAAACAGACTGTCAAGCTTCCCGGTTATATCTTCCCGCACTACTTCGCCGAAGAGGGCAACGGCGAAGATGTCGCCGTTCATGCGGACACAGATGTTGTCGGGGAAGGTGTCCCGGAGAAATCTGGAGAAGAGAAGCAGTGCTTCATCGCCGGACTGATGGCCGAAGCATTCGTTTACCAGTCGGAAGTTGTCAAGGTCAAAGGTGATGATAGTGACCCGGAGCGTGCCGCGGCGACGCGACAGCATAGTATAAAAAGCGTAGCGATTGTAGAGACCGGTGAGGGCATCGGAGAAAGCAAGGTCCTCAATGCGGCGCTTCTGTGAAGCCTCGGTGGTGACGTCATGGGCAACGCCTACCGTTCCTATGATAGTACCGTCTTCATCGCGGATAGGTGTCTTGTAGGTCGACAGATTGCGGACACCGGAATCATTCTCTACATGTTCGTCGAAGTGACAGGTGACACCACGGCGAAGAACCTCGGCCTCCGTCTCCAGACAGACGAACTCGCCGTTCTTGTACATTTCCTCGGTGAGCCCCCAGATGTAGTAGTGACCGCGGCCTTCCACATCCGATTTGGCTTTGCCGACAAAGTCGCAGAACGCATCGTTGACCTTCAGATGAGCGCCCTGAACATCCTTGAACCAGATGAGATCCGGCAGGGAATTTATCATGGCATCAAGCGAAGCCCGGTAGTAGTAGCCGTTCTTTCGGGCGACGAAATCTTCCAGCATACGGCGGAGGCGATAAGTCCAGATGGTCTCTGTCATATCGGCCGGCCATATTTCCTGCACGCCCAAAAACATTTCCGGACTGAGAGATTTCTCATGGTCGGTGACCAGATAGATGACTGTCTGAGGGGCGATATCGTGAATCTCATCGGGGGTCATCCCCGCGTTGTCTCCCATGATGATGATGTCGTAGGACAAATCCGTAGAACCCTTCAGTGACGGTGCGACGGAGACTTCCGTGCCTTTGGGGACAATGGAACGGAGCAGCTCAACGGCACTGTCCGGCAGTGCGGCAATAGCAATGCTTAGTTTCGGAGTAAACATGTTATCACTCTTTTTCAGATGATAGTTGATTATTCTTGCAGTGTTCGCTTCAGTTCGAGAAGCGAGCCGATTGTTTGAGATAAAAATACCATTGTAAACAATACTATGTACTATTATAAATGGACAAAGGTTATTTTACAAGGTGCATATAGTCTGTCTCTGTGAAAAAGAAAAGACATCGGCGTTATTCTCCGTCATCAAACCGGGAACCGACCAATCTCTTATCACCGGCGGCTCGGGCATCGGTCACGGTCTGGCGGGAGAGGGTGAAGCCTCGCCCCATGACCTCATTGGCATCGATGAAAATCATGAAAGCTGTGGGGTCTACATCGTGGATGAGATTTTTCAGGCGGGCAATCTCCGTCATTCGGACAACGGAGAAGACTACGCGCTTCTCATCACCGTAGAAAGCACCGGCACCGTCAAGGAAGGTAGCGCCGCGTTCCAGCCGATGGATGATGCCGTCTGCGATTTGCTCGGGGTACTGGGAAATGATGATGACCGCCTTGCGGTGATTGAAGCCGGCGGCCAGCATATCAGAGACCCGGCTGGCTATGAACATGGAAATGAGGGTATACATGGCAGGTGCCGGACCGAAGAGGCAGGCGGCCAGCAGCATGATGCAGCAGTTGATGCCGAATACGACCTCGCCCATATTGAAGGAATAATATTTCTTGACGATGGCGGCAGCGATATCCATGCCGCCGGAGTTGGCTCCCAGCCGGTAGAGTATGCCGTAGCCGATACCGTTGAAGACACCGCCGTAGATGGCGGCCAGAAGAATGTCATCGGTAACATACAGATGGTTCATGAACTCTGTAGCATCGAGGCAAACGGAGAACATTACGGTGCTGAAGATGATTTCTGCTACATATTTCTTCCCCAGCGTCCGCCAGGCAGCGACGAGGAGCGGAACATTGAGGGCCAGCGTGACCGTACCGGCCGGCAGGCCGAACATATAGTAGCTGATGATACCGAGACCGGCGAGACCGCCGGACAGCAGATGGTGCTGGACGAGGAAGACGTTGATGGAGCCGGCGGCAATGAGGCAGCCGATGACGACTCCGAGATAGTGGAAGAATTTTTTTATCATGTGGGTACCTTAGCTGTTCTTTCTGGCCAGTATGCAGATGGCCGACAGTATCATCATCATGCCCAGCGTCTCAGCCGGGCCGAAGGTGACGCCCAGCACCAGACCGGAGACGACGACGGAAGCCGCCGGCTCAATGCAGCTGGTCATAGCGGCGTCGGATGGGCCGACCAGGCGAAGACTGGCCATGTAGAGGACGAAGGCGAAGACTGTGCCGCCAACGACGATGTAAGCAAAGGACAGAGCTGCGGTCATGTCCATGATGCCGCTGAAATGCCATGGCTGAGCAATGGGGGTAAAGAAGATACCGCCCAGCAATACGCCCCAGCCTACCACCAGTTCCGGAGAGTAGAGAGTAAGCAGCCGACGGGGCTGCAGGGTGTAGACGGCTTGCGAGGCTCCGGTGGTGAGACCGAGGCATAGCGCCATGGGCGTGATGGCCAGCGTGCCGAAGTCGCCTCTCGTCACCAGCACAGCGGAGCCGACTACGGCGAGAAAGACGCAGAACATTTCTGTTTTCGTGGGCAGCTGCCGGTCACGCAGGGCGACATAGATTACAATGAATACCGGCATGAGATAGCCGAGCGTGGTGGCAGTAGGTGCATTGCTGACGTTGATGCAGGCGTAGTAGGTGTACTGAGTCATCAGCATGCCGAACAGGGAGAAGATGATGATTTCTTTTTTATCCAGAGAGTTCTGCCAGATGGCGGTGATATTTTCGCCGCGAAATCGGCAGAAGGCGAGAAGCAGAGCTCCGGCCAGCAGCATCCTGACGGTAGTGAGCCACTCCGGGGAGAAGCCTCTGTTCTGCAGGACGAACTGAGCGGCTACACCGGCGCAGCCCCAGAAGGCAGCTCCGGCAGCGGCGAGAGCCATGCCTTTATGTTTTGTAGTCATTTATATAAGACCTTTGAATGTATTTTTTCAATAGTGAATAAAGTTTATTATAGCACCTTTGAGATGGGGGAACAATGTGAGACAAGACAGCGGGGATTTGAAAACGGCCCGTCGGTGTGATATAGTGAGACCACTCTGATGAAGAGAGAATAAGGAAGAGAGGAACATCATGCGATACGATAACTGCACAATCGGGGCATTTGCAGAGCGGCCCAATCGCTTCATCGCCATAGTTGATATAGAGGGCAGACGAGAGACCGTCCATGTGAAGAATACCGGTCGCTGTAAAGAGCTGCTGCTGCCCGGCCGGGAGGTAGCGCTGGTAAAAAGTGACAATCCGGCCAGAAAGACTCAGTATGATCTGGTGGCGGTCAATAAGCCAAATATCGGCTGGATAAATATTGACAGTCAGGCGCCTAATCAGGTGGTGAAGGAGTGGCTGGAGCGGCAGGACTATGACCTGATAAGACCGGAGTACAAATACGGTCAGTCCCGCATTGACTTCTATCTGGAGAAGGGCGCGGAGAAAACTCTGCTGGAGGTAAAGGGCTGCACTTTGGAGATTGACGGCGTGGGTTACTTCCCGGATGCTCCCACGGAGCGGGGCGTGAAGCATCTTCGGGAACTGACGGCGGCGGCCGCGCAGGGATACACGACTGTCATTGCCTTCGTCATTCAGATGAATGGAATCCGGGATGTCTATCCCAATGTGGAGACGCATCCAGAGTTTGGCATCGCTCTGCGAGAGGCGGAGGAGGCCGGAGTAAAAATATGGCGGCTGCCCTGTCAGGTAACCACTGATACATTAGAGATATTATAACGGAGCTGCCGAATATTGTCTGCCGAAAACACGCTTGCGCTAGGTTATCTGCGCAGCGGTGCTAAGCTCTGACAGCACCTGCTGGTTTGTCAGTCGCTAAGCACCGGCGCAGATAAACTGTTTTCTTACAGACTATATTCGGCGCAATTACATTAAGGAAAGGGCAGAGAGAATGCTTTGTCATTCTCTCTGCCCTTAACAAAATTATGATTAGTGATTTGCCAGCTTGTAGATGGCGATGGCCTCTTCCTTGCCAATCGGGCGGAAGACGGCCACTTTTTTTGTGCCGCCGGATGAGAGGCTGTCGGCAAGCTTCTCGATTTCCGCATCGTCTTTAATGCCGATGCCCAGCTCGGTGAAGGAGAGGGGAAGACCAAGGCTGTGCCAGAATTCCTCGGTCTCACGGATACCGGCTCTTGCGCGCTCGATAGGAGTGCCGACGCAGACGCCCCAGACATTCTCAGCATATTGGGCGAAGCGCTCCGGCTTGTCCATCATCACGTAGCGGGCCCAGGCCGGCCACATGGTAGTGAGTGTCTCACCGTGGATGGCATCGTAGAAGCCGGACAGCTCGTGACCCAGCTTGTGAACGCCGAAGTCCATCGTGCGGCCAAGGGAAGTGAAGCCGTTGTGGCTGACTGAGCCGCACCACATTATTTCACTCATAGCCTGATAGTCACGATGGTTGGTCATTGCCAGCTTTGCGAAGCGGATGAGGTTCTTAAGGAGAGCTTCCGCTACCCTGTCGGTGAACTCATTGCCTTCCTCGTGGGTGATGTAGCGGTCAAGGGTGTGCATCATGATGTCGGCGATGCCGGCGGCCAGCTGACGACGGGGAATCGTGTAGGTCAGCTCAGGATTCATGATGGCGAAGGCAGGGCGATTGAAGTCGGTGTTGACGCCGCACTTTTTGCCGGTTTCCTCGTTGGTGAGGACGGCACTGCTGCTGGTCTCACTGCCGGCGGCACTGATGGTGAGGATGACGCCGACGGGAATGGACTGAGCCACGGTCTTGCTGCCGGACCAGTATTCCCAGATGTCGGTGGACAGGTCGGCTGCGCCGTGAGCGATGGCCTTTGATGTGTCGATGACGGAACCGCCGCCCACAGCCAGGATGAGGTCGGCACCGAACTTAGCGGCAGCCTTTACACCTTCACGGGCGTGAGAGAGGCGGGGATTCGGCTGGACGCCGCCGAATTCGGCAAAGGGAATGTTGGCAGCTTTCAGCGTTTCTTCAACTCTGTCCAGCAGGCCGCTCTTTTTTACGGAGCCGCCGCCGTAGACGATGAGGACGCGGGTGCCGCCATGCTTTTTGGTGAGGTCGGCAACCTTTGCTTCGGTGTCCTTGCCGAAGACGATTTCGGTGGGGGTATAGAAGGTAAAGTTATTCATGATTGTCCTCCTTTAATTTGCAAGGGGGTCTTCCTTAAAAAACGAAGGAATAACTGTCTGAAAAGAAACCATTATGAACGCCGGTACTTAGCGACCTGCGAATAAGCATATGAAGCAGGAGCTTAGTACCGTTGCGTGAATAAATGAGCGGGAGCGAGTTTCTGTCAGACTGTTATTCCGAGTAGTTCAATTAATCGTACCGCCTAACATGATTAAACGAAAACCCATTTTCATTCGGTTATCCATGCAGCGGTACTAAGCTCTGACTTCGCTGGTCAGCTTGTCAATCGCTAAGTACCGGCATGGATAAACGGTTTTCTTATTAACCATGTTACGGCGGATTTAAATCGAGGTATAGATGGCTTCGCCATCTTATTTTACTTTTTTGAGTCGGCGACGGCCTTCATAGCCACATCGATGGCGGCGATGGTCTTGGCGATATCTTCATCGCTGTGAGCCATAGACATGAAAATTGTCTCGAACTGGCTGGGAGCCAGATAGATGCCCTGCTCCAGCATGGAGTGGAACCAGACCTTGAAGGCTTCCTGATCACAGGCCTCGGCGTCCTCGTAGTTCTCTACATCTTTTTCGCTGAAGAAGATGCCGAACATGGAGCCTGCCTGATGGAGCTGGACGGCTACGCCGTATTTTTTTGCGGCAGCGTCTACGGCAGCGAGGATTTCCTTGACCTTCAGAGTGAGAATTCTGTTAGTATCCGGCTGACCGGGCTCCGGCTCAGCGGTGAGGATTTTCAGAGTGGCGATACCGGCAGCCATAGCCAGCGGGTTGCCGGAGAGAGTACCGGCCTGATAGACAGGGCCGGCCGGGCTGACGCAGTCCATGATTTCAGCCTTGCCGCCGTAAGCAGCGACCGGGAGACCGCCGCCGATTATTTTGCCGAGGCAGGTGATATCCGGTGTGATGCCATAGGCAGCCTGAGCTCCGCCGAGGCTTGCCCGGAAGCCGCACATTACTTCGTCGAAAATGAGGAGGGCACCGTATTCCTCGGTGATTTTGCGGAGGAAGCCGAGGTAGCCCTGCTTCGGCAGGATGCAGCCCATGTTGCCGGCTACCGGCTCCACGATGATGGCGGCGACTTCACTGCCGTGCTCTTTCATCACAGCGGTGAGTGCTTCCGGGTCGTTGTAGGGGACGGTGATGGTGTCGTTGGCGACACCGGCGGTGACGCCGGGACTGTCGGGAACGCCGAAGGTGGCGAGGCCGGAGCCGGCTTTTACCAGCAGGCTGTCGCTGTGGCCGTGATAGCAGCCGACAAATTTGATTATCTTGTCACGCTTCGTATAGCCGCGAGCCAGACGAAGCGCGCTCATAGTAGCTTCGGTGCCGCTGTTGACCATGCGGATTCGCTGGATGGACGGGTAGACGGTCATGACGAGCTTGGCAAGCTCGGACTCACGAAGCGTGGGAGCGCCGTAGCTGGTGCCGAGGGCAGCAGCCTCATTGATGGCGGCGATTACTTCGTCGTGAGCGTGGCCAACAACCATTGGCCCCCAGCTGAGAACGTAGTCGATGTATTCGTTGCCGTCGATGTCGTAGATTTTGGAGCCTTTCGCTTTGGCGATGAAGGGAGGGGTGGAGCCCATGGAACGGTAGGAGCGGACCGGGCTGTTGACGCCGCCGGGCATGAGGCTTTTGGCTTCGGCAAAAGCGGCCGCGGATTTTTCAAGATTAAGCATATCGTATCTCCCAAAAGTTTTATTTGACTGAAGACTGCCCTATTGCCCGACGAAAACCTGCTTTCGCGCGGTAATCAACACAGCGGTACTAAGCTCTGACTGCGCTGGCTAGCTTGTCAGTCGCAAAGTACCGGTGTTGATTAACGGTTTTCTCACGGGCAATACGGCAGCCTGATTTACATATAGGAAGCCTCCCCTTTAGGGGAGGTGGCCGAGCGCAGCATGGCCGGAGGGGTAAAACCTGTTATATCAGCCCTCAGCCAGCCACTTTGCAGCCTCCATAGCGTGATAGGTGATGATGATGTCGCTGCCGGCACGCTTCATGGAGGTGAGAGTTTCGAGGGTGATGCGCTTTTCGTCAATCCAGCCGTTGGCAGCGGCGGCCTTTATCATGGAGTATTCGCCGCTGACATTGTAGCAGGCGATGGGGCAGTCGGTTATCTCCTTGACCTTGGCGACAACATCGAGATAAGCCATAGCAGGCTTGACCATGATGATGTCGGCGCCTTCTTCTACATCCAGCATGGTCTCTTTGAGAGCTTCGCGGATGTTGGCCGGATCCATCTGATACTGGCGGCGGTCGCCGAACTGAGGTGTGCTGTCGGCAGCATCGCGGAAGGGGCCGTAGAATCCGGAGGCGTACTTGACGGCATAGCTCATGATGGAGATGTTCTGATGACCGGCTTCGTCGAGACCGTCGCGGATAGCAGCTACGCGTCCGTCCATCATGTCGGAGGGCGCGATGATGTCGGCACCGGCATCAGCCTGGCTGACAGCGACTTTGGCCAGGAGCGGCAGGGTCTTATCATTGTCTACATATTTGCCGTCCAGACATCCGCAGTGGCCGTGGCTTGTGTACTGGCAGAGGCAGACATCGCCGACGATTATCAGCTCGGGGACTTCCTTCTTGATAGCGGCGATAGCACGCTGAACCGGGCTGGTCATGTCCCAGGCCGAGCTGCCGATTTCATCCTTGTATTCGGGCAGGCCGAAGATTTCAACGGAGGGAATGCCAAGCGCGGCGGCAGCCTTCGCTACCTCTACAGCTCTGTCAACAGACAGATGGTAGACGCCGGGCATGGAGGGGATTTCCTCATGCACATTTTCGCCGGCAACGACGAAGAGGGGATAGACGAAATCCGTTATGGAGAGGGTGGTCTCACGAACCATGCTGCGGAGCGTGGGATTTACTCTCAGACGACGGGGACGAACCTTTAGCATTTCGGTGTTCATTTTGTGTTCCTCCGGGTTATTACAGAATATACAGAAATATCAATTGCTTCTATTATATATCAAATTTATGAAATGGGGAAACAATAATGTTTTTCTTTCGGATAAATTTTATAGAGGATAATTCGCAGGGATGGCGAATAAGATACTGATTAGAGTAGTAAACTTATCGTTGATTTTTAGAAGCGGTGGGGTGACGAAAATGAATGTAAAACGCGTATTTCTCATTGTATTGGATAGCTTTGGCTGCGGCGCTCTGCCGGACGCTCCGGCCTTCGGCGACGGCGACGTGAATACTCTCCGTTCGGTAACGGAGGTGCCGGGATTTGCCGTGCCGGAGATGAGCCGTTTTGGCTTGTTTAATATTGAAGGAAACGGAAAGCTGACCGGCGAACTGTGCAAGAAGCCGACAGCAGCATACTGCCGGATGGCAGAGAAATCTTTGGGTAAGGATACGGTTACCGGTCACTGGGAGATTGCCGGTGTGGTGAGCGAACAGGCGATGCCGACATTCCCCGAGGGATTTCCCCCTGAGTTTATCGCCAGACTGGAAGAAGCCTTCGGCATTGGCGTACTCTGCAACAGACCGTACTCCGGTACCGAGGTCATCCATGATTTCGGTGAGGAGCATATAAAAACCCGCAAGCCTATCGTCTATACTTCTGCCGACAGCGTGCTGCAGATAGCCTGCCATGAAGATATATACAGCCGCGAGGAGCTGTACGCTCTCTGCGAAAAGGCACGGAAGATATGTGCCGGCGGTACTCCCTGGGGCGTAGGCCGAGTCATCGCCCGTCCTTTCGTCGGGACATTTCCCGACTATGAGCGGACAAGCGGGCGTCATGACTATGCGCTGGAGCCTACTGGTCCCACTGTACTGGATGCTGTTGCTGCGGACGGACAGAAGGTCATCTCGGTCGGAAAGATTCGCGATATCTTTGCTGGACGGGCTGTCACCGACCATCTGGCTATGGACGGCAATGCCGATGGCATGAACAAGGCAATCGCTATGCTGAAGAAGAAAGATTGGCAGGGACTCTGCTTTGTCAATCTGGTAGATTTTGATATGAAGTTCGGTCACCGTCGTGACCCGGAGGGCTATGCCAAGGCGCTTGAGGATTTCGACGAACAGCTGACGGAGTTCATTGGTGATATGGAGGCCGACGATGTTGTGATTCTTACGGCTGACCATGGCTGTGACCCGAAGGGGGCCGGCAGCGACCACACGCGCGAATATGTGCCGGTGCTTATTTACGGTGCGGCTGTAAAGGCAGGAACCGATATGGGTACTCGCAGCAGCTTCGCCGATTTGGGGGCTACGGTGGCTCAGATGCTGAGAGTCGAGGAAAAATACAGCGGCAGGGGCGAGTCCTTCTGGCCGCAAATAGCAGGAGAATGAAATGTACGAAGAAATGAAACGGGAGGTAATTGCCGCTGCGCAGAGAGCGGAGGAAGCCGGTCTGTGCCGTCCTCGCTCCGGCAATTTCAGCCGCATCGATAATGAGCGGAAATGTATCGCCATCACCCCCTCCGGACTTGACCGGATGACGATGACCGAGGATGATATAATAATCATTGACAAGGAATTGAAAATCCTTGAGAATAAGAATGACCGGAAGCCTTCCAGTGAATCACTGATGCATGTGGCGGCCTATGAGGCAAGACCGGACATCAATGCCGTGGCTCATACTCATTCTCCATACGCTCTAGCCTTCGCAATAATCGAGAAGCCGGTGCCGCCGGTACTGGCCGAGAGCGGACATCTTGGCTGTGAGAAGAACATGGGCTACATTCCCGTGGCAGTATACGGACGGCAGGGTTCACAGGCTTTGGCCGACTCCGTGAGGCTGCCGCTGACGAAAGGTGACGCTATGCTTCTGGCTCACCACGGAGTAATGACTGTCAGCAGCAAGGGCGTTGACGATGCGCTGGTGAAGGCGATGTATGTGGAAGACATCTGCACGGCCTACTATCGGGCGCTGACTGTTACCGGCGGAATGGAGCCCTGCATTATCCCGCCGGCTGACCTGAAGCTGCAAAGTCCGGAATTTAAGTAAGAAAATTGAGAAACAGAGGAAAATGATCATGAGTTTATCGATAGAGAATTTTCTCGCTCTGCAAAACGGCAGTGACGTTCGTGGTGTTGCCATGGACGGCAGACCGGGTGAAGCCGTAAATCTTACCGGCGAGGCGGTAAATCGCATCGCCGCTGCTTACACCGGCTGGCTGTCCGGCAAGACCGGAAAACCGGCAGACAAGCTGAAGATTGCTGTAGGTGTTGACTCTCGTCTCACCGGACCGGCGCTGAAGGGCGAGGCGCTGAAGGCGATCATCGGCATGGGTGCCGAGGGATACGACTGCGGTCTGGCCTCCACTCCGGCCATGTTCATGTCCATCGTCTTTGACGAAGCAGCCGAGCCGAAGTTCCCGGCGATGGACGGCTCGATAATGATAACCGCCAGCCATCTCCCCTTCAATCGCAACGGCATGAAATTCTTTACTGCCGATGGTGGACTGGAAAAGGGTGACATCAAGGAGCTGCTCATGAAGGCATCCGACACTCCCGCCCAGAACGGCAGTCTCAAAGAGACGATAAGCTATCCACTTATTGAGCGCTACTGCAACCATCTCCGCGGCGTTATCTGCAAGGGACTTGGTGCAGAGGAAACGGAGCAGCCGCTGGCTGATATGCACATCGTTATCGATGCCGGCAGCGGTGCCGGTGGCTTCTTTGCCGGCGGAGTGCTGGAGCCTCTGGGAGCAGATGTATCCGGCAGCCTCTATCTGGCTCCGGACGGAATGTTCCCCTACCATGAGCCAAATCCGGAAAACGCAAAAGCCATGGAATCTATCCGTGAGGGTGTCCTTGCCGCAAAGGCTGACTTGGGACTCATCTTCGACACCGATGTGGACCGCATGAGCGCAGTGCTGGAGGACGGCACCGAAGTAAGTCGCAATGCTCTAATTGCTATGATAGCCGCGGTATTGGCTCCGGATTATCCCGGCAGCACCATCATCACCGACTCGGTTACCAGCGATGAGCTGGCCGAATTCCTGACGAAGGAACTGGGTCTTGTCCATCATCGTTTCCAGCGCGGCTATAAAAATGTCATCAACGAATGCCGCCGTCTGAACGGCGAGGGGACGGTCAGTCCCTTGGCTATCGAGACCAGCGGTCACGGAGCGCTGCTGGAGAACTACTACCTTGACGACGGCGCCTATCTGGCTGTGAAGCTGGTCATCGCTGCGGCGAAGGCTCGTCGGGAAGGACGACGCCTCGGCGACCTGATTGCCAAGCTCGGTTATCCCGCTGAAGCCGAAGAGTACCGTCTGAAGATTACCGGCGTTGATAATGTCGCCAACTACGGCGGGATGGTTCTTGAAACCTTTGAATACAGAGCGAAGGAAGCAGGAATAAAAATCGCCGCTCCGTCCTATGAAGGTGTGCGCCTTGTGTTCCCGGACGGCTGGGCACTGCTTCGCCGCTCTCTCCATGATCCGCTGCTGCCGCTGAATGTAGAGGGACGCCGCCCCGGCTCGGTAAAGGCTATCGTCTGTCAGCTGCGCGGCCTGCTCAGCGGCTTTGAAAATCTTGACCTGAATCCGCTTATGTGAGCTAAACAGATAAGTAAAGGGAAGAAAAATGATTGTATATGCTGTAGATACCGGCGGGGAGTATATCCCTATCCCGGAAAGTCTGCGCCGCTACCCAGAAGGTAGCCGCAGTATCTATGTAAATCTTACCAACCGCTGCACCTGTGCCTGCACCTTCTGTCTGCGCGAGATGAAGGAGATGGCAGAGACTTCCACCCTTTGGCTGAAAGGTGGGGAGCCGGCAGTGGATACGGTAGTGAAAGAACTGGAGAATGTTCCTTGGGAGCTGGTCAGTGAGGTCGTCTTCTGCGGCTTCGGTGAGCCGACTATGCGTCTGCCAGACATCATCACTCTGCTGAAGTGGGTGAAAGCAAATCATCCCACAGTCAAGACCCGCCTCAATACAAACGGCCTCAGTGATTTGGAGTACGACCGCGATACGACGCCGGACTTTGCCGGGAATATTCTCGACACCTGCTCTATCAGCCTCAATGCCTCCAATGCGGAGCGCTATCTTGAGCTGACCCGCAGCAAATTTGGAATCAAATCATATGATGCGATGCTGACCTTCGCCCAGAATATGAAAAAATATGTCCCTGATGTGGTGCTGACTGTGGTCGACCATGTAGAGGACGAAAAAGAAATAGAACTCTGTCAGAAGATTTGTGACGAGCGGGGTGTTCGCCTGAGAGTTCGTCCTTACGAAGATAAATAAGACTGGCAAGAGTAATGAGATAAATGAGCAAGTGAGATAAGAGAGGACTTCACCATGAAGAATGAACTGTTGAAGCACCTTATCGTGCTGAGGGGCGGCGGCGATATCAGTACCGGCATTGCCATCACCCTATGGCGAGTCGGCTATAAAGTGCTGATATTGGAGCAGGCGCGGCCTTCATCTATTCGCCGCGAGGCATCCTTCGCTGACTGTGTATACAGCGGCGAGAAGACGGTGGAGCGAGTGACCTGCCGCTGTGCCGCCAGCTTTGCCGAGGCTCAGCAGCTGCTGAAGGATGACGGCATAGCCATGCTGGTCGACCCTATCGGTCGGGTAATTCACAAGCTGAGAGGCTGTATCCTCGTTGACGCTGTCAATGACGGAGCAGTTCGCGAGAACAACTGGCCCGTATCTTTTTCCATCGGACTTGGCGAAGGCTTCTGTGCCGGTCAGGATGTTGACTGTGTTGTCGAACTGGTTCGCAGCTTCGAGATGGGCAGG
>JAZLHS010000010.1:0-9520 GCA_045616885.1 Selenomonadaceae bacterium | reverse complement strand
GATACCGCTGTCGGCGATGATGAAGCGGAAGAAAGCGAAGTTCCTGTCCGCAGCAGCCAGGTCGTCGATAAGCTCGGTGGCGGTGAGGGAGGCCGCATGGCCGTCGCGGGAGTAGATGACAGCCAGAGGCAACAGCTGCCGGATGATGTATTCCAGCTGACGGGGGGATGAATAAACTTCCTTGTGGAGCAGGTAGATGTTGGAGTCGATAGTCACCTGCCGGTGAGCGCCCAGCTGCTCACCGTCCTCGATAATCTGATGGAGGAGTTTGTCAAGGTCAATCTTCTCTCTGGTGTACATGACTTCGCCGATTTCGATGCGACTGATGTTAAGGACGTCGTTCATTACGGTGTCGAGACCCTTGCCAATCGTCCTGATGTTGGTGATGGCTCGGAGATTTTCTGCGGGCTGGGCTGATTTCAGGCCGATGGCGTTGGCCTCAATATCGTCGAGGAAGTGACGGACAGTATGGCAGAGAGCTTCGTAGACGGTGGCTCTTTCCAGAGAGCCGCGGTTTACCTGCTCCAGCAGCTCGGACATGAGCTGCGTTTCCTGTCGGCTCTTTTGCAGCTTTCTGTATATCCAGGTGATGACGATGAAGAGCAGCAGGACGATGATGGCGGCGGCGATGACGGCGGTGGTTCCCATGGTGGAGGAAACGACAGCCGTATCATTTTTGCTCATTGCCTTGATGCGGGCATCATTGATGATGCCTTCGGGCAGGGAGGAGATGCCGCGGTTCAGCAGGGACTGGAGGGTACTGTTGCCGGCGGCTACCGCCATGGATACGCCGTAGACCTCAGGCAGGGGGAATTCCCGATAGGCAGCGTTTACTGCCCGGCGCTGGGCATTCTGATTGTTGAATACATCGGAATCGATGATGACGCTGTCAGCCCGGCCGCTGCGGACGGCGATAAGGCACTCCTGCATATTGGCGTAGTATTCTATCTGCGACTGAGGGTAGTAGCGCTTGAGGTAGTAGGCGTGGGAGTCATTCTGTACCGGCACGGCCACACGCTTCAGGAGATCCAGGTAGCTGGTAGCGTCCTCTCGCTGGTAGGCCAGAGCCATTTTTGCCTGAGCGACGGGCTTCGTGATGATGATATTCTGCTCTTCAGCCGCCCAGTGGTCGCCGCCAATCGGCAAGGCGATATTGATCTTCCCTTCCTTCAGGGCGTAAATCATCTGGCCGGTTGTCTCGAAGGGGACATAGCGGAAGCTGAGGCCGGTGACGGAGGAAATGTGGCGAAGGGCTTCCGGCAGGATTCCCGATACAGAGGTGGGTGAATTCAGGTCTGTATCGCAGTATGGGACGACGCCCTGCACATAGCCTACGGAGAGTACCGGATTTTTCGCGATGAAATGCTTTTCATCATCGGCTCTGACGGCAGAAACTATGGTGCTGCTGTTTACATATTTCAGGTAATTCTCCTCGTTGAACAGCGGATTTTTGCGGTTTATCTGCCGCATGGCGTAGTTCAGCTCATCAAGAATCTCAGGGTTTTCCCGCGTGACTGCGAAGTAGGTGGATGTCCGGCCTACCCGGGAGCCCATGACGAAGCGGTTGTCCCGCGTGGTCATGCGGGTAATGGGGGTGGAGATGATGGCGTCAACGAGGCCGTTGCTGAGAGCCAGCTCGCGGGCAGCCTGAGACTCGATGGGGACGGTTATACACTGAATATTGTTTCTGACACAGTATTTGCTGAATAGCTCGGTCTGGTAGCGGCCGGGGGTAATGCCGATTGCCTTGTGACTGAGGGTGCTGGGCTGGCCGATGGTGATATCCGAGCGGCCGCCGACAAAGTAGATGTAGTAATCCTCGATGCCGCAGGGGAGAATGCTGAAGAGCAGCTGACTCTCGCGCTCCGGGGTCTTGACCACGCCGCCCATCAGGTCTATTTCGCCGCGGCGGAGCTTTTCCAGCAGGCTGTCGAAGCGGTCGTAGACATACTCGTACTGCCAGTTGTTGTAGTAGGAGATTTCCTGAAGGTATTCGTAGCCGTAGCCGGATTTCGCCTCACCGGCAGCGCCCTCCTGAAAGCCCGCTTCCAATAGGTAGCCTACCCGCACGATGCGGCTGGCGGCTAGGGCGGTACTGCCATCGGAGACGATACCGCTCAGTAGGAAGGAGAGAAAGAGGAGAAATGACGCTGTAATTTTTTTCAGCGTAGTATCACCGACCTTGAGGCTCTGTTCGAGCGCAGACACGAATATGGTATAGGTATAAGTTATTGTAAGTTACAAAAATGCTATTGTAATTGTACTTTAATTAGGAAGATATTGCAATAAATTTAGCGGGGTGTGAATGAAGAAAATACATTAGGTACAAAAGCGGCGTTGCCGTCTCGTTTTTAGGCGAAACGAAACAAAGTCTCCCCTTTTTATAGGGGAGGTGGCCGAGCGTAGCGAGGCCGGAGGGGTAAAACAGCAAAGAAAATGGACAAATAAAAAGTGGACTACCGTACAATTCGTACAATAGTCCACAAAGTATTATCGTTATTCTTCATCCGGGCCGGTGAGGTTATCAAGAGCCTTGTCGGCGGCCTGAGCCTCCCGGGCGATGGTAGCAGCCTTTTCCATTTCGTTAGGCTCTGCCTTTACGACACGGAGTCCGGCGTAGTCGTCCTCTCTGCCCTCTTCCTTGATGTCGCTGACAGCGAAGGAGGCAACCATGTCGCCGGGGGTAGGAGTGATGACCTTTACACCGCTGGTGTTGCGGCTGACATTTCTGATGTCCTCGATGGGGGTGCGGATGACGATGCCGCCGGTGGTGATGAGGAGCAGCTCTTCATCGCCCTTGACCAGCTTCAGTCCGATGACGGAGCCGGTTTTCTCGGCGACCTTGAAGTTCTTCACGCCTTTGCCGCCGCGGGCTGTCTTGCGATAGTCCACCAGCGGGGTGCGCTTGCCGAAGCCCAGCTGAGTGATGGCAAGGACCTCACGGCCGTCGTTTGCTAGATCCTCTACGACATCCATGCCGATGACTTCGTCACTGTCTATCAGAGTGATGCCCTTTACGCCGCGGGTCTGACGACCCATAGCGCGGACGCCGGCTTCGTTGAATACGATGGCCTGACCGTCTCTGGTGCCGATGATAACATCGCTGGTGCCGTTGGTGAGGCGGACGGAGATGAGCTCGTCCATGCCGCCGTCGAGACCGTCCTCGGATTCGCTCTGGAGGAAATCGCTGTCGTCGAAGTCGCCGCCGATGAGGATATCGCCGCCGCTGTTGGGTACGGTGATGTTCTCGGTTTCGCCCTCGCCTTTGTCACCGTCGTCGCCGTCCAGCTTGATGGCGATGATGCCGCCGGAGCGGATGTTGTCGAAGGCGGAGAGGGGAGTCTTCTTGACGATGCCGCGCTTGGTAGCCATGAGGAGGAAGTTTTCCTCCAGGAACTGGCTGACCTGCTCCCGCTCTTTGTCGGTCTTGCAGTCGCCGGTGAATTTGCGTATAGGAATGACCGCCGTTATCTTCTCGCCGCCGGAGAGCTGCAGCAGGTTGGACAGGTGCTGACCCTTCGCCTGACGGGTGGCTTCGTTGATGTCGTAGCCCTTCAGCTTGTAGACGCGGCCGCGGCTGGTGAAGAAGAGGATGGTATGGTGGGTCGTGGTGAGGAGCAGGGTCTCGACGATGTCCTCGTCCTTCGTCTTCATGCCGGTGATGCCTTTGCCGCCGCGCTTCTGAGAGCGGTAGGTGGTGAGGGGCAGGCGCTTGATGTAGCTGCCTCTGGTGAGGGTGACGACGATATCCTCGGTGGGGATGACAGATTCCAGATCTATCTCGCCGTCTGCGGCTACTATCTGAGTGCGGCGGTCGTCGCCGAACTGCTCCCGGACGGCAGTCAGCTCTTCTCTGATGATGCCCTTGAGCTTTTCTTCATCGGAGAGGACGCTGTTCAGCCAGTCGATAGTCTTCAATATTTCCTGATATTCCTCGCGAATTTTGTCGCGCTCCAGACCGGTGAGGCGCTGGAGGCGCATGTCGAGAATTGCCTGAGCCTGCTTCTCGGAGAGACCGAAGCCCTGCATGAGAGCGGCCTTGGCAATCTCGCCGTCCTTGCTCTGACGGATGGTGGTGATGACGGCATCCAGATGGTCAAGAGCGATGGTCAAGCCTTCCAAAATGTGGGCTCTGGCCTTTGCCTTGTCCAGCTCGTACTCGGTACGGCGGCGGGTGACAATCTTCTGATGCTCGATGTAGGCGGTAAGTATCTCCGCCAAATTCATGGTGCGGGGAGTGCCGCCGTCGAGAGCCAGCAGGATGGCACCGAAGGTCTCCTGCAGCTGGGTATGCTTGTAGAGCTGGTTGAGGACGACCTTGGGGGTAGCGTCGCGCTTCAGCTCGATGACGATGCGCATACCGTCACGGTCGGACTCATCACGGAGGGCGGTGATGCCCTCGACCTTTTTGTCACGATGGAGCTGGGCGATGGACTCAATGAGACGCGCCTTGTTTACCTGATAGGGCAGCTCGGTGACGATTATCTGCTTCTTGCCGTTCTTTATTTCTTCGATGTGGCTGACAGCTCGCATCTTGATGGAGCCGCGGCCGGTGTGGTACATATCGCTGATGCCGCCGAAGCCCATAATCTGAGCGCCGGTGGGGAAGTCCGGACCCTGAATGACGGTCATGAGGTCGTCGACGGTGGCCTGGGGATTGTCCAGCACCATGAGGGCGCCGTCAATAGCTTCCTTCAGGTTGTGGGGCGGTATCTTGGTGGCCATACCGACGGCGATACCCTCGGAGCCGTTTACCAGCAGCTGGGGGAAACGGGCGGGGAGGACGGTAGGCTCGTTGAGAGATTCATCGTAGTTGGGAGTGAAGTCAACGGTGTTCTTCTCGATATCCTTCAGCATGAGCTCGGATATCTTGGACATGCGAACCTCGGTGTAGCGCATTGCGGCTGCCGGGTCACCGTCCACAGAGCCGAAGTTGCCGTGGCCGTCTGCCAAAAGGTAGCGGATGGAGAAGTCCTGCGCCATGCGGACGATAGCATCGTATACGGAACTGTCACCGTGGGGATGATACTTACCCAGTACTTCACCGACGATACGGGCAGACTTCTTGTAGGGCTTATTGGAGCCCATGCCAGCCTCCTGCATGGCGTAGAGGATGCGGCGGTGAACGGGCTTCAGGCCGTCACGGACATCCGGCAGCGCACGGGAGACGATGACGCTCATGGCGTAGTTGATATAGGAATTTTTCATTACCGACGCAAGGTCGACGGAAACGATTTTATCCTGACCGTAATCCAAAAAATATCACCTCAAAGTTTTATGCTTATCTATCATCACTGTTAACAGACACTTTCACATGATTGATTATAGCATATTTTGGGTTGAGGAACAATGAATAAAATCCTTAGACTTCGTATTGTTATATAGGCAAAATTGCGATATAATGCCGTTGTTTAGGATATTTGCGACTGCCCGAAAGCCTCCCCTATAGGGGAGGTGGCCTGCGAAGCAGGTCGGAGGGGTGATGGCAAATGAAAGATATTACTAACCTTGAGAATAAAACTTGACGAAAACCCGCTCTCGCTCGGTAATCAACATAACGGCTAAAGCCGTTGAATGCGATTAGGAATAATTGCTTCGCAATTTTCTAAAAAACGGCATTATAATGGTACTAGGCTCTGACTGCGTATGCTTACTTGTCAATCGCCAAGTACCAATGTTGATTAACGGTTTTCTTACAAGTTATATTCACAAGGAAACAAATTAAGGAATGTTCCCCTTCGGGGAACCGGTCACTTAATAAAATTTGAGGTGTGTTCTTTGTCAGACAATAAAGAAATCCTCGCAGCGGATGCTGAGCTGGAGAAAAAAGCTCAGGCCATGCTGGAGGAAAAGGAAGCCGATTCCCGGATGCGTACCTACACCGGCCCGCTGGGCAAGCTCATCGTCGGTATGCTCTGTCTGTGGACGGTGTTCCAGCTGTACTTTACCACCATCGGCTCCATCAGCGCTATCAACCTGAGAGCCTTCCACTGTATCTTCCTGCTGGTGTTCACCTTCCTGCTTTTTCCCACCTACAAGAAGGAGAAGCGGATAAGGACGATGCCGCCTCTGTGGGATATCCTCTGTATCGTCCTCAGCGTCGGTACCTTCGGCTACCTCATCATGAACTACACGAAGATAGCCGCTATGGGCGGACGAGTGAGCAACTTTGAGCTGGGCATCGCCGCCGTGGCGCTGCTGCTGGTCTTCGAGGCCGCCCGCCGAGCCTCCGGCAATCTCATGTTCTTGGCTCTCATCTTCCTTGGCTACAACTGGTTCGGCGAATACCTGCCCGGTCTGCTGGGGCACAACGGCTTCACCCTGAAGCGCGTCCTCATCACCCAGTTCTGGGGGACTCAGGGTGTCCTTGGTACCGGTATCGGCGTATCCGCGACCTATATCTTCATGTTCGTTGTCTTCGGTGCGTTCCTGAAGCACAGCGGCTTCTCCGACTTCATCAATGACTTCTCCCTGACCCTTGTTGGTCAGACCTCCGGCGGCCCGGCAAAGGTAGCTGTCGTAGCTTCTGCCCTGCTGGGCATGATAAACGGCTCCGCTATCGCCAATGTTGCCACCACAGGCACCATCACGATACCCTTGATGAAACGCACCGGCTACAAGAAGGACTTCGCCGGCGCGGTAGAGGCGGTGGCGTCTACCGGCGGTCAGTTCTGTCCCCCGATAATGGGAGCCGTCGGCTTCGTCATGGCGGAGTTCCTGAGTATCAGCTACACTGCTGTCATGCTGGCGGCGTTCGTTCCCGCCTTCCTCTACTATCTGGGACTGCTCTTCTCCGTCCACTTTGAGGCGAAGCGGCTGGGTCTCTCCGGTCTGTCGAAGGAAAATATTCCCGAGGCGATGAAAGTATTGAAGACTCAGGGACATCTCGTTATTCCCCTTGTCACTCTGCTGGGAATGATGTTCGCCGGCTATACGCCGCTCTTCAGCGCCGTCGTCAGTATCTTCGCTACTGTGGGTGCCAGCTGGCTCCGCAAGGAGACCCGCATGGGTATGGACAAGATAGTGGCCGCTACCGTTGAAGGTGCCCGCTCCGCTATCAGCGTAGGCGTCTGCTGCGTCGTCATCGGCGTCATCATCGGCACCGTTACCCTGTCCTCCATCGGCCTCAATATGGGCTATCTCATTCTCTCCTTCGTAGAGAACAACAATATTTATCTCACCGGCCTGCTGGTCATGATAATGTCCACCATTCTGGGCATGGGCGTTCCCGGTGTTGCCGCCTACGTTATCGTGCAGGCGGTAGCCGTCCCGGTACTCATCGAGTCCGGCACGCTGCCTATCACCGCGCACCTCTTCTGCCTCATCTACGCCTGCCTGTCCAATATCACTCCGCCGGTGGCCATGAGCGCCTATGTAGCGGCGGGTATTGCCGGCAGTGACCAGACGAAGACAGGTATTTGGGCGGTGCGTCTTGGCCTCATCGGCTTTATCATTCCCTTCTTCTTCCTTGACAATCCGGTGCTGCTCATCGGCGTTGACAAGACGGTGGCCATGAGTCAGACCGCGTGGGCTATCTTTACTGCCTCCCTCGGCACTATCGCGCTGGTTGCCGCACTGGAAGGATGGGTCATCAGGAATGCCGGCATCATCGAGCGGGCCCTGCTGGCTATCGCCTGCCCGCTGCTGCTCTACGCTGATACTATGACCGATGCCATCGGTTTCGGCTGTCTGGCTGTCGTTGTTGTATATCAGTTCATGCGCAGGAATGATAAGGGAACGGCGGAGCCTACCTTAATGTGAGACTTAAGGGATTCCTGTCTGTAAAGAAACCATTATGAACGCCGGTGCTTGGTAATCCGCGAGTAAGCATACGAAGCGGGAACCTAGCACCGCTGCGTGAATAAATAAGTGCAAACGGGTTTCTGTCAGACAGGAATACCGAAGACATACAACGGATTAGCCCCACCGACAAATATCATCTAGCGGAAACTCGTTCTCACTCTTTTACTCACGCAACGGTACTAAGCTCCTACCGCGCAAGCCTTGCGACTCCCTAAGTTCTGTCGTCGTTACACTCGACATCGCTAAGGTCGCATGCATGACACTCACTAAATTCGTCTGTCGCTACGCTCAGACTTATTAAGTGAGTTAGTCTAGCTTGTAGGTCGCTAAGTACCGGCGTTCGTAAAGGTTTCCTTATAGATGATATTTTCGTCGGGACTACATTAAGGTATGTTGGCTTCGCCAACAAATCTGCATTTAACTTAGCGTTACTTTTAAATTTCAATAAAAATTTTTATGGAAGGATGTATCACTATGAAACTCTGGAAAAAACTCGTGACTGCTGGCCTCATCGCCTCCATGTCCATCGGCCTTCTGGCCGGCTGCGGCGGCGGAGAGAAGAAAAAGGAAGAGGCTCCGAAGCAGGCAGCATCTCAGCAGGCTCCGGCCAACAACGGCGGCAAGCTGAAGATTAATTTCCCCACGGCCGGTGCAGCCGGTGCCCTCTATGCAGTCGGCGCTGCCATCACCAACAACTGGAACCAGACTGTTCCCTCTGTTAATGCCTCTAGTCAGGCATCTGCCGGCGGCATTGCCAACCTGAACATGGTCTCCGACGGTGAAGCTCAGGTCTCCATCGCCATCTCCTCCAACGCCTACCAGTGCCTCAACGGTACCGACAGCTTCAAGGATCACGCCTACAAGGATTTGAAGGCTATCGCCGGTCTCTACATGAACCCGAATCAGGTCGTAGCTACCGACAAGTCCGGTATCAACAGTCTCGCTGACATCAAAGGCAAGAAGTTCGCTGTTGCCGCTGCCGGCTCCTCCGTATACAACGAAGCCAACGCTCACCTCACCACCGTTGGCATGAAATTCCCGGATGACCTCGACGCTCAGCTCATCGGCTTCGCTGCTGCTGCTGATATGCTCCAGAACGGCACCATCGACGGCGCTTGGATTATGTCCGGTGCTCCGGCTGCCGCCGTATCTCAGGCTCTGGCCTCCGGCTGCCACCTCGTCAACATCGACGACAACACCATGGCTGCTCTGAAGAAGAACTACCCCTGGTATGCTCCCTACACCATCAAGGCAGGTACCTATCCGAACCAGAAAGAGGATGTAAAGACCTCCGCTATCAAGATGGTAATGTTCTGCCGCGGCGACCTGCCGGAGCAGGTTGTCTATGACCTCACCAAGTCCTTCTGGACCAACATCGAGAAGCTCGGCAAGGCTCAGAAGAACCTGAAGGGTCTGAAGCCTGAGGATGCCGTAAAGGACATCTCCAATATGCCGCTCCATCCGGGTGCTGCCAAGTACTACAAGGAAATTGGCGTACTGAAGTAATATTTACCTCATCCGTCTCGCTTCGCGAGTCACCTTCTCCAAAGGAGAAGGTCTTTACCCTCCCCGTTGGGGAGGGGGGACCAGCGAAGCTGGTGGGTGAGGTTTAACAGCGCAAAATAAAAAATACGGCGTAAGCCCTCTTTTTGTTTGCAGAAATTATTGCAGCATTTCAATCCACCTTATGGCGGTGATTGACATAGGACTCCGGCAG
>JAZLHS010000009.1:0-2206 GCA_045616885.1 Selenomonadaceae bacterium | reverse complement strand
CGCAATGATATCGGCCGTATCAGTGAGGCCGGTAGTGTCCATGTTACCAAGCTGAAGGTCGTGGAGAAGTTCTCCCATGTCATGCACATGGTCTCAGAGGTAAAGGGCAAGAAGAAGCCCGAGTACACACCGATGGATGTGCTGAAGGCCTGCTTCCCGGCAGGAACGGTCAGCGGTGCGCCGAAGCTCCGCGCTATGGAGATAATCAATGAGCTGGAAGGCGTTCGCCGCAACGCCTATGCCGGTATCGTCGGCTATCTTGATTTCGATGGTAATATGGATACCTGTATCACTCTCCGCACCATGCGTATCGAGGGAGATGAGGCGATAATTCAGGCCGGTGCCGGTATCGTCTATGACTCCGTAGCCATTAACGAATACAGAGAGATTTTGCAAAAGGCAAAAGTGCTGTTCGGAATTGTCGAGGAGGTGGAGAACAATGCTGTTGCTCCTTGATAACTACGATTCCTTTACCTACAATGTCTATCAGCTGCTGTGCCAGCTGGGGGCAGAGGTGGAGGTAATCCGCAATGACTGCACTACGGTAGAAGAGATTCGCAGCAAAAAATACGAAGCAATCGTCCTGTCTCCCGGTCCCGGTGTACCGTCAGATGCCGGCATTACCGAAGATGTAATCAGAGAGATGAAGGGAGAGGTACCTATCCTTGGCATCTGCCTTGGCCATCAGGCTATCGGCGAGGTGTTCGGCGGCAAGGTAATCGGCGCCGGTGCCATCGTCCACGGCAAGACATCTATGGTGAAGCACTGCGGCAATGGAAGCTATGAGGGACTGCCGCAGCCCCTTGAGATAGGCCGCTATCACTCCCTGATTGTGGAGCGGAGCAGCCTGCCTGACTGCTTCGAAGTGACAGCAGAGCTGGAGGACGGCATGATAATGGGTCTCCGTCATAAGGAATACGACATCGAAGGTATGCAGTTCCATCCGGAATCAATCCTGACTCCTCTCGGTGATAAGCTGATGAGAAACTTCCTGAAAAGAATAAAGAAATGACAAGAGCGAGGCTTGTATATAAGCCTCGCTCTTGTCATTTCTTTATTTAATCTGTATAATATAGATGATAATTTGGTGGAGTCTGTCTCCATCTATTATGGAGGGAAAATTTTGTCTACAGATATAGAACAGCTTCGCAAAGAAACAGCGAAGCGCCGTACCTTTGCTATTATTTCACATCCGGATGCCGGTAAGACGACCCTTACCGAGAAGCTCCTGCTTTACGGCGGAGCGATTCATCTCGCCGGCTCCATCAAGTCCCGCAAGACTGCCCGTCATGCGGTGTCCGACTGGATGGAGATAGAGAAGCAGCGCGGTATTTCCGTTACATCATCAGTATTGCAGTTTGACTACGGCGGATGCCGCATCAATATTCTTGATACTCCGGGTCATCAGGACTTCTCCGAGGATACATACCGCACCCTTATGGCTGTTGACAGTGCGGTAATGGTACTTGATGCCGCAAAGGGCGTCGAGACCCAGACGAAGAAGCTGTTCAAGGTCTGCAAGGAACGCCATGTGCCTATCTTCACCTTTGTAAACAAGCTGGACCGCTATGGCAAGGTTCCTATCGACCTGATGGATGAAATAGAGAATGTTCTGGGTATCAGGGCATATCCTATGAACTGGCCGGTGGGCAGTGACGGACGCTATCAGGGTGTCTATGACCGCCGCAAGAATGTGGTAGAGCTCTTTGCCGCTGACACTACTCATGGTCAGGAGGCTCGCCTCTCTGATGTCTACGAGATGGGCTCCGATGAGCTGAAAGCACGCCTCGATGAGGCCACATATCAGAATCTCCTCGATGATATCGAGCTGCTGGACGCAGCCGGTGAGGAGTTTGACCTTGAGAAGGTTGCCTGCGGCGAGCTGACCCCCATGTTCTTCGGCTCGGCGATGACGAACTTCGGCGTGCAGAACTTCCTTGAAGAATATCTCAGACTGGCTCCTGCTCCGGTAGCCCGCGAGTCATCGGTTGGTTCCATCGAGCCTACCGATGAGAAGTTCTCTGCCTTTGTCTTCAAGATTCAGGCAAATATGAACCCGGCTCACCGTGACAGGCTTGCTTTCATCCGTATCGTTTCCGGCAAGTTCGAGCGCAATATGACCGTATGGCATGAGGCCGGCGGCAAGGCTATCAAGCTGGCTCAGCCGCAGCAGTTCCTGGCGCAGGATCGTCAGATAATTGACGAG
>JAZLHS010000008.1:0-21571 GCA_045616885.1 Selenomonadaceae bacterium | reverse complement strand
AATGCCAAGCTCGGCCTCCAGACTGCGCACGGCATTTGTTACGGCAGGCTGCGATACGAATAGCCGCTCCGCTGCCCGGGTAAAGCTGTTTACTCGAGTTACCATGAGAAAATACTCAAGCTGTCTAATTTCCATTGGCACCGCTCCTTTATGATTGCTTCTTTATACTCATTGTAACAGACACAGGAAGAATGCGTTATAAGAAAAAAGTATTAAAAAATAAGGCAACCTTATACGCAGACGTTTTTCTTCAGAAAATTGAGGATTATCCTTTTCACAATGGTGAATAGGAGCTTTGGCACGAATATTTCTCTGTTGGCTTATTTTTAGATAAGACAACGCTATTTCACAAGCGTGATTATTGCTGGTAAGCTGTAGTCAGGTTAGAAAACGAAATGCTTTTATTGCGAAAGGAGTAAATATTATGCCATCCACTTCTATTGACAGTCAGATTCACGGTTGCCTTTTTTCTACAGACGAAATGAGAGAAATCTTCAGCGACCTTTCCTTGGCTCAGGCTTGGGTTGATACGGAAGCAGCCCTGGCACAGGCTCAGGGTGAGCTGGGCATTATCCCCAAGGAAAAAGCAGATGTCATCACTGCAAACACCGATGCCTCCAAGCTTGACATCCCCGCGATTGGTGAGGCATACAAGAGCTCAATCACCATCGTTCCGCTGGTAAAAGCTTATGAGAAGATGCTCCTGCCCAGCGATGCCGGTGAGTACCTCCACTGGGGTGCAACCTCTCAGGATATCGTTGATACCGGTTTGATTCTTCTTGAGAAGAAAGCCTACAAGGTCATTCTCCGTGATATGAAGATTTGTCAGCAGCACTGCCTCAATCTGGCAAAGAAATGGCGTGACCAGCCGATGTGTGGCCGTACTCATGTTATTCACGCTGTTCCCATCACTCTCGGCTACAAGATTGCTATCTGGGCTGACGAGCTTGGCCGTGATATCCAACGTCTTGAGGAGCTGGCAGACCGCGTATTCGTCGGACAGCTCTCCGGTGCAGTAGGTACTCTTGCCTCCGTAAAGGAGACTGGCAAGGGTCTTGAGATGGTAGATCGGATGATGGAAATCCTCGACCTGAAGAGCCCGACCATTTCCTGGCATGTTGCCCGTGACAGTCAGGCTGAGTTCAGCAGTGCACTTGCTCTCTGTGCAGGCACTCTCGCCCGTATAGCTCACGAGGTTCTCACTCTGCAGCGTTCTGAGACGCTCGAGCTTGAAGAGCCGTTCTTCATGGGTAAGGTTGGTTCCTCAACCATGCCGCATAAGCGCAATCCGCAGGTTGTCGAGGGAATTATCGCTGTTTGCCGCAATGTCCGCAGCATTGCTCCTAGCATCGTTGAAGCTATGTTCTGCGAGAATGAGCGTGACTGGGGCTGCCTCCTGTCTGAGTGGGAAGCAATCCCCCGCCAGTGCCATCTCCTCGGTCAGGCTCTTGAGAAGGCCAAGGATGTTCTGGAGAACCTCATCGTTTATCCGGAGCACATGGCAAAGAACCTGCGTAAGCTCCACGGCCTGCTGATGTCCGAGTGCGTAATGATGCATCTGGCACCGCGCATGGGTCGACTCACTGCCCATGAGCTCCTGTATAAGTGCTCCATGAAGGCTTATGAAACTGAGACATACCTCGGAGATATTCTCAAGGGCGAGGAAAAGGTCATGGAAGTATTCACTGAGGAAGAAATCGACAAGATGATGGATCCGGTAAGCTATGTTGGTTATGCTCCGGAGTATGTAGACCGGATTTTGGCTAAGTACAACGCCTGAACCCTTATCGGTTAAGTCCGTTTCTGCAGGAGGACTATTATGTCAAGAAATACAAAACTGCTTATAATGTTTGCGGTGGGGGCAGCTTTATGGTTCTGCCCCGTGCCGGCAGGCATGAAGCCTGAAGGATGGCGGCTCTTCGCAATTTTCGCTGCTACCATTTTGGGCTATATTCTCCAGCCAATGGCTATCGGTGCGATTGGTCTGATGGGTGTTACCGCAGCTGCCGTGTTGAAGGTGCTGCCGACAGGCACGGCCATTTCCGGCTACGGTAACGGCACTATCTGGCTGATTATTGCAGCGTTCCTTCTTTCCCGCGGCTTTATTAAGAGCGGATTGGGAAAAAGAATTTCCTTTATAATCATCAAGCTTATCGGGCGTTCCTCCCTGACTCTTGGTTACGCCATAACAGCTTCTGATTTTATCATTTCCCCAGCTACTCCGTCCAGTACGGCACGTGCCGGTGGTATCATCTACCCGATTATTCAGGCACTTTCCGAAGCGCTTGGTTCTCGTCCGGGTGAAACGGCCAGGAAGTTCGGTGCCTACATTATGCAGCTGGAGTACCAGGCCAACGCCATCACCTGTGCTATGTTCATGACGGCTATGGCTGGCAATCCTCTCTGCGTAGAGCTGGCCGAGAAGGCAACCGGAACTAAAATTACCTGGGCTGGTTGGGCGATGGCTGCCATTGTTCCAGGTCTTATCTCCCTCATCGTCATGCCGTACCTGCTCTATAAGCTCTATCCGCCTGAGATGAAGGAAATGCCTGAGGCAAGGAAACTGGCTGAGAAAGAGCTGGCAGAAATGGGTCCCATGAGCAAGATGGAGAAAATTGTTGCGGTTGTGTTCTGTGGGGCATTGCTCTTGTGGGCAACCTCTGAAATTACTCGCCTCAATGCTACGGCTGTAGGTCTTTTGAGTGTAGTGATATTCCTGCTGACTGAAGTCCTCACTTGGGATGACATCATGAATGAGCAGGGGGCATGGAGCACTATGTTCTGGATGGGCTCCCTGATTGCTCTGGCCGGTGGTCTGGCAAAGCTTGGCTTCATTAAGTATGTTGCTGGTGCTGCAAGCGGTATGATTGCCAGTGCCGGTCTCAGCTGGACTGCTGCATTCCTCGTTCTCGCATTGCTTTACGTCTATTCCCACTATGCTTTTGCAAGTGTCTCCGCCCATATCGGTGCGATGTATGCTGCCTTCCTGACTGTTGCCATTGCGGCAGGTACGCCGCCCTTGCTGGCAGCAATAGCGCTGGCTGCACTGTCCAACCTGATGATTCCGCTGACTCATTACGGCGGCGGTGCTGCACCGATTCTCTTTGGTGCCGGCTACGTTCCGCAGGGAAAATGGTGGCAGCTCGGCTTCATCATCACTACTGTCAATCTGGTAATCTGGCTTGGCATCGGCGGTGCCTGGTGGAAGGTACTGGGTCTTTGGTAATTAACAGTTGACTATACCCCTTAACCGAATATAGAGACAAGAATGGCCGTGAGGAATGAGCAATCATTTTTCATGGTCCTTCTTGCGTAAAGAATTGATATATTTTATAAAAGTGTTGTCCACTGCTGAAATTTGTGGTAATATAAACTTTAACTTTAAAAAGCAACAGGCGATGAACGGAAGAGTAAGCTCTGAGAAGACTGCAGAGAGGTCCCGGGTGGTGAGAGGGGTCGTCGAGGCGGAGCCGAAGTGCATCCGTGAGCCGCAAAGCCGAAATCTTATAGTAGGTTTTGCCGTAAGGAAGGCGTTAACTTCCTCGAGTGGATATTTCTGCTGACAGTTCAGGCAGATATATCAAGTGGAGTGGAACCGCGCAGATGCGTCTCTATATGAGATGCGTCTGTTTTTTTTATTTGGGGGAATTAAATTTGGGCTTCATCAGCAGATTGAAAAAGGATATACGAGTCGTTTTTGAACGAGACCCTGCAGCCCACAGTGTATTTGAAGTAGTGCTCTGCTATCAGGGGCTGCACGCTATCTGGATGCACCGTCTGTCCCACTGGCTTTACAAGAAGGATTTGATAGTGCCGGCGCGACTGGTCAGTGAAATAGGACGTTTTTTCACGGGAATCGAGATTCATCCCGGTGCCACCATCGGCGAAGGACTCTTCATAGACCACGGTACCGGTATAGTCATCGGCGAGACTGCCGAGATCGGAAAGAATGTCACCCTGTATCAGGGGGTCACTTTGGGTGGTACCGGCAAGGAAAAGGGCAAGCGCCATCCTACTGTCGGCAATAATGTGGTCATTGCCTCCGGCGCCAAGGTGCTTGGCTCCTTCAAGGTGGGAGACCATGCTAAAATCGGTGCCGGCTCGGTAGTGCTGAAGGAAGTGCCGCCCTATGCGACGGTGGTCGGCATACCGGGACGCGTCGTCCTGCTGGATGGCGTGAAGGTAAGCTGTACCTACGGCCCCGACGGAATAAACTGCACGCCGGTAAATGACGAGCTGGCCGAAGAGCTGGATGTTGACCTGAAGCATGATGAGCTGCCGGATCCGGAGGCCGAGGCGCTGGCAAAAATGAGAGCCGATATAGAGGCTTTAACAGAAGAAGTAAACAGATTACGCAAGGAGCTTGAGAAAAATGGCTGAGAAAATCAAAGTGTTTAACACCATGTCCGGTGAAAAGGAAGAATTCAAACCGTTGGAAGAGGGAAAGGTCGGCATTTATGTCTGCGGTGTTACTCCGTACAATGACCCGCATATCGGCAATGCCCGTCCTTTTGTCGTCTGGGATACGATCCGCCGCTTTCTGGCTCATGCCGGCTATGAGGTTTGCTATATTCAGAACTTCACCGATGTAGATGACAAGATAATTCGTGCGGCCAACGAGCAGAATGTCACCTGGAAGGATATTTCCGACAAGTATATCGACGCCTATTTCAAGTCAATGGATGCCCTGAACATCCGCCATGCTGATGTCTATCCACGCGTTTCCGACAATATGCCGGAAATCATCGAGATGGTACAGGGACTAGTTGACAAGGGCTATGCCTACCCGCTGGACGGTGACGTCTACTATCGTGTCGAGAAGTTTGCCGAGTACGGCAAGCTAAGTGACCGTAAGCTGGAGGATATGATGGCAGGCGCCCGTGTCGAGGTAGACGAGCGCAAGGAGAACCCGATGGACTTCGCTCTCTGGAAGAGCGCGAAGCCGGGTGAGCCCAGCTGGGACAGCCCCTGGGGCAAAGGGCGTCCGGGCTGGCACATTGAGTGCTCTGTCATGTCCCTGAAGTATCTTGGCAAAAACTTCGATATTCACGGCGGCGGCAGCGACCTGATTTTCCCCCATCACGAGAACGAAATTGCCCAGTCTCAGGCCTACCTCGAAGATACGAACAGCTTCGCTCGCTACTGGGTACACAATGGCTTCATCACCATCAATCAGGAGAAGATGAGCAAGTCTCTCCATAACTTCTTTACCGTTACCGATATTCTGAAGGACTATCCCGGTGAAGTAATCCGCTTCTTCATCCTCGGCACCCACTATCGCAGTCCGCTTGATTTCAGCGATGCGCACCTGAAGGATGCACAGGCCGGTCTGGCTCGTCTGGGCAATACCAAGTCCTGCGCTGAGGAGCTGGCGAAGAAGAGCGGCGAGAGCGATACTGCCGAAAGCCTGCTGGCTATGGCTGAGCAGATTCGCGGCGATTTCTTCTTGGCCATGGCTGACGACTTTAATACAGCTTTGGCAATCAGCCACATCTTTGAGCTGGCCAAGGAAATCAATGTATATTACAACAAGGTCATGAACGCCGGAGAAGAATTTGACGCAGCCAACTTCGCAGCAGTAAAGGTAATCTTCGACGAGCTGACCGAGATAATCGGTATTCTGGAGCAGCAGCCCGAATCGGTGGACGAGGATGAAGCCGCTGAGATAGAGAAGCTGCTGGAAGAGCGTCTGGAAGCCCGCAAGAATAAGGACTGGGCAAGAGCCGATGCTATTCGCGACGGTCTGAAGGCTCGCGGAATCATCATTGAAGATTCTGCCGGTGGATCCCGCTGGAAAAGGGCTTAAGCAATGACCTTTGAACACTTTTCCCGACTGGTAGACGGGATGTTTCAGACCGATGGGGAGCAGCGCTACGACAGCGTATATGTCAATGCGCTGAGCCCGCTGGTCACTGCCTATGTAGGGGACGCCTACTACCATCTTTTCGTCCGTACCCGCCTGCTGGCATACGAGCAGAAGGCCGTCCGGGTACTCAATGAATTCAGCGCCAAGCTGGTCTCCGCCGGTATGCAGGCTCAGGCATACCGAGCCATAGAAGAACAGCTCACCGATGAAGAGCGGGGAATTTTCCGCCGGGGACGCAATGTCCACAGCCATGCCCCGCGACGATCCACTTCCATAGCTGATTATCACGCCAGTACTGGCTTTGAGGCTATTCTGGGCACTCTTTATCTCACGAAGCGCTTTGACCGGCTGCAGGAAGTGGCAGAGCTGGCTTTCAAGGCTGCCGTGGATATTATTAAGATAAAATAGGAATACTGATATGATAAATGTAAAGCTTTTGGAATATACACCAAATCCGGAGCGGGTGGTCACCATGGGCGCCAGACTCTGCTACTCGGCTCGCGGGGCAGAGGAACTGGCCGACAGTCTCACCGATGAAGAAATCGACCGGATGATAAAGATGCTGACCGAGATGGGTCATGCCTCTGTATTTGAGCATGTTAGCTTCACCTTCGGCATCGAAGGGGTGTCCCGGGTGCTGACTCATCAGCTGGTGCGCCATCGCATCGCATCCTTCTCACAGCAGTCTCAGCGCTATGTGGCAGCCCATGACTTCGTATATGTAACTCCGCCGACCATCGAGGCAAATCCGGCGGCAAAGGCAAAGTACGATGAGCTGATGAAGCATATCCGCAGCGCCTATGATGAGTTCGTAGAGGCCGGCGTTCCCAAGGAGGATGCCCGCTATATTCTCACCAATGCCACCGAGACGAAGATTGTAGTGACCATGAATGCCCGCTCGTTGATGCATTTCTTCAATCTCCGCTGCTGCTATCGCGCTCAGTGGGAGATAAGGGAAATGGCCAACCTGATGCTGACGGAGGTAAAGAAGGTGGCTCCCCGTCTCTTTAAGAATGCCGGAGCTTCCTGTGTAAACACCGGCCGCTGCCCGGAGGGGAAGATGACCTGCGGTCACTTTGCTGAGATGATAAAGCTCCGGGAAGCATAAGGCAGTAGGTAGAGCTATGAACTTTAAGGACAAGAAAAAAGAAAAGGTGCAGACCGACCGTCCCAAAAGGGATAATCGGCAGGATAAGCCTAAAGATCGACCGACGAAGCAGCCGAGGCCGGTGAAACAGCCGCGCCCGGACAAACCGGTGAGCGAGCGGGAGCCGGCTCAGCTGCCGGATGATATCCTCATCGGCCGCAACGCTGTAACCGAGGCGTTAAAGAACACCATGCGGGTAAACCGCCTCCTTATTGCCGAGGGTACGCAGACGAAAAACGGAGATGGCTCCATCCCGGAGATTATTGCGCTGGCGAAGGAGAAAAAGGTCAAGTTCGAGACCGTTCCCCGGGAGACGATAGAGGGAATCGCCTACGGACACCGTCATCAGGGCGTGCTTGCCTATGTGGCTCCGGTGGAGTATGCCGACCTTGATAAGGTCATCAACGAGGCGGCGGCGAAAGAAAATCCGCTGCTCATCCTGCTGGACGGTATAGAAGACCCGCATAATCTTGGCGCTATTCTCCGCACCGCCGATGCGGTGGGAGCCGATGGCGTACTGCTGCCCCGTCATCACAGCGTGCCGCTGAATGCCACGGTAGCAAAGACATCTGCTGGTGCCATCGAGTATGTGCCGGTGGCTCGTATCGGAAATATTGCCCAGACCCTGAAGGAACTGAAGGACAAAGGCTTCTGGGTCTACGGTGCCGATATGGACGGAGACTGTGACTACGACAAGGCGAATTTCACCGGTCCGGTGGTGCTTATCATCGGCAGTGAAGGTCACGGTATCGCCCGCCTGACCAGAGAGAACTGCGATACCATCGTCAGCCTGCCGATGGTGGGAAAGATAAACTCCCTCAATGCTTCGGTAGCTGGTGCGATACTTATGTATGAGGTCAGCCGTCAGCGGCGGAACAGTAAGTAAAGGAACAGATTATGGCAAAGCCCGAGACACACTACCTTATCGACGGCTACAATGTTATACACTCATGGCCGAATCTGAAGAACAAGACCGGCGATTTGGCTGAGATCAGAGATAAGCTGGTGGATATTCTGACAGAGTACGGGGCATATGAGCACTACCGGGTAACGATAGTGTTTGATGCGCTGTTTACCGCTGATTTGGAGCATGTTGAGACCCCGACGGCGCTGGTTACGGTAGTTTATACCGGTGCCGGGGAGACTGCGGACAGCTATATCGAGCGGCGCGCCTACGAGCTGGCTCACGGCGGACACGAAGTGTTCGTGGTCACCAGTGACGGAGCGGAGCAGTCGGTGATACTGGGTGCCGGCGGGTATCGGATACCGTCGCCGGAGCTGTACCGCCGGGTAAAGGCCGTGAAGGAGAAATTGCGCTCGCGATATCTCGGCAAAGTCTCATTGCCCTACACCCGCAATGATGTGGCAGGGCGACTGGACAGCGAGACAGCGGCAAAGCTGGACAGGCTGCGCCGTGAGCTGGAATAGAATACTAAATGTACGGATTTAGCAGGGGGGTGCAGAGATGGCAAGAGCCAAGAAAAAGGAAATCCTGCAAAAAGAAAAAATATATGAAGCCCCGGTCGGCAGGGCAGAAGAGCCTGCCGATGATGACTTCGATACCCTGACTGACCCGGAAAAGCTGGCAGACCTTCGCAGACTGCAGCGGATAGGAGCCTATGACAGCATAGAGCAGCTCCGCCGGCTGGAAGAGCTGGAGGACGAAAGCGAAGATGATGGGGATGATGACGGCGGCTACGACAAGGTCGTGATTCGCCGGGAGAAGCGGCGAGATGTTGCCGTAGATGAAGGAGAACCAATCTCCTCTGATATCGATTACGATGAACAGAAGGTCGACGAAGAGGATGAATTCGTCTGGTCCGTGGATGACAGCCGATACGCCAATATGACCGACGAGGAAATAATCATTGCCAGTCAGGACGGCATCGATCCCTCGGCGCAGGACTATATCATAAACAAGTACCGCAATTTCGTCAGAGTAAAGGCCCGCTCGTATTTCCTTATCGGAGCTGACCGGGAGGATATAATTCAGGAGGGAATGATCGGACTATTCAAGGCCATAAGAGATTATCGCCGGGAGAAGCTGTCATCATTCCATGCCTTTGCGGAGCTGTGTGTTACCCGGCAGATAATCACCGCCATCAAGACGGCGACTCGTCAGAAGCATATACCGCTGAATTCATATATTTCCATCAACAAGCCGATATATGATGAAGACAGCGACCGTACTTTGCTGGATGTGCTGCCCGGCGGCAAGGTATCCGACCCGGAGGAGATGGTCATCAGCCGGGAGGAGTATTCCTCCATCGCAGCCAAGATGGAGACAATCCTCAGTGAGCTGGAATGGCGGGTGCTGATATCATATCTGGACGGCCACTCCTATCAGGAGATAGCCGATGACCTTCATCGCCATGTGAAATCCATCGACAATGCGCTCCAACGGGTAAAGCGCAAGCTGGAAAAATATATGGGCAACTATCTTCATGATGTTGACCTCACGACGATATACCACGGAATTACCACCATCAACCGTGAGCTTCACGATGTGGATGTCCATCGTGAGAAGCCGGTGGACGGCATCCGCCATCATAAGATACGAAAAAAGAAAAAGTAAAAGGGAGAGGATTCTTTAATGGAGAGAGAAAAACTTGGTTCTCGCCTGGGCTTTATTCTCGTTTCTGCCGGCTGTGCCATCGGTCTTGGCAATGTGTGGAAGTTCCCGTATATTGCCGGAAAAGGTGGTGGCGGCGCTTTTGTGATGATTTATCTGCTCTTCCTTGCGATTTTGGCACTGCCTATTCTTCTCATGGAGTTCTCCATCGGACGCGCCAGCATGAAGAGCCCGGTAAAGGCTTATCAGGAGCTGGAGCAGCCCGGCAGTAAATGGCACTGGCATGGTATTGCCTCTCTCGTAGGCTGTTATCTCCTGATGATGTTCTACACGCCGGTAGCCGGCTGGATGCTCTATTACTTCTATCTCACAGCTAAGGGAACATTTGCCAACATGACCCCGCCGGAGGTAGTGAAGGTCTTTACCGGTATGCTTGGTGAACCCTGGCTCATGGCCGGTTGGATGTTTGCGGTGGTGGTACTGGCAGTCATCGTCTGCTCTGCAGGTCTACAGAAGGGCGTCGAGCGCGTGACTAAGGTGCTTATGCTGATGCTTCTTACCGTCATGGTGGCATTGGCCGTCTATGCCGGCACACTGCCGAAGGCGGCCGAGGGTCTGGCCTTCTATCTCGTCCCCGACTTTGACCGCATGCTTCAGGTGGGCGTGCCCGGCACTCTGGCGGCGGCTATGTCTCACGCATTCTTCACGCTGGGTCTTGGCGTTGGCTCCATGCTCATCTTCGGCAGCTACTTCGGTCGGGAGCGCTCTCTTCTGGGTGAGTCAATCAATATCACCATTCTCGATACATTTGTGGCCATCACTTCCGGCCTTATCATCTTTCCGGTCTGCTTCAGCTACGGTATTGACCAGACTGCCGGCCCCGGACTCATCCTCATCGCTCTGCCGATGGTCTTTGGCTCTATGCCCTACGGCCATCTTTTCGGCAGCGCATTCTTCCTCTTCATTTCCTTTGCGGCAATGTCCACGGTCATCGCCGTATATGAAAATCTCATCAGCTGCGATATGGAGCTGATGAACTGGAGCAGGATGAAGTCATCTCTCTTCAACTTCGTTGCCATGCCGATACTGAGTATGCCCTGTATCCTTGGCTTCAATGAGTGGGCTTGGCCGTGGCTGAAACCTCTGGGCGGCACCATCCTCGATTTGGAGGATTTCTTCCTGAGCTATCTGCTGCTGCCTCTCGGCGGACTCGTCTACATCTTCTTCTGTACTCGCCGCTATGGCTGGGGCTGGGAAAACTTCGTAGCCGAGGTAAACACTGGCGAAGGCTGCAAGCTGGCCGACTGGACGCGGGGATATATCACTTACGTCCTGCCGCTTATCGTTCTCTTTGTCTTCTTCTTCGGACTTTACGATAAATTCATGGCGGGCTGATTGAGAAATAAAAAACAATGGGACGAATTTGGATTTAGATTTCCGAATTCGTCCCATTTTTCGTAATAAAATGGAGCATTATTTATAGATAGAGTCAGAATTCTTCCGGAGATGACAGCTTGTACAATTGCCGGTACGGTGATTATTCATTATCTGAGAGGATATACTAATAAACTTTCAAAAAAATAGTTGCTTTTTTCTTTACGATAAAATACCAATGTGATATAATAACAAAATGTAATGGTATTATATTTGGTTTTGTTGGATTATTATATCAAACGTACCGGAGGATGTTGGTATGTCCAGAGTGGCAGCTAAAATAGAATTGACTGCAGAAGAAAGAGCGCAGCTGGAACGGAATGTGAAACAGCAACGAATCGAGAAACGTGTTTACCTGCGGTCAAGGATAATACTAATGTCGGCAGAGGGCATGGAGTGCATCGAAATCGCCGATAAGCTTGGCGTTTCGGAGAAAACTGCCCGCAAGTGGCGCAAGCGATTTTCTGAAGAGCGCCTGCGCGGCATGGATGATTTGGAGCGCAGCGGAGCCCCTGAGCGATTTACAGAGGAGCAGCGACAGGAGATAATCTCTATGGCTGCTACAGCGCCGGAACTGATGGAGAATTGGACGCTGGCAAATGTTACAAAATTGGTAAGAGAGAGGTTTGGCTGTCCGGTATCGATAGAAACCGTTCGCCAGATACTCAAGAACGCCGGGCCACAGGAAACTCCTGCCGGCGTCGTACTGAAAAAGAAAGATTAGACATCAGTCTAACGATATGCCCACAGTTCTGAAAAAGATTCTGAACTGTGGGCATTGTGATATAACGGGAATATATTATTTGCCGAATAACGGATAAACTTGTAATTATTTATAAGGTTGTTTGATATATGGGTTGAAATCGGAATATTTTCCGGTTTGCTATTGCAAAATTCTGAATTGGAGCGTATAATCCAACTCGTAACAAAAAATATATTACCGTTATAAAGGCAAAGACGCCTGCCGGAGAGGATGCTCTCTGGCAGGCTTTTTTTGTTCTCTCCGATTTGAGTTTTTTGGAGGGAGTTCATATTATGAATGCTGATGAACTGAAGAAACAGCTTAGGGAAGCTGTTGAAGAGCTGGAAACCAGTAAAGTGCAATTCCTACTGAGAAGAGCACTGCTGTCAGGAATCAGTCCCAATGACATTGTCTGTGGCCCGATGGTAGAGGCCATGAAAACCATAAGCGACAGGTTTGACTGCGGTGAGATATTTCTTCCGCAGCTGCTTGTGGCAACAGACTGTTTTGATCAGGCGATAGAGTATTTGCGCTATACGACGAAAGAAAAGCTGAGTCCGAAAGGAACTGTGCTTGTCTATACAGTAGAGGGAGATATTCACGATATAGGGAAGAATATAATATCGGCTGTCCTGCGAGCGAATGGGTTTCACATCGTCGACATCGGGCGCAATATCAGGGCTGAAAAGGTTGTAGAGGAAGCAGAACGAATAAGGCCGCAGGTCATCATAGCTTTTGCACTGATGGCAACGACTATTCCGCTTCAACGAGAGCTGCCGGAACTGCTGACGGCAATGGGCATAAGAGACCGCTACCGTATATTGGTGGGAGGGCAGGTTTCAAAGCGTGAATGGGCGAAGGTTATCGGAGCCGATGGCTATGCTGCTTCAGTATCAGAGGCAGTGACAGAGGTATTTCGACTGACAGAGTCTTAATATAGATTTATATGGAGGGTGGATCGAATTGATCACAGGGACTCTAAATTCCTGCAGACGGGTGAAACTCCCGTACTCTCCGCCAGACGACAAGCCGCTGGGCGGTATGATATATAATTTCCGGTTTTTATAATAGGGCGGGTAAACCTGTCCCTAAGGGAGGCGATAAAAGTGGGAAAAAAACAAAAAATCGCCATCTCCATTACTGAGGCTGACCGCCAAAAGGAGCGAGAAAGATTCTACCGGAAGGACAGTGAACTGTTTCCTCTGATAGAGCGAATAAAATTGTGGCCGTCACGTTCTGGAATGCTGCACGGCATCCGGCAGCTAAAGGTAAACGGAGACACGGCTACGATAATTACCCACTGCGGATCTGAATTCAGCATCACGAATTCCCGTCATGGGAGAGCTTGCCGCTGGATAAGGAATAAATGGTCAAAGTGTGCCTGTCGGGCTTGCAAAATACCGGACTGGAAGCTGGCGAAATTCAGCCGCACAGCCATGGTGGCTCAGGGCGGAGAAAATCTGTAGAAGAAAAAGAAAGAGGGATAGTCATGAGCGAAAACAAAATATATAGCGTGACCATTATAACTCGTCCGGAAAAGCTGGAAGAGCTTAAGGAAGCACTGGTGTCTATCGGAGTCACCGGCATGACTGTATCAGATGTGTATGGCTGTGGCCTGTCCAAGGGGCATGTCGGCGTATATCGCGGGGTGGCAGTGGAGACATCACTGATTCCGAAGGTAAAGGTGGAGACTGTAGTATATGAAACTCCTGTAGACAAAGTGATAGAGGCAGCTGAGAAAGCCTGCCGTACCGGCAATGTAGGTGACGGAAAGATATTCGTGACAGAAATATGTCGGGCGGTTAAGATTCGTACCGGCGAGCGTGACGGTGCGGCAATCATCGACAATCACGAGTGAAAAGGATATTTCAAAAAAATACTTGCCGTTATTGTTTTTCTGTGATACAATCCTCCTTGTGAAAACAGAAAAATAGTTACCGTTATTTTGGCGGGCGGCAATGAGGCCTCGGATTTTATCCGGGGCTTTTTGTTTTCACTGGGGTATGAGCAATGTTTACATTGAAGGAGGAATTTATCATGACAAGGAAAAGATTGTGGTGGCTGCTTTCGCTGGTAACGGCAGGCTGGCCGTCAAGAGCGCTGGCAGCAGAGCCGGGAACAGCTTCATCTTTGGTTCCGGCCGACATGGCTTTCGTGGCCATTGCTACGATGCTGGTATTCTTCATGACACCGGCGCTGGGAATTTTCTACGGGGGAATGGTCAGACGCAAGAATGTACTCAATACCATGATGATGTCATTGGTAGCGATAAGCGTCGTCGGACTTCAGTGGTTCTGGTTCGGATACTCGATTTCTTTTACCGACAGCGGCTCCCCTTATCTGGGAAATCTTGACTGGGTATTCTTTAAGGGTGTGGGGCTTACAGCGGAGCCCGGGCTGTCCATGGTGATGCCGCACATGGAATTTGCCGTGTTTATGATGATGTTTGCCATTGTCACGGCGGCTATTATAAGTGGCTCTATAGTTGAGAGAGTAGGGTTTGGTGCCTACTGCATCATCATCTTCCTCTGGACGACCATCGTCTACGATCCGATGTGTCACATGGTATGGGGGCAGGGCGGTCTGCTTCTGGGCATGGGGGCGCTTGATTTTGCCGGCGGCACGGCCATCCATATTACCTCCGGCGTGTCGGCACTGACCGCGACCCTCATACTCGGCAAGCGTTACTGGTATGGCAGCGGCAGTACTCGCCCGCATAATATGCCCTATGTTATTTTCGGTGCCAGCTTCCTGTGGATGGGCTGGTTTGCTTTCAACGGCGGCTGTGCTCTGGGAGCCAATGAAATAATGGTACTGGCTCTTCTTAATACTGCCATCTCTTCCATGGCCGGCGCATTGACCTGGATGATAATTGATCAGATTACACACGGCAAGACAACGGTATTCGGCTTTGTCACCGGAGCCTTGGCCGGGCTTGTAGGTATTACCCCGGGTGCCGGCTTCGTAGCTCCGATATCGGCCGTTCCCATCGGCATTATTACCTGTGTCGTCTGCTATCTGGCCATAACGAAGCTGAAGGAAGGTCTGGGCTATGACGATTCGCTTGACCCCTTCGGCTGCCACGGCGTAGGCGGCATGGTTGGCTGCATGCTTACCGGTGTTTTTGCTACTACCTCCGTGAATCCCGAAGGAGCAGACGGACTGCTTTACGGCAATCCGTCACTCATGATACCGCAGACTGTTGGTCTTGTTATCGCCATCGTTATGGCGGTGGTCGGTACTACGCTGATAATCAAGCTGGTTGGTTCTGTTATGGCCATACGAGTTTCTCCGGAGGCAGAGAAGGGTGGTTTGGACATAAATCTGCACAGTGAAACAGCGTATTCAAAGATGTAAAAAATAAAGGTAAAAATTTTTTTGAAAGGGTATTGCACTTTTCAAATCGTGATGCTATAATCTAGTCAATTTCAAGGGCAAATAAAAACATACCGTTATATTCAAACTCCTCGAATGTAGCGCGGCAATGGTGCCGACAGACAGAGACCCCCTCTTTGTCTGCCGGCGCTTTTTTGTCTGAGAAGAAAATCTGCGGCCCCGGGACCGCAGCAGAGAGATTATATTACCGGTACGCCGGATAATATGAAAAAGAAGAAGGATATTCAGGAGGGAAACACTATGGCAACGAAGGAAGAAATCTTAGAAAACCTTAAAACTGCTATTGAGGAACTTGATGAGGACCTTGGGGCAGAAAGCGCTCAAGCAGCTTATGAAATGAAAATTGATCCCGCAGAGGCAATTTCCGGTGGTCTCGGCCTCGGTATGCAGACGCTGTCCGACCTCTTCGATGAAGGAGAGGCTTTCGTTCCTCAGCTGGTCGTCGCTGCTGAGATTTTCGAGGATGCGGTAAGCACCATTACTCAGGATCTCGCCTCTGAGGAGAAGAGTTCCACTACTTTGGGCAAAGTCCTCATCTGCACCGTTGAAAGCGATATCCACGATATCGGCAAAAACATTGTAAAGACCATGCTTTCAGCCAGCGGCTTTGAGGTAATCGACGGTGGCCGCGATCTCCCCAGCAGCGAGGTCGTAAAGATGGCTCAGGAAAATAATGTAGATATCATTGCAGCCGCAGCGCTCATGACTACGACGATGCCGGCGCAGCGTGATATCGTCTCCCTCCTGAAGGAAGAAGGCATTCGCGACAACTTCAAGATTATGTTTGGCGGTGCGCCCGTTTCCCCGGCATGGGTAGAGTCAGTCGGCGGCGATGCCTACGCAGAAAATGCTGCTGAAGCAGTAGAGAAGGCCAAGAGCCTGATGGCTGAGATTAAGGCCAGCGCTTGATATCTTCCCGAAAGGGCAGAATATATAGAATTTTTTACAGGAGGGATTACAATGGCTCTTGCCAGGACTATCACGGTCATGGATGTTTATGACCGCGCCAAGACAGGGCCGAAGGTCGAAGAGAAAGACTGGGACTTTAAGATTGTTCCACAGACGGCCACGGCACTGAAAAAGAAATACGGTATCAAAATGAACAAGAAGCAGATCATCCCCACGGATCCGGAGCTTTGCTCCAATCTGTTCAAGGCGGGACTTGAACTGCTTGCAACCTGCGGTGTTTACTGCATCGACACCAAGCGTGTCATCAAGTACACCGAGGAGGAAATTCTCGCCTCTCTGGAGGCTGCTCCCAAATCTGCTCAGTACGGTGTAGTAGGAAGAAACGGCCGCACCATCGCTTGCCGCAAGCACGATGACAAGCGTCCGCCTATTATCCAGGGTGGTCCTACCGGCGCGCCCTGCTCCGAGCAGTATTTCCGTGATATTCATCAGAGCTACGCCCAAGAGCCTATCGTGGATGCTATCGTTGACGGCGTACTCCAGACTATAAAGGGCCACGACCCCATCGCTAACACGCCTTGGGAAATCTGTGCCGTTCGTGCCGAAGTAAAGGCAGTTCGGGAAGCCCAGATGAGGGCCGGCCGCGACGGTATGGGCCTTTAGGGGAATGAATCCTCACTTTCAGCAGGCGGTCGCATCACCACCGATTTCGATGGCGGCATGCGCACTACCGACAGCCATGAAGTATCCCAGCTGAACGAGTTAAAAGTAGATGTAGGTGCATTGACCTTTGATACTCATTATGTTCTGGCCGGCGATATGATCATGTGCGAACAGATGCCTATTTATGGCGGCTATGCCGGTGGTCTCGAGGAGACGACCATCGTCGATGTAGCTACTACCATAAATTCCTTCGTCATGATGCAGGCAACCTGGCACCTTGATGGCCCCACCCATGTACGCTGGGGTATCACCACTGCTCGTGAGACTTTGGCTATCGCCGCTCACGCCTGCATGGCAATTGAATCCCATTTTGATTTGATGATGGGCAACCAGTATTACACTACTGCCGGTCCCTGCACGCTCATGTGCCTCCTGGAAACTGCCGCTCAGGCTATCACCGATACCTGCTCCGGCCGCGAAGTTCTCTCCGGTGTAGCTGCATCCAAGGGTGTTGCTACCAACTTCACCACCGGTATGGAAGCTCGCTTCATGGGCGAGTGTGCTCACGCAGTAGCCGGTATGCCTACCGAAGAGGTCAACATCCTCCTCGACAAACTCGTTGCCATGTACGAGAAGGACTACAAGACCGCTCCCAAGGGCAAGCCCTATGAAGAGTGCTACGACACCACCACTCTCCTGCCGACTCAGGAGTATGTAGATGTCTACAACGAAGCCATAAAGGTCATGACTGATCTTGGCCTCGACTATTGGACAAAAAAGGAAAAGTGCCTCTGATTTACCTCTGCCAGGTAATGAAGATAAATCGCTCAATTCTTTGAAAAGGGACCGCCCGTCATCTGCCGATAGGACGGTCTCTTTTCACTTAGTTTTTCTCTATAGACACGAAGGTGAACTTATGACTAATGTAAAGGGATTTGTCGGTGAGCTGATAGGTACCTTTCTGCTGGTGCTGTTTGGCTGCGGTACGGTGGCTGTAGCCGTGCTCTTCAATCAATATCAGAGCATATTTCAGATAGCGGCCATGTGGGGAGTAGGACTTATTGTTGCTATATATGCTACCCGCGATTTGTGCTGCGCCCACTTCAATCCGGCAGTTTCCATTACTATGGTGCTGACCGGGCGTATGAAGGCCTCCAAGCTTCCGGGATATTTGACCGGGCAGTTTCTAGGGGCGATGCTGGCTGCCTTGCTTATATATGGACTGTTCGGCGGAGCTATAGCTTCCTTTGAGCGAGTCCACGGTATTGTGCGAGGCACACCTGAGTCAATGGCTGTCGCAAAAATGTTTGGCGAGTACTACACTTTGCCCGGAGCTGAGTTGACAGTGGGGATGACTGAGGCTGCTTTGGCCGAGGCGGTTGGTACATTTGTGCTCGTCTTTATGATATTTGCCCTTACCGAGGGCTGTAATATGGGACGGCCAAAGGATGACCTGGCTCCGCTGTTCATTGGTTTCACCCTCAGCTCCATTATTTGCCTCATTGCACCGCTGACTCAGGCAGGACTTAATCCTGCCAGAGATTTTGCACCGCGCCTCGTTGCCATGCTGGCAGGCTGGGGCAGTGCCGCTTTCCCGGATAGCAGCGGCGGCTTCTTCTGGGTATATATGCTGGCACCTGTTGTAGGCGGGCTGGCCGGTGGTCTTCTGTTTACCAGAGTGGTGCAGCCAATAATGGAACGCAAGGAAGCAACCTGCGGCTGTGCCGGCTGACCCCTGAATAAAGAGCAGGCTGATATAAGGAGAAAAACAATGACCAGACTCATTATTGTAGGCGGCTTTCTTGGCGCCGGTAAAACTACTACATTAAATGCTATTAGCTCAAAACTGCTGGCTGAAGGGAAAAAAGTGGGGCTTATAACCAACGACCAGGCAGCAGAATTGGTAGATACCGTAATGCTTCAACGGGACGGTCGTATTATAAAGGAGGTCAGCGGTAGCTGCTTCTGCTGTAATTTCCCGGGGCTTCAGGGTGCTGTGGATGAATTGATAGCTGCCGGGGCTGACATAATATTGGCAGAGCCGGTAGGGAGCTGCACGGATTTGTCGGCGACAATCCTGCAGCCGGTGAAGGAAATGCTGGCAAAAAAGGTGGCGTTGGCCCCGCTCTCTGTTTTAGTGGATCCGGTTCGCCTGCGGGCGATTATAGATGGAGAGACAGGTGGTCTTGCGGTCAGTGCGGCCTATATCGTCAGGAAACAGCTGGAGGAAGCTGATATCATTGCCATCAATAAACAGGATATCCTATCGGCAGAAGAGGCAGAGAAGCTGCAGCAGGATGCAGCCGGAATGTTCCCGCAGGCAAGTATCATTTCCTTTAGCGCACAAGAAGGCACCGGCCTGTCAGAGTGGCTGACGAAGGTTTTCAGCACTTCTGTCGTGGGTGGTCATCTGACTGATGTTGATTATGATATCTACGCTGCGGGGGAAGCGGTACTCGGTTGGCTCAATATGACAGTGGAGCTTAAAACCGCAGGTGAAGAAAAGACTTGGAAATCTTTCGTGACCAACTACCTTAAATCGCTGGCCGGCACCTTTGCAGAAAAGGGGGCAGGTATCGGTCATGTTAAGCTGCTGCTGGAAAATGGCAATGACCGGCTGCTGGCAAATCTGACCGGAGCCGGTGCACCGCTGAGTATTCGCGGCGGGGATTTCCATGGGGATTCGGTTCGCCTGATTATAAATGCCAGAGTAGAGATGACACCTGCCGAGCTGAGGGAGCTTGTCCTGAATGGACTAACATCAGTCTGTGACAGTAACGGTATCGAGAAAAATGTTCTGGCTTTGAATTGCTTGCAGCCGGGGCGTCCCAATCCGACGTACCGATATGACAAGGTATTCGTAGCCTAAAAAATATCTAAAAGCAACAGGAGGAGAAATCATGAACAGTCGTGAAAGAGTTTTTGCTGCACTGCAGTGCAAAGAGGTAGACCGTACTCCCTGGGTTCCCTATGCCGGAGTACAGGCGGCCAATCTCATCGGGGTAGACGCTGAGGAATACCTCAAAAGTGTTGACAATATCGTAGCCGGCTTTACTAAGGCATATGAAAAGTACACTCCCGACGCCCTGCCGGTTCTCTTTGATATTCAGATGGAGCCGGAAGCTATCGGCTGTGAGCTGAAGTGGTCGAAGTGCAATCCGCCTGCCGTAGCTACCCATGTATTGGAGGAGGAGGGCAAGACTGTCGCCGACCTGACGCTGCCTACGGAAGAGAGCGGCCGTTATCCTATTGCGCTGGAGGCTGCCCGCCGCGTAGTGGAGAAGTTCGGTGACAAGATTGCTATCTATGCTCTCATCTGCGGTCCGCTGACTATGGCGCTTCATCTTCGTGGCGTTGGTCTCTTCGCCGAAATGATTCGCAAGAAGTCTCAGGATAAGGTGCTTGAACTGATGGACTATTGCGTAAAGGTCTGCAAGGATATCTCCCGTATGTATAAAGAAGCCGGAGTCGATGTCATCGCTGTCGTTGACCCTATGGTATCTCAGGTATCCCCGAAGCACTTTGCGACATTTGTTCAGGGTCCCACCACCGACCTCAATACCTACATCCGTGATGAGCTTGGTCTGTATGTCATGAGCTTTTCCTGCGGTGATGCCACCAAGAATCTGGAGCTGATGTGCCAGACCAATACTCATGGTATTGCCTTCGATGAAAATGTTGATTTGGCCTTTGCGAAAGAGACTGCGCAGAAGTTTGGCGTGGCTTATGGCGGAAATCTGCCGCTGACGACCATCATGCTCTTCGGTACACCGGCAGAAAATGTTGAAGAGGCCAAGCGGGAATTGGAAATCGGTAATGGTGCAGGCTATATGCTCTCTCCGGGCTGTGATATCCCGTTCAATACGCCAATACCGAATATCGTAGCCATTGCCGACTACGTCAGCGGCAACTTCACCTCTCTGGCAGATTTCTCTGATGAGGCGCTGGAAGATGATGGGGCGGAGTTTGAAGATGTGGAAGTTAAGCCGGGCAATGTATTCATCGAGGTTATTACCCTTGACTCCGAAGGCTGTGCGCCCTGTCAGTATATGTGCGAGTCTGTCCGCCGCGTGCTCCCGCAGTACGGAGACAAGGCTACCTGGCGTGAATCTCTGGTAAAGACGAAAGCCGGTATTCGCCGCATGGCAAAGCTGGGTGTAGCCAATCTGCCCTGTATGCTCATCAACAATGAAGTCGTCTTCAACAACATCGTACCTACCGATGAGGAACTTATCGCGGCCATCGAGGCACGAATCAAATAATTAATATCCGGAGCTGAGAGAAATGGCAAAAGAACCAATTACCCTTTATCTGCTTACTGGCTTTCTTGGTGCGGGAAAGACTACATTCCTGCAGCGAATGCTGAAGGGACTGGAGGGACATCGCATCGGAATCATCATGAATGAGTTCGGAGATGTCAGTGTAGATGGAGTGCTTCTGCGGGATCAGGGGATGGAAGTCTGCGAATTGAATAACGGCTCCGTCTTCTGCAGCTGTCTGAAAGGTCCTTTCATCGATGCACTGGTGGAGTATTCCCGGCTGCCAATTGAATACCTCTTTGTGGAGGCCTCCGGTATGGCAGATCCCTCAGGTATAGAATCGCTGCTGACGGAGATAATCGGCATTGCCAAGGGGGAGCCATTCAATTATGCAGGAGCCGTCTGCATTATTGACGCGGTGAATTTTCTGGATGAATTCGATGTGCTGATGGCGATTGAGCGGCAGATATTGTCTGCCAGCTATATTGTCATCAACAAGGTGGATCTGGTGGGCGAGGAGCAGCTGGCTGAGATAGAGGCGAAGCTCACAGAGCTGAATCCTCGGGCGAACATAGTCCGCTCC
>JAZLHS010000007.1:0-13862 GCA_045616885.1 Selenomonadaceae bacterium | reverse complement strand
CTCTCCGGCTACGACTACGAATCCCGTATCCGGAAGGTCGCCTTCGGCCTCGGCTTCAGCGACGCCGATTTCTCCCGCCGCACCGACGAGCTCTCCGGCGGTCAGAAGACCCGCGTCCTCTTGGCTCGTGCCCTGCTCAGGGAGCCGGACTTCCTATACCTCGACGAGCCTACCAACCATCTTGACATCGAGATGATAGAGTGGCTGGAAACCTATCTGAAAAACTACCGCGGCGCCGTCCTCATCATCTCCCATGACCGAGCCTTTCTGGACAGCGTATCTGTCAAGACCATCGAGCTGGCCAACAAGACGACCATCACCTACGCAGGAAACTACTCCTACTATGTAAAGGTCAGGGACGACCGCCGAGCCGCTCTGGAATCCGCCTACGCCAAACAGCAGGAGCATATAAAGGCCACCGAGGAATACATACGAAAATACAAAGCCGGCATAAAGTCCAAACAGGCCCGCGGCCGTCAGTCCCAGCTGAACAGACTGGAGCGAATAATCCTCCCGCCGGAAGCCCGCGCCTTTGACTTCTTTGCCTTCCAGCCGCCGGAAGAATGTGCCGAGCGGGTCTTCGAGTCGGAAAACCTTGCTTTCGGCTATAACCCGGAACGCCCTCTGCTGAAAGACCTCAGCCTCCTTATCAAGAAAGGAGAAGGCATCGCCCTCATCGGCGCCAACGGCATCGGCAAGACCACTCTCCTGAAGCTTATCGTCGGAGAGCTTACCGCCACCGCCGGTCGCTTCAAAATCGGCAACCGGGTGAAAATAGGCTACTTCTCGCAGGAACATGAAAATCTCGATCCGACCCGGACTGTTTTTCAGGAGATACAGGACAACTTCGGCTTTGATGACTTCACTTGCCGAAAATTCCTCGGAGCATTTCTCTTCCACGGTGACGAAGTAGAAAAGAAGGTCGGCGACCTCTCCGGCGGCGAAGCCGCCCGCCTCTCCTTCCTGAAGCTCATGCTCACCCGAGCAAACTTCCTCATCCTCGGCGAGCCCACAAACCATCTGGATATCCCTGCCAAGGAAGCTATCGAGAATGCCCTCATGAGCTTCCCCGGCACATTCCTCGTAGTCAGCCACGACCGCTACTTCCTGAATCAAGTCACGAACCGGACGCTGGAATTCGCCGACGGCATCATCACCGCCTACGAAGGCCCCTACGACTACTACCGGGAAAAGAAGGCTGCTCTGGCCGCCTGGCACGACGAGAATGCGGCCCCGCCCAATCCAGATACGCTGAAGAACGCCGAGGCCAAACCTGCCGGCCGCAAGACTCCGCCAAAGATGCTGGGAGCAGACCCCCAGCCTAGTCAGGAAAACAAAAAATCCGCTCCGACTAAAGCCGACAGCGGAAAAAATAAAAATGCTGTTCCCTCAAAGGCCAACGAAATCCCAACTCCGTCAAAGGCGGCCAAACCGCCGGTGGACGAAGAGAAGCTGGCCCGTGCGGAAGCCGAAATCGCCATGTGCGAGGCTGAGCTGAAAATGCTGGAGCGGGAAATATCCGACCCGGCAAATCAGTCCGACCCGGCCCGCAGTGCCGAGCTGGCTGCCGAGTACGCCGCCAAAGAGGAAGAACTGCTGCAGAAATATGAAAAATGGGGCAACATGGTTTGAGTTGCCCCGTGTTAGCAAAGCCCCCGGCAGACAATCTGCCAGGGGCTTTTATTCACAAATTTATGTTATTTACAGCATAGCAGTCTGACAGAAACTCGCTTTCGCTTAATTTATTCACGCAACGGTGCTAAGCTCTGACTTCATTGCATTCGTCAATCGCTAAGCACCGGCGTTCATAATAGTTTCTTTACAGACTGCTATGCCCCTGACGCCTCGACAAACCGAGACGGTGAAACCTCTCAACCTTAATGTAAATACCCGTAAAATGCAGTCCAAAAAGAAACCGTTTATCCACGCCGGCACTTGACGATTGACGAGCAGGCTTGCGAAGTCAGAGTCTATGTGCCGCTGCGTGGATAACCGAATGAAAATGGGTTTCTGTGGGACTGCATTTTATGGACAGTTAATTCTCTTGCACATAATTACAAAAACTATTTCCACCGACAATACGGATAATCAATGAGGTTTGCATTATAGTAGCGAGGATCGCCGCTGACCTCTTCCCCTATCCAATCAGGCTTATCAAACGCCTCATCCTCCGCCGACAGCTCTATCTCCGCCACGCGAAGCCCTTCATTCTGCCCGGCGAAAATGTCTACCTCCCACTCATGTCCTTTATAGGGAACTACATAGCGGGTCTTGTCGATAAAGTTCTCACCGCTCTTTTCCAGCATCGCCAGCAGCTCGTCCGCATCTGACACCGGAATCTGATACTCGTACTCGGCTCTTGTGACGCCGGTGTTTCTCCCCTTGATGCATAGATACGCCCTGTCGTCAGTCCTCCGGACTCTCACCGTGAAGGGAGAGCCATCTCGTTGAGGCAAGTACCCCTGACGGACAATGCTACCCTTTACCTCCGGCTGCCAGTTCTCGGCCACTAGGAATTTTCTCTCTATTTCCAATGCCATACTATTTCCTCCGTCTCTAAACACTTTTCTTCATTATAAAAAACAATACTCCCCTGTCAAGGAAAATCATCGCCTATTCCTTATCCGTTAGTCTATTTTTGATTTTGTCCGTTACGCCTTACACATTTACACAATTTTTCTGAAAATTCCTTTCAGAATTGTTGAAATTCCACAATCATAGCAGTATAATGACCTCTAAATAAGGCAGGTTTTATTGGATGGAGACTCAAATTGCGGTGGGCAGTCCACCTCTTACAGACATTTTCGCAAAGCTCATTGATGGCTACGGTCGATGGTACGAATTCGACAGTGACCCCGAAAAGTGCCTTTGCGACGTGTCAGGACAAACAAATACTGCTGCGGCACCGGCGCCCAACGACGACACTCGACCCGGCGGGACAGGGCATTTCTGCTCCACCCCCATCATGTCGGCGGCCCTTAACGAAGAGCAGGGAGCATATCTCATCTCCCGAAAGGCCACCATGTGGGAAAGCCACAGCCACGAGTTCGTCTATTTTTTTCTTCTGCCGGATGGTCAGCTGCTGACCGCCCAGCTGTTTCAGACTGCCGCCGACACTGCTGTCGCCCTCGGTCGGGACAGAGTCCACCCCGATGCAAACCACATCCGCACGGATGTCACCTGCCTCATTGTAGCCAACTCTGCTGAAGCAGATGCCGTGACGAAGCTGAAGAAGTGGTCATACCGGGAGAACTTCAAGATGTCCCTTCACGGCTGGATGGATGGCAGGGCTGTCCTCATCACACCTGACGCTATCATCCCCAGCAAGATGGGCAGCCGAGCAGGCGACTTCATCGAGAGTCTGCTCTATCCCGACCGCTACAGAGAAAAGAACAGCGGCTTCAAGGGATGGCTGCGGAAAATATTCAGGTAGTTTTTACCCCTCCGACCTCGCTTTGCTCGGCCACCTCCCCTGAATGGGAGGCTTTTAGGGAGTTCAATATAGACAGCGAAGCTGTCTATACCTTAATTAATGCTCAGGCATAACGGTCTATAAAGAAACCGTTATGAACTCCGGTTCTTGGTGATTGACGAGCAAGCATGCGAAGTCAGAGCCTAGCACCGCTACGTGAATAATAAGCGAGAGCGGGTTTCTGTCAGACTGTTATGCCGTATTGCGAAACAGCGTTGATATCAGTCTGTCAGTCTGTAATATAATTAACCTAGGAAGTATTAACTTCACATAAATTATTCTATTTTTTAAGGAAAGGAAGCATTTCCAACATGAACGGTTTTATCCTTCTGGTCATCTCCGTCGTAGTGCTTGGCCTCGGCTACAAAATCTACGGCAGCTGGCTCTGCGAAAAGTGGGGCATTGATGACAAAAACGAAACCCCGGCTCATCGTCTGGCTGATGGCGTCGACTACGTCGCTGCTCCGGCTCCGGTACTGATGGGTCATCACTTCTCCTCTATCGCCGGCGCCGGTCCTATCACCGGTCCTATCGCTGCTGTAAGCCTCGGCTTCGGCTGGCTGGCCTGCTCCCTGTGGATACTCATCGGCGGTATCTTCTTCGGCGGTGTCCATGACTTCGGTGCACTGGTCGCCTCCATCCGTCACGACGGCAAATCCATCGGTGAAATCATCTCCGCCAACATGAGCCTCCGGGCAAAGCGTCTCTTCATCATCTTCGCTTACCTGACCCTTATTCTGGTTGTCGCTGCTTTCGCCGCTATCGTAGCCGCCACCTTCGCGTCCAAGTTTGACGCCAACGGCAACGTCATCATGGCTCAGAGTGTAAGTCAGGCTCGCGTTGCTATGGTATCTCTGCTGTTCATCGCCATCGCTATGGTCTTCGGCTTCTTCGTATATCGCCGCAATGCCTCCATGGCTGGCTCCACTCTTCTCGGTGTTGTCGCTATCGTCGCCATCATCGCCATCGGCATGAACTGGCACCCCATCTATCTGCCCCACTCCACTTGGATGTGGATAATCGGTCTCTACATCACCATCGCTTCCGTAGCTCCGGTCTGGATTCTTCTCCAGCCTCGCGACTACCTCTCCTCCTTCCTGCTCTATGCAATGCTGGCAATCGCTGTAGTAGCTGTCGTCGTTTCTCAGCCGACCCTCAGCGCCCTGCCGCTCATTGAGTCCGACAACTGCAAGACTTACATCTTCCCGGTACTCTTTACCACCATCGCCTGCGGTGCTATCTCCGGTTTCCATTCTCTGGTTTCCTCCGGTACCACCTCCAAACAGCTGGATAAAGAAACCGATGCAAAGCCTATCGCTTACGGCGGCATGCTTCTGGAGTGCGTTCTCGCCATCCTGACCCTCTGCGCCTGTGCTTACGCTTTCAATTGGAATAATACTCATCCCAATGCTATGCTGAAGGGTGCTACCGCCATCTTTGGCGGCGGTATCGCTCACATGGTTGATGATGCTTTCCCGGGCACCTACGATATTCTCTATACCCTTCTCGTTCTCACCTACTCCGCATTCTGCCTTACCTCTCTTGATACCGCTACCCGCCTCGGCCGTTTCATGTTCCAGGAATTCTGGATTGACTCCACCAAGGGCGAGACCGTTGAAAACGTCACCGGCTTCAAGAAGTTCATGGCAAACCCCTACGTTGCCACCATCATCACCGTTGTTCTCGGTGTACTTCTCGGTATGAACGGCTTCGCCAAGATCTGGGCTCTGTTCGGCTCTGCCAACCAGCTGCTGGCTGCTCTCGGCCTCATGGCTGTAGCTGCCTGGCTGGCCAACATCGGAAAGGACAACAAGATGTTCCTCATCCCGGTATGCTTCATGCTGGTAGTCACCATCACTTCCCTCTGCCTCAACACCAAAGACCAGCTGGCCAAGATTACTGCCGGCGGTGCCGACTGGGGTCCCTATGCACAGGTTGCCTTCGGCGTACTGCTGACCGTACTGGCTATCGTTCTGGCCATCGAGGGCTTCATGACTCTCCGCAATCCTCAGAAGAAGGCTGCCTAAAAATCTCATAACGACATAAGAAATGGGCTGAGAAAAATGAGCAATCATTTTTCTCAGCCCTGTTGTTTATGTAGAGGAAAACCTGTAGCCTCCCCTGTAGGGAAAGTGGGGCATCAGACCGGCTGAGGCCTTCAGTGCACCGACTGTAGCCTCCCCTGTAGGGGAGGTGGCCCAGCGCAGCGAGGTCGGAGGGGTAAATAAAGGATTTCTTTTAGCTGTTACCCCTCAGTCGCCTTCAGCGACAGCTCCCGTTTGGCTAACTCACTTAATGAATACAAGCAAAGCGATGTATGAATTTAGTGAGTGCCATCCAGCGAACTTAGCGCTTTAGCGCTTAGTGAGTCGGAATAGGGGAGCCTATTTGATTGATTATAGGTTACCTCAGTCGCCTTCGGCGACAGCTCCCCTAAAGGGGAGCCATTTGAGACAGTATTCTTGAATTTCTTAAATGCTGTACAGCTCCGGCCGGCGGTCTTCCATCACCGGCAGCGCCTTTCTCACTTCCGCCAGCTTCTCAATATCTATTTCGGCGGTGACGATGGCCTCTTCATCTGTCGGCTCCTGCGCCAGCACATCTCCCCAGGGGCCGATGATTTCCGTACAGCCGCAGAGCGGTACCTTCGGCGAGAAGCCGCCTTTGGCATTGCAGCCACAGAGATAGACCTGATTCTCGATAGCTCTCGCCCGCGTTAAAATCTGCCAATGCTCCCGACGAACCTCCGGCCACTGGGTCGGCAGGAACAGTACATCCGCCCGAGGCACACCAGCACCGCCCCGGCAGGAAGTCCCCAGCAGCTCAAAGAAGCGCAGGTCATAGCAGATAACTACCGCACAGGGAACGCCGTCCAGCGTGAAGCGACCAAGGTGGTCGCCCTTGACGAAGTGTTTATCCTCCCGACCGGGCGAGAAGAGGTGGGTCTTGTCGTAGCGGGCGATGCAGCTGCCGCTGCGGTCGTAGACAAAGCAGGCATTGGCAATCCCGCCGTCTGCTTCCTTCACTGCCACCGAGCCGCCGACAATATTTACTCCGTATTCCTTCGCCAGCTCTGCAAGTATCCCCTGCGGATTATCGGCCAGATTCTCCGCCAGCGGCTTCGGATAAAAACCGATATCCCACAGCTCCGGCAGAACTATTACATCAGGTCGCTTACCTCCCTCTCCCTCCATGGCGGTCTTCATCATCCGTCGGAGAGCGGCCGTGTTTTGAGCGAAGTCACCGATTACTACGGGCATCTGCAGGCAGGATATTATCATGGTTATTCCCTTTCTTCCGTGCTATAATATCTTTGTATCTAAGGAGCGTGATATTTAATGAAGGAAAAAATAAATTTCGCCATTGGGGACCTTGTCCGAATGAAAAAGGCTCATCCCTGCGGCTCAAATATCTGGAAAATATATCGGGTGGGCATGGACTTCGGCATTACCTGTCAGGGCTGCGGTCATCATGTGATGATTCCCAGACCGAAGTTTGAGAAGATGGCGATGGAGAAGCTGCCGCCGGAGACTGTATAAAGGCTCGCATGAACATTAAGCCCCGCCGATAAACCTCATCCGACCTCGCTACGCTCGGCCACCTTCCCCAGAGGGGAAGGTCATTAAACGGATTGCAGAGTCCTCATCCGACCTCACTTCACCTGTTGGCTGGACATCTTACAGACATTATTCTACAGCGACAGTTAAATAAGTAGGGCTGTGAAAAATGATTGCTCATTTTTCACAGCCCCTTTGCTTTTCATACAATATTATGCCTGAAGACCAACAGCGTGAACATCCATTTCGCTGCGACCGCGGAAAACACCGCCGTCAGCAATGTTCAGTGACTTGACCCGCACATCGCCCACCAGCTGGCCGGTAGGATGGATGGAAAGATTTCCCACAGTGGTGACATTGCCGGTAACAGAGCCGGCTACATCGAGACTGGCGGCAGAAATATTGCCGGTGACAACGCCGGTAGCCCCAATGACAACATGACCGGTGGTCTCGATATTTCCTTCGAGAGTACCATCAAAACGAAGATTTCCATTGGAGGCAATGTTGCCGTTCATGGCAGTTCCCTTGCCAATGATAGTCTCTATATCTCGATTGGAAACAGCGTTGTCAGATTTCTTGCTGTCACTGCTGAAAATAAACATCTTTCTGCTCCTTTGCGGATTACTTCATGTAGTTGAAAGGATTAACATCTTCGCCGTTGATGTTCACCTCATAGTGGAGGTGCGGACCGGTAGAGAAGCCGGTGCTACCCATGTAGGCGATGACCTGACCCTTCTTTACTTCCTCGCCGGCACTGACGATAACGGACTGAGCATGACCGTAGCGGGTACGGACGCCATTGCCGTGATCTATGTCTACCTTGTTGCCGTAGCCGCCGTCATCCCAGCCGGCCTCGGTGACATATCCGTCAGCTGCTGCCATGATGGGGGTGCCGTAGTCATTGGCTATATCGATGCCCGGATGGAAGTCACTGCCGCCCCAGCGCATACCGTAGGGTGAGCTGACCTCACCGGATGTAGGCCAGATGCTGGGAGTTACTGCTGCCATAGCTTCCATATAAGCGTTGTAGGCGTTCTTCTGCTCGATGGCTTCCTTTATATGACCGAGACGAGCACGGCTGTAGGCCAGCCGCTCTTCCAGACTCGCCAAAGAGCGAGAGATATTGGACACAGTCGGTTTCACATAGGGGCCGCCCTGACCGCTGAAGGATGACTCAGCGGACGCATTGGTCGGTACATCTACCTGTGCGCCGGAAAGCTGCTGCAACTCTGCTTCGATGCGGTTTATTTCCGCCATCTGATCCTGAAGGGCGTTTGCCTTCTTGGCCAAATCAGATATTTGAGTCTGCTGAGACGCGTTGATTGCCTTCAGCTCTCTGTTCTCTGCCTTCTGTCCTGCCATAGTGAAGGTGCCATAGGTGGCGAAGCCGAGAGCCGCCAGAAATGCACAGGCTCCGACGCCGACGCCGACAGCATACTTTTTCAGCTTATCAATCGGCAGGCTGATGCTACGAATCGTATCCCCATGGTGCGGGATAAACTTTATCGTATAGCACCGATTGTCCGGCTTCTTTATTTCCGGTAAATCCTGAATCACGAAAAATCCCCCTTAATACGCCTCGGTCGTTCACGGCACGACATGGCGCCAGCCACCCGCCAGGTGGAGGAGAGCTCCTTGCTCTCTTGGTCAGCGGGGGGCAAAAAAACAATTCAAACTGCGAAAAAGTGGCGCATCCGATTACGCCGAATCCATTCATCCGTGAGTTTTGTCTGCGAGCTCTTTGTCATCCTTGTCCGTACCTTTCCGAACATTTTGAGTTTCACAGGTGGGAAGAAGCACGGCTGCTCGCGTTGCTGTTCCCCTTCCCCGCCCGTCGAAAAAGGTACTACCGGATCCTGCCCTACCAAAAGCAAGACCTGCGACAAATTATATCACAGGTCGGGGCTTTTTTCAAATAATACCTTAGGACTAGACGAGGGGGAAAAACCAGAAACGACGGGACTCTTAACAATGTAAAAGCATTATTCCGCCGGCTTCTCCGGAGCCTCCAGCTCGGTGAGATAACGGCTCAAGGCATCCTGCCAAGAGGGCATGCGGCTTATCCCCGCAGCGAGAAGATTTCGCTTATCCAGACGGGAATTCAGCGGTCGCTGAGCCTTGGTGGGATATTCGGCAGTGGTAATGGGTGACACCAAAGTTGGCAGATTTTTCTTCCTGAAGACCTCACTGGCCAGCTCTGCCCAGGAGCAGGTGCCTTCGTTGGTAAGGTGGTAGGTGCCGTAATAATCGGTAGCCGCCAGGTCGATAATACGGGGCGCAGCGTCCGCAGTATATGTAGGAGAACCGATCTGATCCGCCACTACATTTATCCGCTCATTCGTTTCGGCTAGGCGAAGCATTGTCTTGATAAAATTATTTCCATTAGTACCAAAGACCCAAGAAATCCGCACAATGAAGTATCTGTCCAAGGACGAACGAACTGCTATCTCTCCGGCAAGCTTCGTAGCACCGTATACATTCTTCGGTCCCTTGGGGTCAGCTACGCTGTATGGGGCGTCACCGTCGCCGGGGAAAACGTAGTCGGTACTGATGTAGACGAGGACAGCTCCGATGCGGCGGCAGATGCGTGCGATATTTGCGGTTGCCTCAGCATTTACCCGCCAAGCTTTATCTGCTTCGGTCTCCGCTTTGTCTACAGCAGTGTAGGCAGCGCAGTGGATGACTATATCGGGAGCAACGGCGTTGATGTACGATTCCACCTGCCTGTCGTCATCCAACGGCATATCCTCCCGGGTGGGAGCAATGCAGGTCAGTCCGCGTCGCTCCAGCTCCTTGACGATATCATGGCCCAGCTGACCAGTCACTCCGGTGACTAAATATTTCATAATTCACTAACTCCGATATCCTATATTCCATCTAGCAGCCTCCCCTAGAGGAGAGGTGCCCGAAGGGCGGAGGGGCAACTTCTATTCCGTCTAATAGCCTCCCATCTAGGGGAGGTGGCCGAGCGAAGCGAGGTCGGAGGGGTAAATAAAGGATTTCTTTTAGCGATTACCCCTCAGTCGCCTTCGGCGACAGCTCCCCTAGAGGGGAGCCTATGAGGCCGACTATATGTTACCCCTCAGTCGCCTTCGGCGACAGCTCCCCTAAAGGGGAGCCCTTCATTGGTTATAGTTATAGTTACAGCGACACCTTCACAGTCGTCGTAGTTCCGGGATGAGGCCAGAAGCCTTCCTCTCTTGGCAGAGATATAGTCACTCGCCAGTTTCTTTCCGGGTCGAAATTCTCCGCCTCAACCTTGCCTTCCGTGTCACTTTGCTTTGCACCTTCCGGCACGGCCTTTTCAACTGACAGTATTACCCCGGAGCGGTCTTTGCCCTCCAGTCGAAAGCGGGCGTACATTCCCGGCGACAGTCTGGCCGCTTTCTCTTCCGTAACCGGTGCCACCAGCACCAGCCGCTCCACATCGCCTACGGCAATGACCGGCTGACCGGGACGCACCTCATTTCCTTCCTTTATCTCCAGCCGGAGAGCAGTACCGCCTACGGGAGTGGTGACAGCGGTGGCACCGTGCTGACCGCTGGCCTGAGCCAGTGCCGACTTCGCCTGCTCCAGCCTGCGGCGAGCCTGCTTCAGGGATGATTCGTCAGCCGGCTCATAGGTCGTCTCGATGACTACCTCTCCCCGACCTCCGCCATAGGCAGCCTGTGCCCGCTCCAGCTCAGCCGCCGATATGGCTCCTACATCGTAGAGGTGCTGCATCTGTGCCATCTTGTCACCATCGCCGGAGCTGTTCACATATACCGGCTTCTGCACCGGGATACCCTGCTCAAGCGTCCGGAGATTCTGCTCCATTACCGAAACATTCTTCTCCAGCTCCGCAATCTCTTCCTTGGTGACCTTGACCTTTATTTCCGCGACCTTCTCACCGGCCTTTACCGTCTGGCCATCAGAGACAAGGAGCTTCTCTATCGTTCCGGCAGTCCGGGACTTCACCGACAGATAGCTCCCCGTGACCTTCGCATCGTAGAGCTCCGTGGTGTTCTTCTCCACAGCAAAGTACCACGCTGTCCCGGCCACTGCCGCTCCCATTATCGCGACTCCCGCTGCACACTTCAGTACGAAGCGGCTGACATTGCGGGTGATATCTATTTCTGGCATTTGTTTCCTTAAATCCAATATTAATACTTGCTAGTAAAAAATTCCTTAATGTGCTTTCTCGTGAATATGGCTTGTAAGAAAACCATTTATCTACGCCGGTACTTGACGACTGACAAGTAGACATACGCAGTCAGAGTCTAGTACCGCTGCGTAGATAACTGAGCGCAAGCGTGTTTACGTCAAGCCATATTGCGAGATGATTCTAATTGTTGTTCTACAGTGCGTGCATCAAGGAAAGCTTTCTCAGTCATTGAACGGGCAGGTTCCGGCCTTCGGATGGAAGTACTCATCCACAATCTTCACCGCACAGAGACTGCCGCACATGGAGCAGCCCTCTTCATCCCCATTGTTGCGGTTGGCACGCACCTTCCGGGCATGAGCCGGGTCGATGGCCTCAGCGAACTGTCCTTCCCAGTCCAGCTTACGGCGGGCATCAGCCATGCGATTGTCCCAGGCAACAGCGGAAGGAAGTCCCTTAGCCAAATCGGCAGCATGCGCTGCAATGCGAGCTGTGATGACGCCTACATGGACGTCCTCCTCCGTCGGCAGGGACAAATGCTCGGCCGGTGTCACGTAGCAGAGGAAATCAGCGCCGGACACAGCCGCCAATGTACCGCCGATAGCTGCGGTAATGTGGTCATAGCCGGGAGCCACATCGGTGACCAAAGGGCCCAGTACATAGTACGGAGCATTGTGGCAGAGGCGCTTCTGAAGCTTCATATTGGCCGCAATCTGGTCAAAGGACATATGACCCGGCCCTTCAACCATGACCTGAACACCGGCTCGACGAGCCCGCTGTGTCAGCTCACCAAGAGTGATGAGCTCCGTCATCTGAGCGCTGTCGTTGGCATCGGCAATGCAGCCGGGACGGAGACTATCGCCAAGGCTCATTGTCACATCGTATTTCCGGCAGATATCGAGGATTTCATCATAGTGCTGATAGAAGGGATTTTCCTGCTCATTGTGAAGCATCCAGCCGGTGACGAAGGAACCTCCGCGGCTGACGATATCCATCCGGCGGCCTTCGGCGGTCAGCCTGTTCAGTGCCTCACGCGTCACGCCGCAGTGGATGGTGATGAAATCGGCGCCGTCCTTTGCCTGCTTCTCAACAGTCGCCAGAATATCCTCTGACGTCATATTTACGACTGCGCCATGCTCATTCTGTGCCATGACGCAGGCCTCGTACATGGGGACAGTACCTACCATGATGGTAGAATGCTCGATGATCGCCCGACGGGACTTGTCCAGCTCGGAGCCGGTAGACAAATCCATGACCGCATCCGCACCGGCCGCGATAGCCACATCCAGCTTCTTGAGCTCCGGAGCGATATCCGGATAGCTGTCACTGGTGCCGATGTTGGCGTTGACCTTTACGGTCAGCCCCTCGCCTACGCCTCTGGGTCGGAGATTTTTATGATTTACATTTGCGCAGATAACTACCGTACCGGCAGCCACTCGCTGACGAATTACTTCCGCGTCTATATGTTCTTCTTCGGCCACGAGCTTCATTTCATCGGTAATCTTTCCCTCGCGGGCTTTTTCAAGTTGCGTTGCCATAAGTCTTTCCTCTTTCCTTAAAAAGTTTTTAGCTTAAAACCGTACTAAATTCTAACATAACGACCCGCCGATAGCAAGAAATAACAGGCAGAAAGCCATACAGAGTCCATTCTTTCATGAAGCTTCCATTGTAATCCGAAAACTTTTTGTGCTATACTAAAGCCACTATGAATACTATGCTTACATTCAGCAAGAAGGCTCTGGCGGCAGTCACTCTCGCTGCTGCCCTCACCGCAGTTTCTTCGGTGACCTTCGCCAAAGACAAAGCCCCCTCCGACGACGGCGTGTGGTTCGGCGGGGCGGAAGAGTTTTACGAGGACTTCACCCCCAAGGCAATCGAGCGCAATGAAAAGGAGCAGGTGAAAGCCAAGGAAAAGGCGGAAAAGGACGCCGTCAAGGCTAAGAGGCGTCGAGAAAAGGAAGCCAAAGACGCCGTCGAGCGTGACCGCAAGGCCGATAAGCGCCGAGCCGCCAATGAGGCAAAGGACGCCCGCCGGACAGAAAAAGCGCAAAAAAAAACGGTAACTGATGACAGACCGGTCAAAGTAAAGGAGACCGCCAAGCGCAAGAAAGGAGACCCCGGAGCCCTTCAGCCCTCGGACTTCACCTACAAGGGACTCGCCCTCGGTGACGATACCGAAAAAATGCGCAAGTGTCTGGGCGAGCCGGACTTCGACCAGCTCCACAGCATTCACGGCATACAGGTTCGCTACTTCATATATGGGCGGAAGCTGCGGGTCGGTGTCTTCGAGCCTATCGGTGCACCACCGCGAGTGGTAGACATCGTCATCCGCGATGACGGCTACAAGGCTCGAAACGGTGTCCGCTACGGCTCCACGCCCTATCATATCTTCGCAACCTACGGCAAGGCGCAGCGTCAGCCCATAGGCGATCAGCTCTACTATGTCTTTGAGGATGACCACCCCGGTCACAAGCGCCTGCTGCTTGAATATCAGGCTCCGGAAAACACCGTGATATCATGGCGCATCACCTCGCTGCCTCTGTCCGATGCCGAGGCAGACCGCCGCTACGACGAGTTCGTACATGCAGCCGTGGCTACCGATGTAGGAACACTGATGATTCGCCAGAAGTCCATCGACACTTCCGATATTGACATCTCCGGCAGCAGACCCCAAATAAACATTGCCATTGAT
>JAZLHS010000006.1:0-19162 GCA_045616885.1 Selenomonadaceae bacterium | reverse complement strand
CGGTGCCCGTGGGGCTCAGGTGAACGGAATTCCTATTCACAGCGTTCGCCTGCCGGGGTATGTTGCCCATCAGGAGGTAATATTCGGCGGTCTTGGTCAGACCTTGACCATTCGTCATGATTCACTTGACCGTGAATCCTTTATGCCCGGTGTTGTACTGGCATGCAAGAAGATACTTGGCTTGAAGGGACTGGTAATCGGTCTGGACAAGTTGATGTAATAAACAGGAAGGAAGATAAATTATGAGAAAGTATAACGTTGCAATTCTTGGCGCTACCGGTGCTGTCGGAGCCGAGTTCCTCCGCCTCATTGAAGAGCGTAATTTCCCCTTTGCCGAGCTGAAGCTCTTGGCCTCCAAGCGTTCTGCCGGTCAGGTCATCAACTTCATGGGCAAGGATTATGTCGTTGAGGAAGCAACTGATAAATCCTTCGAGGGCGTAGAGATTGCTCTCTTTGCCGGCGGTTCCATCAGTGAGACCTTTGCTCCTGTTGCAGTAAAGGCCGGTGCTGTAGTAATCGACAATTCTTCCACCTTCCGTATGGATCCGGAAGTTCCCCTTGTCGTTCCGGAAGTAAATCCGGAGGCTATTGCTCAGCACAAGGGTATCATTGCCAACCCCAACTGTTCCACTATCATCATGGTAATGGCTCTTAAGCCGCTCCATGATATCGTTCCTATCAAGCGCGTTGTTGTATCCACCTATCAGGCTGTTTCCGGCGGTGGTAAGGAAGCTATGGCCGAGCTGGAGGAGCAGGTTGCTGACATCGTTGCCGGTCGTCCTGTTACTGCCAACATTCTTCCGGGTGCCAGCCTGAAGAAGCATTATCAGATTGCTTTCAACCTCATCCCGCAGATTGATATCTTCAAGGAAAACCTCTACACCAAGGAAGAGATGAAGGTGATTCTGGAGACTCGCAAGATTATGAGCGCTCCGGACATGAAGATTACCGCTACTACCGTTCGCGTACCGGTATATCGCAGCCATGCTGAATCCGTCAACGTAGAGTTCGAGGGTGCAATTGATTTGGCTGCTGCCCGCGCAGCTCTGGAGAAGTTCCCCGGCGTCAAGATGACCGATAATCCGGATGAGCAGATTTATCCGATGCCGCTGAATACTTCCGGTCTGGATGATGTTGAGGTAGGCCGTCTCCGCTACGATGAGTCCGTTGAGCACGGTGTAAACTTCTGGTGCTGCGGTGACCAGATTCGTAAGGGCGCTGCTCTCAATGCTCTGCAGATTGCTGAGTACATGATTGAGCATGACATGTTCGACAAGAAGTAATTTTAAATAACTTTTGCTTGTATTGCTGCTTCGATGAAGGTCGAAGCAGCAGTACAGTTGTTTATGGAGGTGTGCAGTTAGATGGTAAGCGAAGAGACAATGATGTACAGACGAGAGGCTGATCGCTCCAAGGCCGAGACGATAATCCGAAATGTCTGTGCTGCCATGGACGAGAAGGGGTACAATCCTATCAATCAGCTTGTAGGCTATCTCCTCTCAGGGGATCCGGCCTATGTTACCAGCTATAATGATGCGCGCAGCCAGATTCGTCAGCTGGAACGGGACGAGCTTCTTGAGGAGTTTGTCCGTGCCTATGTTGACAGGATTCGCGAGAATTGACGATGGACTTTTCACAGAAACGATATCTTTCTCTTGATGTAGGCGACGCCACGGTAGGGGTGGCTGTGAGCGATCTTCTGCTCATTACTGCTCAAGGGGTTGAAACTATAAGGCGAAACCCAAGAACGCCGGAGAAAGATTTTGAAAGACTGGTTGAGCTCAGTCGCCAGTATGAGTCCACGGATTTTGTCGTTGGCTATCCTAGAAACATGAACGGCAGCGAAGGGCCACGCTGTGAATTTGTTAAAGATTTTTCCGCAAAGCTGAAGGAGTATATTCCTGAAGCCAACATCATATTTTGGGATGAGCGGCTTTCTACCGTTGCTGCGGCGAAGTCCCTTATAGCTGCTGATGTCAGCAGAGCAAAGCGGAAAAAGGTAATTGATAAAATGGCGGCAGTCTATATCCTGCAAGGATATCTTGACAGCCTGCCAAAATAATAGAAATGGAAGGAGAAAAATCATGGCTGATAAAGAAATCATGAACGAGGCTGAACTTGATGATGAAGAAGTCGTCGTCGTTATGATGGATGATGAAGGAAATGAGCATTACTTCATTGAAGAGATGCTTATTCCGGTTGGTGATGAGACCTATGCTCTGCTTGTTCCTGATACCTATGATGGTGAGGGAACTGATGATGAGGAAGAAGATTCCGCATTCTTTGCAAAGGTCGTTACCGGCGAAGATGGTGAAGATGAATATATCGAACCGACTGATGAAGAGTTCGATAAGGTCAACGCCATTTACGAAGAAATGATGAAGGAAGAAGAAGCCGAATAATCGAGCTTCACTTTAAGGAGTTTTAGAACAATGAAAAGAATTTCCAAGCTGCTTTTTATGACCCTGGTTATGGTCATGGCTTTTGCTACCAGCGCTTTTGCTGAAGATTTCCGCTCTCTTGACGCTATTAAGTCCAGCGGTGAGATTAATATCGGTGTTTTCTCCGATAAGAACCCCTTCGGCTATGTAGACGAGAACGGTGAGTATCAGGGATATGATGTTTATCTGGCAAACCGTATTGGAAAAGACCTTGGCGTAAAGGTAAACTTTGTTTCTACCGAGGCTGCCAACCGCATTGCATACCTGCAGACCGGTAAAGTAGATATCATTCTGGCTAACTTCACTGTTACCCCTCAGCGTGCAGAGGAAGTTGACTTCTGCCTGCCGTACATGAATGTTGCTCTCGGTGTTGTATCCCCGAATTCCCGAGTCATCAATTCCCTTGATAACTGGAATGCGGATGACCCGATGATTGTTATCAGCGGTACTACTGCTGAGATGTATCTCATGGAGAACCACCCGAACATTCCGCTCCAGAAGTATGATACCTATGCCACTGCTAAGAATGCCATCGAGAACGGCAATGCTGTTGCTTGGGCAAATGACAATACCGAAGTTATTGCCTTTGCTAAGACCACTCCGGGCTTCACTGTCGGTATTCCTTCTCTGGGCAGCTCTGATATCATTGCTCCGGCAGTTTCCAAGGGCAACGACAGCCTGAAGAAATGGATCAATGATGAGATTGTTGCTCTCGGCGGCGAGCAGTTCTTCCATGCAGCCTACAAGGCAACTCTTGAAGAGACCTACGGTGCTGACTATATGGAGACCCTGGTTATCGAAGGCGGCAATAAGTAATAATTAATTACACTCAGGGCGGCTTCGGCCGCCCTGTTGTTTATTGTGAGGCGAATTATGGGTAGAATTTCTGTTGAACTTGTTCCCCGAACAGCGGACGGCCTGACCGAACAGCTGCAGCTGGTTGAAAACAATACCTCGAAAATTGACATCATAAATATCCCGGATCTTTTGAGCTGTGAGCTTAGAGGCCCGGAAGGGGCTGTTGCAGCGAAAAAGTATTTTCCCTCGGTCATCCCGCATATCAGAGCAATGGATATAGACCTAGAGAAACCGTTGCCGATGGCAGATTATCTTCGAGAGAACAATGTCAAAGAGGTGCTGGTCATTCAGGGCGACCCGCCGCAGGATATGATGCATACCGTCTATCCGACGGAGTCAATCGACGTAATCTGGAAATTTAAGAAGGAAATGCCCTGGCTTAAAGTATATGCCGGTATTGACCAGTACCGGGGCAGTATGCGGCAGGAACAGTATCGTATCAGAAGAAAGCTGCAGGCAGGAGCTGATGGATTCTTTACTCAGCCATTCTTTGATATGAGATTTCTGGAAATGTATGCTGATATGCTGCAGGGACTTGATGTATATTGGGGCATTACGCCGGTACTATCGGAGCGTTCCAAGAGCTACTGGGAGCTGAAGAACAGCGTCGTTTTCCCGCATGAGTTTGAGACCGGAATGGACTGGAGCATAAGCTTTGGTCGCAAGGTCATCGAATTTGCCAAGAAGAATGATACCAATGTTTACCTGATGCCTATAAAGGCAGATTTCGTTGAATACCTTTCCGGTATACTGGCAGATTGAAAGTGAAATAGGAAGGGTCTGTGAAAAAATGGGGATTCATTTTTTCACAGACCCTTTTTGCATATAAAAATTCCCCTATGATTACCTCATAGGGGAATGATTGAAGGTCATGCCTGATTATAAGAATTTGTCCCAGATAAAAATCGCTATGACACCGGGAACGCCGAAGACTCCGGCAAACAGTGCTTTCAGAATAGTGATATCGAGGTTGGCGCCGAAAAGATTGACGACAATGAGCATGAAAGCACCGATAACGCTGTTGGTAAGAAACTTCGTTATCAAACCGATACCAAGTCCAATGAGTTTTGCAATGAGCAGGATAGCAAGAACGCCGACCGCAAAACTAATAATGACAGTAGAGGTCATTATTATACCTCCTTTTATTCTTAAACTACAGTACTACACGATTCTCCATTGCCTTAGCCAACGTAATCTCGTCAGCATATTCCAAATCGCCGCCAACCGGTAGACCGTGAGCGATTCTGGTTACCTTCAGCCCGATTGGCTTCAGAAGCCGGGCAAGGTACATGGATGTCGCTTCGCCCTCAACATCAGGGTCGGTGGCGATTATTACTTCTCGGACTGCTTCGTCGTTCAGGCGGTTGAGCAGTTCCTTTATGCGCAGGCGGTCAGGGCCGATGCCGTCAAGGGGACTCAAAGCACCGTGAAGAACATGGTACAGACCGTGATAGTCATGCATCCGTTCAATAGCCGCAACATCCTGTGGCTGTTCGACAACACAGATTATCGAGCGGTCTCTTTTCTCACTGCTGCAGATACGACATGGTTCAACATCTGTCAGGTTGCAGCAGATGGGGCAGAAGCCAATTCGCTCCCGCGCCTCCGTAATTGCTGAAGCAAGAGCCTTTGCTTTAGCCGGCTCCATGTCCAAAACATGATAGGCGAGGCGAACGGCACTTTTGGCACCGATGCCGGGAAGCGACCGGAAATGCTCAATGAGCTTTGCCAGAGGAGCAATCGTCTCCATGAAATATCAGCCCATCATTCCGGCAGGAAGACCAAGGTTGCTCATGAGCTTCTGCATTTCATTGTTCATCAGGTCGTCAGTCTTTTTGATTACTTCGTTCATGGCAGACATGACGAGATCCTGAAGCATTTCTACATCTTCCGGGTCTACAGCGCTCTTGTCGATATAGAGACTCTGAACAACATGGTCACCGTTCATGGTTACCTTGACAGCGCCGCCGCCGACAGTAACCTCTACGGTCTTTTTCTTTATTTCTTCCTGCATCAGCTTCATCTGAGCCTGAGCCTTCTGAACCTTTTTCATCATCTGGGCCATGTTGCCCATGTTTCCCATTCCACCGAACATATTCAATTACTCCTTTATATTATAATTAATCTTCTGCCTTAGGTATCTGAAGAGCGAGATCAACCGGACCCTGAATATCGGGCTGGCTCATCTGCTGAGTCATATCCTTGAGTACGCTCTGATATATATCCAGCATATCCTGATCATGGCAGCAGAAGATAACCTGCATACCATAGTCGGCGTGAAGCTCCAGCCACTGAGCCGCAATATCGAGGGCGATATTGGCAGCTTCTTCAGCCGGGAATCTGTAAGCCCCGGTAGAAATAGCCGGGAAGGCGATGCTGTGGATGTTGTGCTCCATCGCAAGATTCAAGCTGTTGAGATAGCATTCGGCAAGATAGCTGGCTTCATCGCCCTTGCCCTTATAGACAGGGCCGACGGTATGAATTATATAGCGGGCTTTAAGGTCATAGCCTTTGGTAATTTTTGCTTCGCCGGTCTTGCAGCCGCCCAACGCACTGCAGGCCTTGTTCAGGCGCTTGCCTGCTGCCTGATGGATTGCACCGTCCACACCGCCGCCGCCGGCAAGCCGCTCATTTGCTGCGTTTACGATTGCGTCACATTCCAGAGTAGTAATATCGCCCAGATTGAAGAATATCTGGCTTTCCGGATGATTGATGCGGAGGATTTCCTCAATCATGGAGCGGCGGAGAGTGAAAGCAGTTCCAAAGGGATTGATGACAATACCTTCTACTTCTTCGATGCCCATTACCCGCGGGAGAATGTCAAAGAGGGGAACAGTAAATATAGCCGACTCCGGCCCTTTATTTGATTCTTCTTCGCTGGTGAAAGCGACAAGCCAGTCTTTTCCGGTTTCTTCATTGTGAAGAGTGCGAAGGGTGAAGTCCTTCTCCGGATCCACCAGTTCGTCCGGATTCGGCTCATCTTCATTCACGCCGAGTCGTTCGATTGCTTCGTCTGTGAGGACTACCGGCATACGGACGGCACAGTAGTTATTCATCGCCAGTCTGATGCCTTCGAGAATAGCGATAGTCGTATCGGTATTCTCGTTGCCGAGAGCGGCTTTTATCGGTTTCTCGATGACGCTTATGTCATACAGCGGCTCAAATGCCATGTCAGTACTCCTTGCTTATTGGAAATAGGTGTTGTAGCTGTTGATGAAGAAGATAACTACCGAGGAACCAAGCAGAGCTAAGACTGCCCGGCCGAGCCACAGGCTCTGCTTCTCGGTGAGATTTGTCATGCGGCGCTGCATATACATGAGGCCAAGGGTAATAATGAGTATTACATACATGATGCGGTTAGTAGTATCGAGCATCTCCCAGCTGCCGGCAACCAGGAAGAGAGTCAGTGCCATGATACCGGCAATGACATAGACCTCCCAGGAACGGAATTGCTGATTGTGGGGCTGGGAAGCAGCGATGTCTTTAGCTTCTTCCTCAGCAGCGATGCGAGGGGCATCAATGTTTTTCTTGATTTTGCGAGTAAACTTTGCCATGAGTCTTTATCATCCTTCGTTAAAAAATAAGCTCTTAAAAAGCACTGAAACATTATACCATATTAGCCTTGCAAAGAGAAATGAAATTTTTCCGGCTGCGGCACTATGAAAGGGTGAAATTTATTTTTCTAGGAAATTGTCCGGTATCGTGTTAAAATCAGCATGGGGGTTTGTGTCATCCGATACATGACAATAGAGTAAATATTGTTTTGAAATGAATTCTACTGGGAATAAAATATGGAAAGATTGCAGAAAATTATTGCTAAAGCGGGAATCTGCTCCCGGCGGGCAGCTGAGAAACTGATTGCAGAAGGGAAGGTCAAAGTCGACGGCAGTATTGTCACAGAGCTTGGCTTTCAGGCAGAGTGGCCCGGACAGGAAATAGAGGTAGACGGCAAGAAACTGGCGGCTCCGGAAAAGCATGTCTACATCCTTATCAATAAACCAAGAGGATATATTAGCACAGCGGCTGATGACAGAGGGCGCAAGACTGTGCTCGACCTTGTTCCGACCGTAAAAGAAAGAATTTATCCAGTTGGCAGACTGGACTACGATACTGAAGGACTGCTTTTGCTCACCAACGATGGCGATTTAATGAATGGCCTTTTGCATCCTCGGCAGGAGGTAAAGAAAACCTACATAGCCATGGTAGAGGGAGAGCTTACCGGAGACAAGCTGGACATTCTGCGGAATGGAGTGGAGCTGTCGGACGGGATTACTGCCCCGGCACAAGTGCTGCTTCTGCCGAACAGTCGACCGCCTCTGTACGAAGTGAGAATAACGATTCATGAAGGCCGCAACAGGCAGGTGCGCAGGATGTTTGAGTCTGTCGGCTGCCGAGTCATCTCTTTGCGGAGAGTTCGCTTTGCGTCATTATCGCTGAAGGGATTGGAATGTGGCGGAAAACGAGCCCTGACTGCTGAGGAAATAAATGTGCTTTACGAGATTGCCGGATTGGAAAGATGAATAAAAGAATCGTTGTTGTCGGTGGAGGCCCGGCAGGGCTGATGGCAAGTATTGCCGTAGCCGAAGAGATGGAAAATATGTATATCCCGGCGGAAGAGCGTCCGGAGATAGTGTTGCTGGAAAAGATGCAGAAGTGCGGGCGAAAGCTGCGCATAACCGGCAAGGGCAGAGGCAATCTGACAAATGCCGCAGCTCTGCCGGATATAATCGCCAATATTCCCGGTGGAGGAAGATTTCTCAATAGCAGTCTCCGAGCCTTTACCAATGATAATGTTGTCTCATTCTTTGAGGAGGCAGACGTTCAGACAAAGGTCGAGCGAGGCGGGAGAGTTTTCCCGGTCAGTGACAATGCAGAAGATCTCGTATCGGCGCTGACTATTACGGCCAGAAGGCTTGGCGTAGATATCAGGACTGCTTCGCCGGTATCAAAGCTCCTGTGGGATGACATTGACACAGAAGAAACAGCTTCAGAAAAGTCGGAAGAAGTCCTGACTGATAAAAAATCCAAAAGAAAATCGGAAAAGCCCAAACTGCTGAAGAAAATACAGGGAGTGCGACTGAGAAGCGGCGAAGAAATATCTGCTGATATTATAATCGTTGCCACAGGCGGATTGTCGTATCCGGCAACCGGCTCCTCCGGAGACGGTTTAGGCTGGGCAAAAGACCTTGGTCATACAGTGACGGCTACTTTTCCGGCTCTCGTACCACTGGAAACAGATGATGAATGGACAGCAGAGGCAACGGGTTTGTCACTGAAAAATGTTCAAGCGACTCTCGTTGTGGATGGGAAGGAAGCCGGACACGAATTCGGCGAGCTTCTGTTCACTCACTTTGGCGTGTCGGGACCGATTATTCTCAGATTGTCGAGAATGGCAAGCCTGGCGCTGAATGTTCAGAACCCTCCGGCATTTGTAGAGCTGAATATTGACCTGAAGCCGGCTCTTTCTATGGAGCAGCTTACCGCTCGTTTGGACAGGGATTTGGAGAAGTTTGCCGGCAAAGCGATGAAGAATGCTTTGACAGAACTTCTTCCGGCCAAGTTGATAGCACCTATCCTTGACCTTTCTTATATCGATGGGATGCAGACAGCCAACAGTCTGTCCAGAGAAAGCAGAAACCGATTGGCCGAGACAATCAAAGCTGTACCGTTGACTGTGACCGGGACACGCCCATACACAGAGGCCATTGTTACAGCCGGTGGTGTGGACACGGACGAAGTCATCCCCAAGTCAATGGCCTCGAAGCTGGTCGCCGGACTATATTGGGCCGGTGAAGTGATAGATATCGACGGCTATACAGGTGGGTATAATCTGCAGGCAGCATTTTCTACCGGTCATGCGGCCGGCGTGGCGGCAGCCAGAGCGTTTGTTGCGGATTTTCCAGAGTAATGGTACAATAAAGTTTATTACATTCATATGGATACAAGGGTGATAGAAATGACAGCAAAGAAGATTCCCGTTGTGAGCAGTGGACTTCACGGAACTGTAAAGATTCCGGGAGATAAGTCTGTTTCCCATCGAAGCATAATGTTTGGTGCAATGAATGAGCCCGGAAAGACCGTCCATGTAACCAATTTCCTTGAATCGGCAGATTGTCTTTCGACTGCCGGTGTAATGCGTTCTCTCGGTGCAAAGGTCGAGAAGCTGGCTGACGGCGAAATGATGGTTACTGGCGTTGGACTGAACGGTCTGAAGGAATCAGCCGCTGTTCTTGATGCCGGCAATTCCGGTACTACCCTTCGCCTGATGATGGGCATATTGGCCGGACGGCCGTTTCTGTCCACCTTCGTTGGAGACGCATCATTGTCCCGTCGTCCTATGGGTCGAGTCATTACCCCTCTGAGCAAAATGGGGGCAAAGATTGTCGGCCGTGAGAAGAATTCCCGCCTGCCGATTACCGTTCTGCCCTCCGAAGAAGGGGAGAAGCTGAAGGCTATCACCTACGATATGCCGATGGCCAGTGCACAGGTCAAATCAGCTATCCTGCTGGCCGGACTCAGAGCAGACGGCCCCGTTACGGTTGTTGAGCCCTATACATCCCGCGACCATACAGAGAGACTGCTTGCCGCCTCCGGTGTCCGTATAGAAAAGAAGGGTACTGCTGTTACTATCTATCCGACAGAGAAGCTGGATGTACCGGCTGAGATTGCTGTACCGGGAGATATCAGCTCCGCTGCGTTCTGGCTTGTAGCCGGAAGCATTATCGAAAACAGTGAACTGCTTCTCACCGGAGTCGGAATGAATGAGACCCGTACCGGTATAATTGATGTGCTGAAGGACATGGGGGCAGACCTCACGATTGAGAATGAGCGTATCTCCGGCGGTGAGCCGATTGCCGATACCAGAGTGAAGTCGGCGAAATTGAAGGCCACCAGCCTGACAGAGGAAATAATGCCCCGTCTTATCGACGAGATTCCGGTTATTGCGGTAGCCGCACTGCTGGCCGAGGGGACGACCACCATCAGCGGAGCCGGTGAACTCAGAGTGAAGGAAACCGACAGACTGCAGGCGATTGTTGATGAATTCAACAAGGTTGCTCCCGGTCATATCGACGGTACGGAAGATGGACTGATAATCCGCGGAGTTACCGATAGAAAAGAACTGATTCCGGCCCTCTGCAAATCCTACGACGATCACCGTATGGCTATGTCACTGGCTGTCCTTGGCAGCGTTTGCGGACTGTCTATTGAAAATGCAGATTGCGTAAATATTTCCTATCCGATTTTCTATGATACCTTGGAGAAATTGTCCAAATGAAAAAAGTAATTGCGATTGACGGGCCGGCCGGTGCCGGTAAAAGCACACTGGCCAAAAGAGCCGCGCAGAAGCTTGGCTATGTATACATCGATACCGGAGCAATGTATCGGTCGGTTGCCTGGAAGGTGCTTCAGACCTATGTGAATGGCGATTTTACCGATGCAGATATCATCAATGTAGCTGAGAAGTTGACTGTGACCCTGAGCTATGAAAACGGCAGTCAGCGGATAGCTGTTGATGGAGTCGACGTAAGCGAAGCAATTCGCACCCCAGAGGTGACGGCTATCGTTTCCCGCGTAGCAGCCATCGGAAAAGTTCGCAGCAAGATGGTAGACCTTCAGCAGAAAATGGCAGCTGACGGCGGCGTTATCATGGATGGCCGCGATATTGCCTCGAAGGTTCTTCCCAACGCAGATGTGAAGATTTTCCTGACGGCATCCATTGAAGAGCGGGCAAATCGCCGCTACAAGGAAATGAAGGAAAAAGGCTTCGATGTGGATCTGGCAAAACTCAGTGAGGAGATTGCCGCCAGAGATAAGGCCGACAGTGAAAGGAAAGAATCTCCGCTGGTATGGGTGCCGGAGGCGATTCTCCTTGACACGACCGATATGAATCTTGATGAGGCAGAAGCTGCCATCGTAAAGCTGGCAGAATAAGAGGCAAAAATGTTATACTCACTTCTCGGAGTTTTCTTTCGCCGTTTTTGGTACATATTCGATTTCACGTTAGGACATCCGGAAAGGGTGCCTGCAGATGGCTCGGTTATCTTTGCGGCGAACCATCAATCCTTTTGGGATGTGCCGCTTTTGGCCACCTACGTTGACCGGCCGGTGAGCTTTATGGCGAAGGAGGAGCTCTTCAAGGTTCCTGTCTTCGGCAGCATTATTCGCAAGCTGCATGCCTTCCCGGTTAGAAGAGGAGCCTCGGACAAGACTGCGATAAAAAAAGCGCTTGGCATTTTGAAGTCAGGTGACTGCATGGCTATCTTTCCCGAGGGTACCCGCAGCAAGGACGGGAAGATTGGCAAGGTCGGTGCCGGTGTATCACTTCTGGCCTCTATGTCAAAGGCAACGGTTGTTCCGGTAGCAATAGTAGGTACGAGAAAAATTTTTGGAAAGAAGTTTTTGCCAAAGGTTGCAGTCCTTTACGGAGAACCTATGAAATTTGACGCTGAGCATGCAGATAAACAGGCAATGAATGACTTTTCGGCAGAATTGATGAGGCGAATTCAGGCAATGCTGGATGCTCATGAGCGTGGGGAAATCATCTGATGCAGTCTGAGTTTTTCCTTGAAAAGTTTTTTAACAATAATCTTTGTTTCCTCGAAGAAATTTCTTGATAAATTTGAAACGATGTGGTAATCTATGAAAGTGATATTGGCAGAGTATCTGGGTTTTTGCTATGGAGTAAAGCGGGCTATCGGATTGGCTAGAGACAATGCTCGTGCTGACGGAAAGGCCGCAACTCTGGGACCCATTATTCACAATCCCCAAATGGTTTCACGCTTGGAAAGTGAAGGCGTCGGAACGGTAGAATCTCCTGCGGAAATGAGCAAGGGAGATACGATAATCATCCGATCTCACGGAGTCGGGCCTGATGTCTACAAAGAGACTGAAGAGCTTGGTCTGAAGGTCGTAGATGCTACCTGTCCTCATGTAAAGCAGGCACAGATGGCTGCTCATCGACTGATGAGCGAGGGCTATCAGGTAGTAATAATTGGGGAGAAGCGTCACCCGGAAGTAAAGAGCATATTTGAATGGTCAGGCTCCAAAGCTCTCGTGATAGAGAGTGAGGAGGAGGTTGAAGGGCTGAGGTTCTGTCCGCATTTGGGTATTGTATCTCAAACGACCTTTTCCGGAGAAAAGTTCAACAAAATAGTTGGAAAGCTCCTGAACAAGTCAAATGATGTTCACATTCTGCGTACAATATGCACTGCTACCGATCAGCGCCAGACGGCGGCAATAAAGCTGGCTGGTGAGGTAGACCTGATGCTGGTCATCGGCGGAAAAAACAGTGCTAATACTACGCGTCTGACGCAGCTTTGCGCTGAAAAGTGTTCGACATACCATATCGAGACGGCTTCCGAGCTCAGGTCCGAGTGGTTTGACGGAATAGAAAATATTGGTATCACAGCCGGAGCGTCAACTCCCGACTGGGTTATCAAGGAGGTTTATGAAAAGTGCAAGAAGAAATGACAATGGAACAGCTCCTGGCTGAGGAAGAAGCAGCAGCAGGCCAGGAAATCAAAGAAAAGGAAGTCGTCGAAGGTACCGTTATTCTGGTAAATCGTGACGAAGCATTTGTTGATATCGGCTACAAGCAGGAAATCCCCATTCCTAAGCGTGAGCTCCGTTATCCGGCCCCTGAGTCCGCTGAGGATGTTGTCAAGGTCGGCGATGTCATTAAAGTATTCGTCGTATCCATGGGCGGCGAGAACGGTGCAGTTCTCTCCAAGGTAAAGGCTGATAAGTTTGCTGCTTGGGAAGTCCTTCAGGGCATCACCGAGCGTCAGGAAACTGTTGAAGCTGAAATCACCAATGTTGTTAAGGGCGGCGTTGTTGCTGCTGTTCAGGGTCTCCGTGCCTTCATTCCGGCATCTCAGGTTGACCTTGGTTTTGTTAAGGATCTTCAGGTTTATGTCGGTCAGACCGTTACTGCTTTCCCCTTGGAGTGCGACCCCAAGAAGCAGCGTCTCGTTCTCTCCCGTCGTAAGATTCTTGAAGAAGAGCGCTCCCAGAAGCAGGAGCAGCTGTTCTCCACTCTCGAGGCTGGCCAGACTCTCAAGGGCGTTGTAAAGCGTCTCGTAGACTACGGTGCCTTCATCGATATCGGTGGCGTAGACGGTCTCGCTCACATCTCAGACCTCTCTTGGAATCGCGTAAAGCATCCTTCCGAGGTTCTCGAGGTTGGTCAGGAGCTGGATGTTAAGGTTAAGAGCTTTGACCCGGAGACCAAGCGCATCTCCCTCTCCGTCAAGGATACTCTTCAGGATCCTTGGTTCGAGCGTGCCGAGAAGTACACCGAGGGTTCCCACATTCAGGGCAAGATTATTAAGCTCACCAGCTTCGGTGCCTTCATGGAGATCGAGCCGGGCTTTGATGGTCTCATCCCCATGGGTGAGCTCTCCGATCGCCGTATCGCTAAAGCTGATGAAGCTGTAAGCATGGGTGATGTCGTTACCGTTAAGATTCTCCGTATCGACACCGCTAAGAAGCGCATCAGCCTCAGCATTGCAAAAGCTGACAAGAACCTCGAAGAGGTTCCGGCTGCCGAATAATCGGAAATGAATACTTCAGGGGCAGGCGATGACCTGCCCCTTTTTGAGTAGTATTGTGGTAAGTATGAAGAAAGTTAGAAAACGCGGCGGCAAAATAATATTTGTAGAGCCGGAAGGTTTGGCTGATGAGCTCGGTCTTGTACCGGGTGATGAAATTTTGGCAATAAATGGGACAGAGCTGAGAGATTTGATAGACCTGTCCTTTGCTATGGCTGACGAAGAGATAGACCTGACAGTCCGTCACTCTGATGGAGAGGAAGAGGTCATTTCTTTCGATAAGGATATAGATGAGGAGCTTGGCGCTGAATTTGAATCGGCAGTTTTTGATGGAATAAGGGCCTGCGGCAATCACTGCTATTTCTGCTTTGTTGACCAGGTGCCGCCGGCCATGCGTTCCGCTCTATATATCAAGGATGACGACTATCGCTTGTCGTTCCTTTACGGAAACTTTGTTACACTGACAAATATACGGGAGCAGGATTTCCGGCGTATTGCCCGCTATCATCTCAGCCCGCTTCACATATCAGTCCAAACGGTTAATCCGGAGCTGCGTGAAAAACTTTTGGGCTCTCCGCGAGCAAAAGAGCTGAACTCCCAGCTGGACAGATTTGCCGAAGATGGAATAGAATACCATGCACAGGTCGTTTTGTGTCCGGGAATCAATGATGGCCCGGAGCTGGAGCGTACTATAGATGAGCTGTGGCAGCGCCGCTCCTGTGCATTATCCTTGGCGATAGTGCCGGTTGGTCTTACCAGATATCGTGAAGGCTGCTATCCGTTGACTACTTTTGACAGCGAAGGCGCCGGGGCAGTCATTGATATGGTCAGCCAGCGTCAGAAACAATATAGGGATGAGTCAGGTGAGAATTTCGTCTATCTGGGAGACGAGTTCTATTTGATGGCGGGAAGAGAGCTGCCACCGGCTGAAGAATACGATGGCTTTCCTCAGCTGGATAACGGAATAGGTCTTGCCCGCAGCTTCCTTGACGACTGGAACAGTGCAAAGAATGCGGCTTCTGATGAACAGCGTGCCGATAACGGCAATAATATCACCGTGCTTACCGGTGTCGGAATAGCACCGCTTATTGAGCAGATTGTTGCCGATTTTTCCAAAAACAATGGAAACCAGTTGTGTGAAGTGGTACCGGTAGTAAATGAATTCTTCGGTGACAGCGTAAATGTTTCCGGACTGCTTACCGGTAAAGATATTCGCAGAGTAATCACCGAGCTCAGGGAAAATAAAAAGCTTAATGACAGGGTGATAATCCCGGCCTCCTGCTTAAGAGCCGGTGATAATATCTTCCTTGATGACGATACCTTAGAGGCTCTGACAGCAGATACCGGCCTGAAGATAATGCCGGTTCTTCACGGAGACGAATTGTTTGAGGCTCTCAGTGATTTTGATTCAATATACTCAGGAAGTGTTAGCAATGACCGCACTTCCTATATGTGGCAAAGCAACGCTGCATATACGAAACTGTAAATAAAGGGGGTACCGCAATGAGCAAACCTATAGTGGCCATAGTTGGCCGTCCTAATGTTGGTAAATCCACGCTTTTCAATCAGATTGGCAAGCAGCGCCTGTCCATAGTAGATGATTTTCCCGGAGTAACCCGTGACAGAATATATCTGGATGCCGAGTGGCTGAATAATGAGTTTACGATGGTTGATACCGGCGGTATCGAGCTGGCAAGCGATGATAAACTGCTGAACAGTATGCGTCAGCAGGCCAAGATAGCCATAGAGGAAGCAGATGTCATCCTCTTCGTGGTTGATGGCCGTGTAGGACTTACCAATGAAGATGAAGAAATCGTAAAGATTCTGCGCCGCACGAAAAAGCCGATTATTTTGGCTGTAAACAAAATTGATACGGCAAAGCAGCAGGATGATATCTATGATTTCTACAGCCTCGGTCTGGGCGATGTAATACCTATTTCCGCGTCGAATTCTCTTAATCTCGGTGACCTGCTTGACGCTGTCGTCGCAGCCTTCCCGCAAAAGAGTCAGGAGGAAGAGGAAAGCGATGAGCTGGCTATAGCGGTAATCGGACGTCCGAATGTAGGTAAATCCTCGCTGGTCAATGCTATTCTCGGAGAAGAGCGCGTCATTGTCAGCGACATCGCCGGAACCACCAGAGATGCAATTGACACGCACTTCACAAAGGATGATATCAAGTTCACCCTCATTGATACCGCCGGCATGCGCCGCAAGGGAAAGATAGATGAGCCGATAGAACACTATAGTGTTCTGCGTGCTCTTCGTGCTGTAGACAGAGCAAATGTCATCCTGATGGTCATTGATGCCGTAGCCGGTGTGACTGAGCAGGACAAGAAGATAGCCGGTTTTGCTCACGAGTCCGGAAAAGGTGTAATCATCATCGTAAACAAGTGGGATTTGATTCCTGACAAGGATGATAAATCTACTGTTAAGTACACTGATGTGATTCGCAATGAGCTAATCTTCCTGCAGTACGCGCCTGTACTCTACATATCTGCTTTGACGAAGCAACGTGTCCATCGCGTGACAGATGTAGTCAAGTATGTAGCAGACCAGCAGGCAATGCGCATCCAGACCAGCGTCCTCAATGAGCTGCTCAATGATGCTATATCTATCAATCCGCCGCCGGCACACAAGGGTCGTCAGCTGAAGCTGCTCTTCATGACTCAGGTAGGAATAGAGCCGCCTCGTTTCGTTCTCTTTGCCAATGACCCAACGCTGGTACACTTCTCATATCTCAGATATCTTGAGAATCAGCTTCGCGCCAGATTCGGCTTTGAGGGTGCTCCGGTACGCATTATCACCAGAGCACGCAAAGAGGAGGAAGATGAGTGATGTTTGGGTTAATTATTGCTGCTGTATGTGCCTATATCGTCGGCTCCATACCTAGCGGCCTGATTCTCGGCAAGGCTATTTGGGGTATCGACCTGAGAGAGCATGGCAGTCATAATATAGGAGCAACAAATGCTTGGCGTACCATCGGCAAGGTCGGGGGAATACTGATATTCCTCTGTGACCTTGTTAAGGGAGCACTGGGAGTCTGGTTTGCCATCAAGTTTGCCGATGGCTCGTCTTTCGCGCAGGTATTGGGCGGAATAATGGCGATAGTCGGTCACTCCTGGTCACTGTTCGTTGGCTTTAAGGGCGGTAAGGGTGTTGCGACCGGCCTTGGTGTAGTGGCTATGCTGATGCCAACTGTGACACTGGTACTCTTTGGTATCTGGTTTGCCATCGTATATTTCACGGGCTACGTTTCCCTTGGCTCTATTGTCGGAGCCGCATTAGCACCAATCATGGCATGGTTGTTCGGCTATGATTGCTGGTTCATTGCTTTCGGATGTCTGGCCGCAGTCTTTATCATCGTTCGCCACAAGCAGAATATTGATAGACTGCTTGACGGTACCGAGAGCAAGATAAAGGCGGCAAAGTAATTTGCTAAACACACGGAAAGCCTTGCTTTGCGGGCTTCCTTATATTGACAAGGTTTACAAATTCGTGCTAGAATAACTGTCGTTGCGGATAAATGGCAACATGTATGCGGACATGGCGGAACTGGCAGACGCGTTGGATTTAGGATCCAATGCCGCAAGGCGTGGAGGTTCGAACCCTCTTGTCCGCACCAAAAAGAAATAAAAAGGTCGTCTATCCGTGGCATTGGTACCTAGGATGACGACTTTTTTTGTTGATTAATTATCTGGCAGTTATGGACTTGACTGGCAGTTATTCTTTATAGGTGTATCTTTATGGAAAAGAAATTCATGGAACTGCTGGCTCCCGCAGGCAGCAAGGAAGCTTTCATTGCCGCTGTAGAGAGCGGAGCGGATGCTGTTTACCTTGCCGGCCCCTCTTTTGGTGCGAGGGCTTACGCCGATAACTTCGACAGAGAGGCTATGAAATGGGCTTTTGACTTTGCCCATCTTAGAGGTGTCGCTGTTCATGTCACGGTAAATACTATCGTCAGTGATGAGGAGCGGGAAGAATGTGCAGACTACCTTCGCTTCCTTGACGAAGCCGGGGCAGATGCAGTCCTCGTTCAGGATCTTGGCGTAGCTATGCTGGCGCGCGAAGTGGCTCCGTCGCTGCCTCTTCATGCCTCTACTCAGATGACGGTACACAGTCTTGACGGCGTTCTCGAATTGGCTCGCTTAGGATTTACCCGGGTAGTCCTTTCCAGAGAGCTTTCTCTTAAAGATATACGGTATATCTGTGCCCATAGTCCGGTGGAGATAGAAGTGTTCATGCACGGCGCTCTTTGTGTCTGCTATTCCGGTCAGTGCCTCATGTCAAGTCTCATCGGCGGGCGGAGCGGCAATCGCGGACGCTGTGCCCAGCCCTGCAGACTGCCATATTCATTGGTTAATGAGGCCGGAGAAGATGTACTGAAAGGGAAAGCCGGAGAATATCTCCTCTCACCTAAGGATTTGAAGACCCTCGAACTCTTGCCTGAATACATGGAAGCAGGAGTCTCTTCGCTCAAAATAGAAGGCCGCATGAAACGGCCTGAATATGTAGCGGTAGTAGTCGATACATATCGCCGCGCTCTTGATGACATCCTGAGCGGACAGGACGGATACAGCGTAGACAGGGAAGCACAGCGTCGGCTGGCTCAGGTCTTTAACCGTGACTTTACCAGTGCATATCTGACCAATCGTCCCGGCCGCTACATGATGAGTGATATGCGTCCTAATAATCGCGGTATATTGGCCGGTCGGGTGGCAAAAATTGATGAAGCTTCTTCTCGGATAGAGCTGAAGCTGGCAGTAGATGTCAATAAGGGGGATGAACTGGATTTCTGGGTCAAGGTCGGAGGCCGTACAACCGTTACCTTGGAAGATTTCTGGGATAAAAAGGGGAATAAACTGACATCCGCAAAGGCTGGGGAAACGATTTCCTTTGTCAGCAGCCTCAACATCCGACAGAATGACAGAGCCTTCCGTGTATATGATGCTGCCCTGATGACTGAGGCACGCAGCCGCTTTACAGCGGGGGCACCGGTGAGAAGATTGTCGATAGCAGCGACGGCAAGATTTCACCTCGACGAAAAGCCTCAGCTTCAACTAAAGATGCTGCATGACGAGAATGTTTGTGTATCGGCAGAAGCTGATTATATTATTCCGGCGGCAGAGAAAAGACCGCTGACAGACGAGGCGGCGGCTAAGCAACTGCAAAGGCTGGGCAGTACCGTCTATGAGATTGCTGACCTTGTGCTTGATATAGAGCCCGGCGTAATGGTGCCGGTTAGTGTCATAAATGATCTGCGCCGCAAGGCAACTGATGCTCTGGATTCTCTCAGATTGAATATTTGGCGGGACA
>JAZLHS010000005.1:0-9846 GCA_045616885.1 Selenomonadaceae bacterium | reverse complement strand
AAAATATATCAAAAACTGCTGGACTGGAAAAATGGTCGTCACCGCAAGCCGCTTATCATTAATGGTGCCAGACAGGTAGGCAAGACTTACGCTGCCCTTTCCTTTGGCAAACAGCATTATAAAAATGTTATTTATGTAAATTTTGAAGACTCACGAGAAATGGTGCGAATTTTCGACAGAGATCTCGATCCGCACCGCATCATACGGGAGCTGGCAGCTCAGACCGGGCAGACAGCCTCCCCCGGCGATACTCTGTTTGTTTTCGATGAGATACAGGCATCACAACGAGCCCTCACCAGCCTGAAATACTTCTGTGAGCAAGCACCGGATTATCATGTCATTGCAGCCGGAAGCCTGCTGGGGGTTTATGTGCATAGGGATAAATATTCCTTCCCAGTAGGCATGGTAGAATTTTTGCAGCTCTTTCCTTTAGACTTTCAAGAATTTCTCTGGGCGCTGGGCAAGGAAACTCTTGCACAGCTAATCCGTGAGCATTATGAGGGCATGAGAACTTTCCCCCTGCACGATACAGCCATGGACTTGTACAAGCTGTACCTTGTAGTTGGTGGAATGCCCGGCGCAGTTAATGCGTACATAGAGCATCAGGATTTTAACTTTGTTCTCTCTGTCCAGCACGGACTGAATGACTCCTATATTGCCGATATGGCAAAATACGCCGACGAGCAGGAAACCACCCGCATAATGGCAACATGGCGTACCATTCCGGCTCAGCTTGCGAAGGAGAATAAGAAATTCCAATACAAACTGATAAAGACAGGCGCACGCGCCAATGTCTACGAGCACTCGTTGGCGTGGCTCAGTGCCGCGGGGCTAGTATATAAATGCACAAGAGCCGGTTCTCCTCAGTATCCATTAACAGCCTTTGCCGATGAAAGTTCATTCAAGCTGTACATGGTTGATACCGGTCTTCTCTGTGCCAAATTCGAGATTTCGCCGCACCTCATACTAAGCATGGATCATGCCATGGACGGATTCAAGGGGGCTCTGACGGAGAACTATGTGATGCAGGCGCTGACTGTCAACGGACATCACACATATTATTGGACAAAGGACTCCAGACTAGAACTGGATTTTCTACTGCAGGACAACAACGGCAATGTTATTCCAGTGGAGTGCAAATCCTCACAGCATGTCCGGGCCCGGAGCCTTACACAGTTCATGCAAAGTTTCCAACCGCCCTATGGGATAAGAGTATCTGCGCGAAATTTTGGATTCGAGAATAATATTAAGGCGGTTCCTCTCTACGCTGCTTTCTGCATGTAGCGAGCTGGTTAGAAATTACCGATTCCTTTAGTCTGCTCTATCATTTTGTCATCCCTATAACAAGCAGCAATATTTTTCCCGCAGAACCAACAAAAAAGTTTGCATTTTCCCAAAAATTTTCTTTATCTTTCAGACTGCTTTTGCTATAATACAGAAATTGTAAAGAGAAAACGCACGAATCCCATTTTGTTTTATTGGGTTTGGGCAACTTTCAAAGCGTTTCTGCAAAAATAAGGAGGACAATTGAATGAAACTCAATGGTAAATGGCTGAGCACTGCTGTTGTTACCCTGACTGCTGCTGCAATGCTGACCGGCTGCGGTGGCGGCGGTGGAGAGAAGAAGGCTGAAGCTCCGAAGGCTAAGGGTCCCAGCGGCGAGGCAATGATTTATACCTCCATGTATCCCGATATTCTGGACAAGGTCTGCAAGCCCAATGTTCAGAAGGCTCTCCCCGACCTGAAGACCAACTGGTTCCAAGGCGGCACCGAGAAGCTCAAAACCAAGATTGCCGGCGAAATCAAGGCCAACAAAATCGGCACTGATGTCCTCATGGTCGCTGACCCGAGCTACTATCTCTATCTGAAGGATAAGGGGCTGCTCATGAACTACAAGAGCCCCAACATGAAGGATGTAATTTCCGATAAGGATGCCGATGGTGCTTGGACTGCTGTCCGTATCAGCAACATGATCATCGCCTACAACGAAGCTAAGATTGCCAAGGAAGACATCCCGACCACCTGGAGCGACCTCCTCAATCCGAAATACAAGGGCAAGATTGCTATGCCTAACCCGATGCTCTCCGGCAGTGCCTATGTAGCTGTCGGCGCCATCGCTGACAAGTTCGGCTGGGAGTTCTTCGACAAGCTGAAGGCCAACGGTCTCCGCGTTGAAGAAGGCAACTCCGCTATCCAGAACAAGCTCCTCACCGGCGAGTACATGGCCGCCATGATTCTCGAGGAGAACATTCTGAAGCTTCAGGAAACCAAGAAGGAGCCGCTGAAGGTTTGCTACCCGAAGGAAGGTATCATCTCCATTGCCAGCCCCATCGGTATCATGAGCAGCACCAAGAACCCGGATGGTGCTAAGGCGCTCGTTGACTGGTGGCTATCCAAGGAAGGCCAGCAGGCTGTAACCAAGGGCTGGATGCACTCCGTCCGCGGCGATGTTGAGCCGCCGTTCGGTGCCCCGAAGATGGAGACCCTGCTCCCCACCGCTATCAAGGTAAACTGGCAGAAGCTGGCTACCGAAGAAGCCAAGATTAAGAACGAGTTCCGTGCCCGTGTAATGGACAAGCAGTAAAATCCCACAAAGACATTAGCAGCAGCTGTTATCCTTTGATACAGCTGCTGTTTTATTTTTGAAACACAGACGGATTATGAAAAAGATGTGAAATATTTCCAATTTTGGCAAGAAAAAACTTCCTATATTGTCGAATTCTTGCTATAATGTACCTGTAAAAGTAGTAATTATATGCATGAAACTTTTGGTTTTATTAGGGATTCACAGGCAGACTTGCCTGTGAGCCGTTCTACTCTTATACATCAAGGGAGGATTTACCAAGATGAAACTCAATTCCAAATGGCTGAGCTCTGCAGTCGTAACTCTTACTGCAGCTGCCATGCTCACCGGCTGCGGCGGCGGTGGAGAGAAAAAAGCTGAGGCTCCTAAGGCACAGGGACCTTCCGGCGAAATCATGATCTACACCTCCATGTATCCTGACATTATCGACAAGGTGTGCAAGCCCAGCGTTGAGAAGACTTTCCCGAAGATGAAGGTCAACTGGTTCCAGGGCGGCACCGAGAAGCTCAAGACCAAGGTTGCCGGCGAAATCAAGGCCAACAAGATTGCCACCGACGTCCTCATGGTCGCTGACCCGGGCTACTATCTGAACCTCCAGCAGAAGGGTCTGCTCCTGAACTATGTAAGCCCCAACATGAAGGATGTCCTGCTGGACAAGGATAAGGACGGTGCCTGGTCTGCTGTCCGTATCTGCAACATGATTATCGCTTACAACGAGTCCAAGATTGCCAAGGAAGATATTCCGACCACCTGGTCCGACCTCCTGAACCCGAAATATCAGGGCAAGATTGCTATGCCGAACCCGATGCTCTCCGGTACCGCTTTCGTTGCTGCCGGCGCTCTGGCTGACAAGTTCGGCTGGGAGTACTTCGACAAGCTGAAGGCCAACGGTCTGAAGGTCGAGGAAGGCAACTCCGCTATTCAGAACAAGCTCCTCACCGGCGAGTACATGGCCGCTATCATCCTCGAGGAGAACATCCTGAAGATTCAGGAGACCAAGAAGGAGCCTCTGAAGGTCGTATACCCGAAGGAAGGCTGCATTCTCATCAGCTCCCCTATCTGCATCATGAAGTCCACCAAGAACCCGGAAGGCGCCAAGGCTGCTGTTGACTGGTGGCTCTCCAAGGAAGGCCAGCAGGCTGTAACCAAGGGATGGATGCACTCTGTACGCCCGGATGTCGCTCCTCCGAACGGCGCTCCGAAGCTTGAGACCCTCCTGCCTACCGCTATCAAGGTCGACTGGAACAAGATGGCTACCAAGGAAGCTGAAATCAAGAACGAGTTCCGTACCCGTGTAATGGATAAGAAATAAGATATAAACCGTCAAACCACAGAGCGTCAGGGGTTACATCAGTGACCCCTGATGGTTTGTGTTTACCTGCTTATTGAATGAAGGAGTAAGAGCGTGAAACGGTCCTTACCTCGATTTGATAGCAAGTTCATTGTCATTAGTATCTCAGTGCTCTTGCTTCTCTATTTTATTGTATTCCCCATGCTGGTGCTCATTTATGATAGTCTCTTTGTAGACGGCAAGCTGGATTTGAGCAACTATCGTGATGTCTACGGACAGGAAGTAAACTGGCGCGCTTTGACTAATACGCTGAAGCTCAGTCTCGGTGTTATGGTCGCCAGTGTAATAATCACCTTCCCGCTGGCCTGGCTAGTTGGTCGTACCGACCTTCCCTGCAAGAAGTTTTATCGTACAGTTCTTGTCGCCAGCTATATGATTCCGCCTTATGTAGGCGCCATCGCTTGGGTACAGCTTCTGAATCCCAGCGTCGGCTACCTGAACGATATTTTCCGATACTGCTTTGGACTTGAAGCAGCTCCCTTTGATATCTACACAATGTGGGGCCTTGGCTGGGTGCTCACACTGTTTTACTCACCCTTTGCGTTTATCACCATCTCCCGCGCTATGGAGAAGATGGATCCTACGCTGGAGGAGGCAGCCCGCATCAGCGGTGCCGGTCCGCTCCGCACCCTCATCGATGTTACCCTGCCCCTGACTGCCCCCAGTATTCTCGCCGGCGGTCTCTTGGTATTCATCGCAGCCGGTTCCTGCTTCGGTATCCCGGCTATCGTCGGTATGCCCGGCAACATCGAAGTTATGACTACCCGCATCGTTACCTTCGTATATATGGGTGACGACAAGGGTATCCGCGATGCTACGGCTCTCGCCGTAAGCCTGATGGTCATCGCCAACGCCCTGCTCTTCAGCATGACTTGGCTCCTTGGCCGCAAGGACTACACTACCATCAGCGGTAAATCCACCCGCCCGAATATCGTCGAGCTTGGCAAATGGACATGGCTGGCGGAGCTTTTCGTCGGCGGCTATGCCTTCGTTTCCGTTATTCTCCCTCTGGGCAGCGTCATCATGACCAGCTTCCTGAAGAGCATGAGCAAGGCTCCCGGCTGGGACAACTTCGGTATAGATGCTTGGATTCCGGTCATCACCAGCAGCCAGTACATGGAAAGTATCTGGCTCAGCTTCGTATATGGCATTGTGGCTGCCTGCATCGGTACCCTCCTTGCCATCTTCGTCGCCTATCTGGCGGTCAAGACCAATGTCACCGGCCGCACCCTGCCGGATTTGCTGGTAGTATTGGGCGGCTCCACCCCCAGTATCGTTATCGCTCTTGCCCTCATCATTACCTTCAGCGGTAACTACGGTCTCAACCTCTACTCCTCAATGTGGATTCTGGTAGTCAGCTATCTGGTCAAGTATATGACCATGAGTGTTCGCACCATTGCCGCATCCCTCAGTCAGGTTCACATCAGTCTGGAAGAAGCTGCTCTCAACAGCGGTGCCAGCTGGATACGCACCTGCAAGGATGTCATCATGCCCCTCGTTGCTCCCAGTATCATCGCCGGCTGGTTCCTCATCTTCATGCCCAGCTTCTACGAGCTGACCATGAGTAACCTGCTCTACGGCTCTGATACCAAGACGATGGGTGTATTGCTCTACGAGCTGCAGACCTACGCCGATACTCAGAACGCTTCTGTTCTGTCGGTTATCATCCTGCTTATCGTATTAGTGGGCAATCTGATTCTGAACAAGATAACCAAGGGTAAGGTCGGCATCTGATAAAGGAGAGAACGAAATTGGCACAGGTAAGAATAGAGCACCTCTACAAACGATTCGGTGATGTTACCGCAGTAGGGGATTTCAACATTGATATTCAGGAAGGCGAATTCATCAGCTTCCTCGGCCCTTCCGGCTGCGGCAAGACCACCACGCTTCGCATGGTCGCAGGCTTCGAACGCGCTACCGAAGGCAATATCGTCATTGATGACAGAGTCGTCAGCAGCAGTGAGCAGGGTATCTTCGTACCGCCTGAGAAGCGCGGTGTCGGCATGGTATTCCAGAGCTATGCTGTATGGCCTCACATGACTGTAGCCGAGAATGTCGGCTATCCTCTGAAGATACAGAAGGTTCCCAAGGAAGAGCGTAAGGCTCGCGTACAGGAAATGCTGGATATGGTTCGCTTGGGCGAATACGGCGACCGCTATCCAAATCAGCTTTCCGGCGGTCAGCAGCAGCGCGTATCCCTCGCCCGTGCGCTGGTTATGCGTCCGGGTCTCCTGCTTCTCGATGAGCCTCTCAGTAACCTTGATGCAAAGCTCCGCGAAAGCATGCGCTTTGAAATCAGTGCTATTCAGAAAAAGCTTGGTATCACTGTCATATACGTAACCCATGACCAGAGCGAAGCTATGACCATGAGCGACCGTATCGTAGTCATGAGCATGGGTGTCGTTCAGCAGATTGGTACCCCCTACGAGATATATACTCACCCCGCTAACAAGATGGTCGCTGACTTCGTCGGCCTTATCAACTTCATTCCCGCCGAGCAGCGTGGTGACCGCGTCTTTATTAAGGACACCAATTTCAGCGTTCCTTATGAAGGAATCCAGAAGGACGAGCTGCAGATTGCCGTCCGTCCGGAGAATATTACCATGAGTATCCAAGGTGGTGCCCTTGCCGGTACTATTGAAGAATACTTCTATCTTGGCGATTCCGTTGACTATCGAGTCCGTGTAGGCGAGGCTGTCATTCGTGTTATTGAAAAGGGTGCCGAGCTCGGCGCACTTAAACCCGGTGACCAAGTATTCCTCGACCTTGACAAAGTCATGGTATTCTGATGTAAGAAAAACTATGGGACAGGCGCAGCCTGTCCCTACTTTTATAAAAGGATGTGCAGTTTAATGGATATTCCCGACGGCTTATGGCTCATTGTAATGCTTCTTTGCTTGCTTTTTAACGCAATGCTCACCTTATCGGAAACAGCCCTTCTTGACAGCTCAAAGACCTCCTTGGAGCGCCTTGAGGACGAAGACTATAAAGGAGCAAAGGAAGCGCTCTCCATCCTTGAACAGCCTGAACCAATATTGGAAAGTATCCAAATCGGTCTTACCTTCTTTGCCCTGCTGATGGGCATCAGCATCACTCTGTATGCTACCCCCCTGCTGGCCAAATACCTTCCCTTAGGCGGATACTCTGACACTCTGTCTCTTCTTATTTCTCTCGCTTCCGCCACCTTTATCTATCTTGTTTTCAGCACCTTTCTTCCCCGCAAGCTTGCCCTGCTTGACCCGGAAAAGGTTCTCTGCCGGCACAGCAGCAATCTGCTTTCTTATACTCGCATCCTCTCCCCGCTCCGGACAATTTTTGTCCTGATTACCGACACAGTACTCACTATTTTCGGTATCAATCCCCACATCGATGACTCCGTAACCGAGGACGAGGTGAAAGACCTCCTTGAGCAGGGTGCCGAAGATGGTATCATTGAAAAGACCGAGCAAACCATGGTGGAGCGAATCTTCCACATGGGAGACCAGACCGCCTATTCACTTATGACGCCGCGCACTCAGATGGAGTGGCTGGATTTGGATGATGACCCCGATGATAATCTGGCCTTCATCCGGGAAAGCAAGGAAGATGTATTCGTCGTCGGCCGCAACAGCCTCGATGAGTTCTGCGGCATCATCTACGCCAAAGACCTTCTCGACTCCGTTCTGGATGGCCAGCCCCTCGATTTTGCAAACCTTGTAAAAAAACCGCTTCTCATTCCTCGCTCGATGGAGCCCTTCCGAGTCGTTGAAAAATTCCGCGAAAGCGGCGTCCACGAAGGAATCGTCCTCGACGAATTCGGCGGCGTTATCGGCTACATCACCTATCAGGACATCATTGATGAAATAACCGCAGAATCCGCCGAGGAAGACGAAGAAGGAGATCCGCTGGAGGAGATTGGCGACCATATCTGGCAGATGGAAGGCCTTTGCTCTATCGACGATTTCAAAGAACGCTTTGACTTGGAAAAACTGCCGGATGAGGAGCGTGACCACTATCAGACAATGGGCGGCATGGTTACAGCTCTATTTGGCTACATCCCGCGAGTCGGAGAAAAAGCCAGCTGGGACGACTTCACCTTTGAGGTCATGGCTATGGACAGAGCCAGAATTGATAAAATACGAGTGACACAGACTATACCAGAGCCGAAAGAAGCCACTGATGAAACAGATAAATAAAAGATAAACATGACAAAGCCGGAGCGCATTGACTACGCACTCCGGCTTATTTATATTGTTTTCTTGAGAGCTGAACTGCAATCATTCCCTTGCGCAGCTGCTCAGTTGATTACAGCCTTGGCTCGGTCAAATGATACTCCGTCAGACGCTGGAAATATGCGCCGAGGGCAATCAGCTTTTCCTCCTGCAGCCGGTCTGCGGCCAGCTGCACGCCAGTAGGCAGGCCAGTAGCTTTATCAAAGCCGGAGGGAATACTCATAGAGGGCAATCCCGTATTAGAGAAAATTCCGTTAAACAAGGGGCTGCCGCTGCTGGTCAGACCTTCCGGGGGTAGCGTAACCGTTGTCGGTGTCAGCAGAATGTCAATTTCCTTGAATACATTCTGCATGATTTCCATGACCCGCTGCCGCACCCGCTGCGCATCAAGATAATCCACAGCAGACAGCAGACTGCCTAAGCGGATTTCATCGCTGATGAAAGGCCCGTATTTCTCCGGCATCTGCTCAAAGCGTTCATGATGATAGGACGCAGCCTCAGCCCGCATGACGATATTTGCTGCCGCTGCTGCCTGCTTGAAATAGTTTTCCGGAAAGCTGACTTTAACAATCTTGAAGCCTTTTTCTTTAAAGGTATCCAAAACCTGACGGAAATTAGCCTGAACGACTTCGTCCTCGGCTTGAAAGAAATCATCTGTATAACCGAGGACCATATGCTCTGCCTCAGCCTTCAGCGCTTTTACCAGCTCCGGTACAGGCTCCCGCAGACTGCGGGTATCCAGTGGGTCTAATCCCATCAGAACTTCATTTATCAGCGCGGTATCCTCCACAGAACGGGTCAGCGCCCCGATGTGATCAAGACTCCATGAGGCGGGCATTACTCCCCTGCGGCTTATGCGCCCGTAGGTTCCCTTTAAGCAGGTCAAGGCATTAAAGGCGGCCGGGCGAAGCAGTGAACCGATAGTCTGTGTACCCAGCGCAAACATCGCCATTCTCGCTCCTACGGCTGCCCCGGAGCCGGAGCTGGAGCCGCCGGGAGTATGAGCCTGATTCCAGGCATTGCGAGTGGCCGGCGTACCGCCTAAGAATGCATACTCTGTAGTAGTTGTTTTACCTAGCAGAATTGCCCCCGCCTCATTCAGCTTTTCTACTGCAGCGGCACTTTCGGTAGGAATAAAATCGGCATCTGCTTTGGCTCCGCCAGTAGTCAGAATCCCTTTTGTATAAAATATATCTTTCGCAGCGTACGGAATGCCATGCAGTGGGCCGCGATAGCTGCCTGCCATTATTTCTTTCTCAGCAAGCATTGCCTGCTTTCTGGCGAAATCACCCGTTACGGTAACAAAGGCTCCTATTTTATCTTCAACATTTTCTATCCGATTCAGACAACTTTCCAACAGTTCTACCGGAGACAGCTCCTTTGCCTTTATTAGCCTTCCTGCCTCGGCAACTGTCAAACGGTATGGTTCTTTCTTTACCATGGTCATTTCCCTCCTGTCCCTATTTCGGCTCAACTTCACGCTCAAATTTCAAGGACCGCATCAGTTCAAGCTCCTCCTGCATCACCTCGGCCCGGCCCTCAGCCAATCCCTCAATAAGCGCAGCACTCGATTTATCTATTGACAACTTTAAGGTATCCCGGTCATATTTTCTCATGGCATTCATCCCCTCCGAAACAATATAAATACAGCAATCCAAAACCTGACAGCAAAGCAGCGCCCGAAGCAAATCCCTGCTATT
>JAZLHS010000004.1:0-1480 GCA_045616885.1 Selenomonadaceae bacterium | reverse complement strand
CCTCTAGGGAAAACTCTTAGCGGTACCGTATGTCCTCCCTGGCGTCCAGGGAGGAGGACCATGCGAAGCATGGTGGAGGGTTCGTAAGCTTCCGACTGATTAACTTGTCATTGGATTAACCCACCACCGCCTTACGGCGGTTCCCCGCCCTTAGAAAGGCCGGACTTATTAGGTGTAGGCGATGTAAGGCTCCCCTAAAAGGGAGCCTTACACCAAATCCACTTGACAGTCTCCCATTTCTATGATATATATTTTATATAGTCGCAAATATGTATTATAAATATATATTATGATAAGAATAGTTTTAGACAGAATGATTGAAAGGAATGATTTGTATGATGTTTTCGCTATTTTTCGACGAGTCGGATACTCCTCTCTTCCGACCACCTTCCGAAGCCAACAGCTTCCTCCTCCGGGTCACCCGAGGCTGCGCTCACAATAAGTGTACCTACTGCAATATGTACCGCGGTGTTCCCTTCCAGCTGGTCACCGATGAGGAGATAGACCGGCAGATAGCACTAGCCAAGAAGTACGGCGGCCGCCATGTGCGCCGGGTCTTTCTCGCCGACGGCGACGCTCTCGTCCTCTCCACCGAGAAGCTGCTGAAGATTCTCCGCAAGCTGAAGGAAACCTTCCCAAATCTGGAGCGAGTCTCCAGCTACGCCGCCCCCAAGGATATTCTGCGAAAGTCCGTAGATGAGCTGAAGCAGCTGAACGAAGCCGGCCTGAAGCTCCTTTACTACGGCATGGAGTCCGGCGACAGCGTAACTCTGGCTCATGTAAACAAGGGCGTAGACGGGCCGCAGTCCATCGAGGCGGGTCAGCGGGTCAGAGCCGCCGGCATGAAGCTATCCATGATGATAATCCTGGGTCTCGCCGGAGCCGAGGGCACCGAGCGTCACGCCATCGAGACGGCAAAGGCAATCAACGCCATCCAGCCCACCATGCTAGGTGCTATCTGCCTCATGCTCTACAGAGGCAGTGAGCTGAAGGAAGAATTCGAGCGGGGCGAGTTCACTCCCATGCCGCCCGCCGGACTCATGCGAGAGCTGGGAGAAATAATCTGCCGCCTCGACCTGCCGGAGGGTACCGAGTGCATCTTCCGCAGCAACCATGTGTCCAACTATGTCCCGCTGAAAGCCACCCTGCCGGCAGAGAAGGACAAACTCATGAAGGATATCGAGCTGTCCGTCCGCGAGCTGTCAAAGCTGAAAAAGTGGGATGTATATAACTACAGCTAATCCGTCTAGCAGTCTCCCGCCTTTGTGTAGTGTGTATCCTCCCTGGTATCCTTGGAGGACTTATTGGGTGTGGACTATGCAAGCCTCCCCTCTAGGGGAGACTTTTAGCGGTGCGTGTGTCCTCCCTGACGTCCAGGGAGGGGAACCATGCGTAGCATGGTGGAGAGTTCGTAAGCTTCCGACAGATTAACCCACCACCGCCTTTCGGCGGTCCCCCGCCCTTAAAAAGGGCGGACTTA
>JAZLHS010000003.1:0-10160 GCA_045616885.1 Selenomonadaceae bacterium | reverse complement strand
GGCAAAGCCGCCGATTAAGCCCGGAATGTTTGTGTTGGGCAGCGCCGCCCCCTTGTAAATCACCCGGCCAAGAGTATGACCTCGCATGGTCTCTACCACAGCGTGACAGTCCTCTCCTGCCGTGAAGCCGGGGCCTACCCCGATGACCACCGGAGCATCGGTAATCTTCGTCCCGAGATTTTTCTTGGCCAGTATGGCATCTACAACCGCATCGGGTTTCAGTTCTCTGATACAGCTGCCATCAGGATCAGCCAGCACCGGCAGAAATCCGGTGGCAATAAGTCGTCTTGCCTCTTCACAATCCCCAGCGTGTTTTGCGGTGACATCTTCCACAGTGATTTCACCCAGCCGGTTTGCTTCACAGAAGGCAACACTGCGGCGAATAGCCCAAGGCTTTTCCAAATCCGTCATAACCACCCTGATACCGCTTCTCAGCAGCCGCAAAGCAATACCGCTGGCCAGGTCACCGGCTCCTTTTATTACTACAAGCATTTGTATTCTCCCTTATGCAGACTACCGATTACCGTCGGCCTGTCAAGCAGAGCTGACAAATCGGCGGCTTTTTTCATACCATCATTATCATCTGCTTTGTTGATAAAATAGCGGTCGGCAAGCTTTTCCTTTGTCACAGCTGCCGCCACCAGCTCCGCCGTCACCGATTCATTCTCACTGCAGTCATTCAGCTCTGCAAAAAGCTCCGGCCGATGGCAGACCTCCGACAGTCTGCCACCGATACAGTCGATGCCGATGACATAGATACGCTGATTTGCCTCAGCCGGAATTACCGGCTCGTGCTCGGCATGAGCCTTCAATGGCAGCTGACGGCTGCCGTCGGCTTCTGCCAGCACATAGTCAGCCAGTCGACTGAGCTCTGAAAAATCAAGTGATGGAGCCGATAGCTTCTCGCCGCTTCTCGACCCAATGCAGACAACCTGACTGCTCGCCAAAGCCGCTGTCACTTCTGCGACGGTTGGTTCTATCAGCACCGGGCAATCATCCGGCGGCAGCATCTTCGTAGAGGTGGTCACAATGACCTTGCCTTTCATCGACAGCTCCTTCGCCAGTGTCATCATCAAGGTGGTTTTCCCACCACCGCCGATGATAGCCGTGACACCGGGAGCAATCTCCAGCAATTCACTCAATCTGCTCATAACGACAGCTCATGGAAGCCCTGAATCTCGATTCCCGCTGACATCACGGCATCCCTTATTCTCTCAGCCAGCACTACCGGAGAGCTCCAGGCGATGCCACAGTCGGCACTTACGCTGCGGGGAGCCGAGATAAGCTTTCCTTCAATGGCTTCCCTCTTGCAGAGCTTCTCTATAGCCATGGCCTCGGCAGTGGTGTGGAAGGTCACCACAAAGCACAATTCCTTTTCTCTCATTGGCACATCTTCCTTAAAGCGTCCAACGCTCTGTCCACATCATCCACCGTGTTGTGATAGCCGAAGCTGAAGCGGACAGCTCCCTGCTCTTTCGTGCCCAGGGCTTCATGAAGCCGTGGGGCACAGTGAGCCCCGGCTCTGGTGGCAATGCCGTAATCCTCAGCCAGCTCATCCGCCAGCTCTCCGGATGGCACATCCTGCCAATTCAGAGATACGATGGGGGCTTTCTCCCGACCGAAATCACCATAGATTTTCATGCCGGGGATTTCCCGTACTCCCTCATAAAACCTTTTCATCAAGCCTGATTCCTTAGCTCTGATATTTTCGCAGCCGATTTCGTCTATATAATTCAGTGCTGCCAGCAATCCGGCAATGCCGTGGCCGTTCAGCGTCCCTGCTTCCAGTCTTGTTGGAAGCTCCTCCGGCTGATGTCGGAGATAAGTCCGGACTCCGGTACCGCCGCTTTTCAGCGGCCTTATCTCCACGCCGTCAGCGACACAGAGACCGCCGGTACCCTGAGGCCCCAAAAGAGATTTATGCCCGGTGAAGCAAAGTACCGAGATATTCATGACCCTCATATCTATAGGAAATACCCCCGCCGTCTGGGAAGCATCCACGATGAACAGCAGGTCATGCTCCGCCGCAAAGCGACCTATCCTCTTTATATCCAGCAGGTTTCCTGTCAAGTTTGAGGCATGAGTACAGACTACTGCCTTTGTATTCTTCTTCAGCAGTCGTGTAAAATCATCATAATCTATATTCCCCTGCTTGTCCGCCGATAAGAAATCAATCTCCACTCCATTGTCCGCCAAGTCATAAAGGGGACGCAGGACGGAATTATGCTCCAAGTCGGTAGAGATAACATGGTCGCCGGGCTTCAGTAACCCGCGGATGGCAATGTTCAATGCCTCGGTGGAGTTGGCGGTAAAGACCACATTATTCGCCCGTGGGCAGTTGAACAGCTTCGCCAGCCTTTCCCTCGCCTCGTATATTGTCCGGGAGGCATCCATTGACTGACCGTGAGCAGCCCGGCCGCTGTTGCCAAAGCTGTTCATAGCAGCAACCACCGCCTCCGTGACACAGGCAGGCTTCGGCATTGTGGTGGCAGCGTTATCAAAGTAAATCATCTGTCGCTCCAAATTTTCATTGTATCTTCAAAAGCACAACGCTAATGAAAGTATAATGCAGTACTTCGGTTAATTGCAAGAAAATTCGTTGTTTATAAATTAAGTCAACGCTAATGTTCTCCTCCCCCCTACAAAGATATTCTGCAATGTGATATGATAGCACCATAAAAGTATCTATATCGGTATGCAGAAACTGTGAGGTACCTATGCTTACAATCAAAAACTATGTAAGGGCTCAGAGTCTCGATGAGGCTTACGAGCTGAATCAAAAAAAGACCGCCTGCATAATGGGCGGCATGATGTGGCTGCGAATGACCGGCCGCACCGTAATGACATTGATTGACCTCTGCGACCTGGGTCTGAACAAAATTGAGGAAACAGAGACCGAGTTCTCTATCGGAGCTATGGTCACTCTCCGTCAGCTGGAAACTCATCCCGGCCTCAACGCCTACACAAAGAACTGCATGAAAAAGGCTGTTCAGGACATCGTGGGAATCCAGTTCCGCAACGGAGCAACTGTCGGCGGCAGCATCTACGGCCGCTTCGGCTTCTCCGATGTGGTCACAATTTTTCAGGCTATGGACACCTATGTTGAAATGCACAAGGGCGGCATCATCCCCCTTGCGGAATTTGCCAGAATGAAATACGACCGGGATGTTCTCGTCCGGATTATCGTAAAGAAGCAGCCCCTTGCCATCAGCTATCAGGCAATGCGCATCCAGCGCACCGACTTCCCGGTTCTTACCTGTGCCGTGTCGAAGGTTAACGGCGAGTATCGGGCTGCCATCGGCGCCCGTCCCGGCGTTGCTGTTATGGTGGAGGACACAGACGGGATTCTCTCCGGCGGTATCACGACGGAGAGTGCCGAAAGGTTTGCCGCTGCCGCAGCTGCCGCCGTAAAGACCGAAAGCAACAACCGCGGCAGTGCCGAATACCGCACCCATCTGGCTAAGGTTCTCACCCAGCGTGGAACTATGGAGATAGGAGGTCAGCTGTAATGGAAGTAAAGATAAATGTTAACGGCCGGGTTATCACCGATTCCGTTGATGCGGATATGCTTCTGCTGGACTTCCTGCGGAAGCATGGCTGCTACAGTGTAAAGTGCGGCTGTGAGACTACCAACTGCGGTCTCTGCACCGTTTTCATGGACGATGTTCCGGTGCTTTCCTGCTCAGTTCTGACTGTGCGGGCCAACGGCCATAAGATAGTCACTCTCGAAGGACTGCAGGAGGAAGCCAATGAGTTCATCGGCTTCATTGCCGATCAGGGAGCCGAGCAGTGCGGCTTCTGCAATCCCGGCTTTATCGTCAATACCATTGCCCTGCTCCGGGAAAACCCCAATCCTACCGATGATGAAATCCGGTCTTTCCTCGTAGGCAACCTCTGCCGCTGCAGCGGCTACAACGGTCAGCTTCGGGGCATCCGTGCTTTTCTTGACTACAGGAACAGCAGAAAGGAGTAAGCCATGACAGAAAAGAATCTGAAGGTCGTCGGCAAGGGATACCGCAAGAAGGATTCCCAACAGCTCCTGCTGGGCAAGCCGCTCTTTTTGGATGATATCACCACCGGTCAGGGTACTCTGGTGGTAAAGCTGCTCCGCAGCCCTCACCCCAACGCAATCGTCACCGAAATAAACACCGCCGTGGCCAAAAAGCTCCCCGGCGTAGTCGCCGTCTATACTTGGGAAGATGTTCCCAAGCAGCGGTTTACCATTGCCGGTCAGACATATCCGGAGCCATCACCCTACGACAGACTTATTCTCGACCGCCATGTCCGCTTTGTCGGCGACCCGGTAGCCATCATCGCCGCCGAGAACGAGAAGGCAGCCGATGCCGCGCTGAAGGTTATTAAAGTAAAATACGAGGTGCTGGAGCCTGTCCTCGACTACCATACTGCCAAGGATAATCCTGTCCTCGTTCATCCTGAGGAAGATTGGACCCCCATGGTTCCGGTAGGCGGCGACAACAAGCGCAACCTCGTTTCCTCTGACAGTCATTCCTACGGCGATGTAGATGCGGTACTTGCCACCTGTGACCATATCATTGAGCATAAGTACCACATAAGAGCCGTACAGCAGGCAATGATGGAGACCTTCCGTGCCTACACGGAAATCGACCGCTACGGCCGTCTCCATGTTATTTCCTCTACCCAGATAGTTTTCCACCTGCGGAGAATTTTGTCTCAGGCTCTCTGCATCCCCAAGAGCAAAATCCGCACGGAGAAGCCCCGTATCGGCGGCGGCTTCGGTGCCAAGCAGACGGCAGTAAATGAAGTTTATCCCGCCTTCGTCACCTTGAAAACCGGCCGCCCGGCCAAAATAGTTTATTCCCGCAAGGAATGTCAGATTTGCGGCAGTCCACGCCATGAGATGGAGGTCACCGTCCGCCTCGGTGCCATGAACGACGGCACCATCCGCGGCATCAAGCTCCACACTCTGTCCAACAGCGGTGCCTACAGTGAGCACGCTCCCACGACTGTTCACCTCTCCGGCACAAAGCCCCTGCCTCTCTACTCCGGCAACATGGAGGCCTACAGCTTCGATACCGAGGTTGTCTACACCAACCTTCAGGCCGCCGGAGCCTACCGAGGCTACGGTGCGCCTCAGGGCATTTTCGCCGTAGAGTCTTGCGTCAATGAGCTGGCGGAAAAAATCGGCATGGACCCCACGGAAATCCGTCTGAAAAACATGGTCAGGGAAGGTATGGTCATGCCCGCCTACTACGGGCACACCTGCAACTCCTGTGCCCTTGACCGCTGCATAAACCGAGGCAAGGAGCTTTTCAACTGGGCAGAGAAGTACCCTGTCCGTGACATGGGCAATGGCAAGGTCCGAGCCGCCGGCATGGCAATGGCAATGCAGGGCTCCGCTATCTCTAATCTCGATGTCGGCTCCGCCACCCTGAAGCTCAGCGACGACGGCACCTACAATCTCCTTCACGGTGCCGCTGATATGGGTACCGGCTCTGATACCATTTTGGCTCAGATTGTAGCCGAGTGCATGGACTGCGAGCCTGACGATGTGGCCGTCCTGTCTGCCGACACCGACTACTCCCCCTACGACTCCGGCTCCTACGCTTCCTCCACCACCTACCTCACCGGCAAGGCAACAGAAATGGCCTGTGAGAAGCTGAAGAAAGAAATCTGTCAGGTAGCCGCCGGTATGCTGAACTGCAGCGAGGATGAAATGGAATTTGCCGGCAAAGAGGTTCGCCGCCTCGGCACCGACCAGACAGTTTCTCTGAAAGATGTTTCCTACAAGCTGCAAGCCAACTCCAACAACTCCGGCATCGTCAGCGTCAGCCATTCCTCTCCCACCTCTCCCCCGCCATTCATGGTAGGCATGGTAGAGATAGAGCTGGACAAGCTCACCGGCAAGGTGGATATCCTAAATTATCTGTCCGTGGTAGATTGCGGCACAGTAGTAAATCCAAATCTTGCCCGCATTCAGACCGAGGGCGGCATCGCACAGGGCATCGGCATGACCCTGACAGAAAATGTCACCTATGTGGACGGCAAGCCCCTTGAAGAGAGCTTCATGCAATACAAGATTCCCAGCCGTCAGGATGTGGGCATCCTGCGGACGGAGTTCGAGGAAAGCTACGAGCCTTCCGGCCCCTTCGGGGCCAAGTCCATCGGCGAGGTAGTCATCAACACCCCTGCCCCGGCTCTCGCCCACGCGATCTATCGGGCTACCGGCACCTGGTTCCGTGATCTGCCGATACTTCCGGAGCATATCGTCTTCGGCAAGCAGCCCTTCTACGATAAGGACTAAAAAACCTAAAAAGGGCCTGTGAAAAAAGTCTGACATAGACCGCAATCTTCTCACATGTCCTCCCTGCTTGCAGGGAGGGGGATCATGCGTAGCATGGTGGAGGGTTCGCAGATATTTGACTAACCCACCACCGTCTATCGACGGTCCCCCGCCCTTAAAAAGGGCGGACACAACCTCATCTGAGCTCATTAATTGCATATGCACACCTAAATGGGAGGCTTTCCGTGCTATTCTAAACTATGACAAAAAGGGACAGGGAAAAATGATTTCTCATTTTTCCCTGTCCATTCTCTAATATCAGGCATTATTAGCCCTTTTTTGTCCGTTCCTCAAAGATATACTTGGAAGCTCCGGGGGGCTGCTCACCCTGCTTGATAGGATAGCTGTTATTAAAGCAAGCGTAGCAGAGACGCTCCGGGTCAATCTTGTCAAAGGACTTCTTCAAGCCGTCAAGGGACAGGAAGTGAAGTCCGTCGGCATCGATATACTCCCTGATTTCCTCCACGCTCTTTGTTGCGGCAATAAGCTCCTTGCGGACGGAGGTATCAATACCGTAGTAGCAGGGATAGCCAATTGGAGGAGAAGAAATGCACATGAAAATCTTCTTTGCTCCTGCTTCTCTCAGCATCTTGACAATCTTTCCGCTGGTGGTACCGCGAACGATGGAATCATCTACGATGATAATGTCCTTGCCATCTACAACGCTCTTGATAGGATTTAGCTTCAGGCGGACAGATTTCTCGCGGCTCTTCTGGTTCGGCTGAATAAAGGTGCGGCCGATATAGCGATTTTTCAAAAGTCCGGTGACAAAGGGAATACCGGACTCAAAGGCAAAGCCGGTAGCCGCCGCCGTGCCGGAGTCAGGTACGCTCATAACTACATCGCCCTTGAATCCGCTCTCACGAGCCAGCATCCTGCCCATCATGAAGCGGGCATCATGGACGCTCTGACCATCGATAACGGAGTCCGGACGCGCAAAGTAAATGTACTCAAATACGCAGGAGGCTGTCTGTTCCCCCATTGCAAAGGGAATTGAGTGCAGACCGTTTTCATCAATGGTTACGATTTCACCGGGAGCCACATCTCTGACAAACTCGGCACCTATTACATCAAGTCCGCAAGTCTCAGAGGACAATACCCAGCCGTCCTCCAGCTTGCCGATGCAGAGCGGGCGGAAACCCTGCGGGTCTCTGGCACCGATGAGCTTATTCTCAGTCATGATAGTGAGACAGTAGGCACCCTTCACCTGCTTCAGGCTCTCAACTATCCTCTCTTCAATGCTGCCGGCTCGGGAGCGGGCAATGAGATTCAGAATAACCTCGGTATCAATGGAGGTCTGGAATACAGAGCCGCTTTCCTCCAACTGATGACGAACCTCGGCCGCATTGGTGAGATTGCCGTTGTGGGCAAGGCTCAGCTTACCGCCGGAATAATTTGCAATAAGTGGTTGAGTATTCATCAGCAGACTGGAGCCGGTGGTGGAATAACGAACATGGCCGATGGCTATGTACTGATTTTCCATGTGAGGAACCTGATGACGGAACACTTCATTGACCAGACCCATACCACGGGTCACATCCATCCATGCCCCATCGGTATAGGCAATACCGGCACTTTCCTGCCCTCTGTGCTGCAGTGCCTGCAGACCCAGATAGGTGCAGCCTGTTACATCGGCAGTATGAGAATAGACGCCGAAGACGCCGCATTCCTCATGCCATTTGTTTGCGGTTATTTCTAACATTTTTCTCTCCCTTTTTTCGACGCAAAGAGCCTCCCCGGGCGGGGAGGCCTTTTTATTTGCTTTTTTACTCTACATCCTGCAGGGCAGCGAAGTCTTCTTCGCCGGTGCGAACCTTTACAACCTTGTCCACGCCGTAGACGAAAATCTTGCCGTCACCGATGTGACCGGTGTAGAGAGTCTTCTTGGCAGTTTCGATAACATCTGCCACAGGAATCTTGCTGACGACAATTTCTACCTTTGCCTTCGGCAGGAGGGTGGCATCGATTTCAACACCACGGTACATCTCGCCGGCACCCTTCTGAATGCCGCAGCCCATTACCTGAGTAACAGTCATGCCGGTTACACCGAGGTTGTTCATGGACTTCTTCAAGCGCTCGATACGCTCCTGCTTGGTGATGATGACAACCTTGTATATACCGGTGCTGGCGGATACGATGCTGTGATCTACTACCGGTATAGCAGCTGCCTTTTCTACCGGAGTAGCCGCCTCATAATCATCGTTGCCCAAGTCGGTGTTCTCGTTTACATCCATGAGCATGGTGTTGGATACATCGATGATGGAGAAGCCGAGGTAAGCGGAAGCGAGACCGTGCTCGGTAGAGTCAAGACCCCTGATTTCCTCTTCCTTCTCTACCCGGAGACCCATGGTAGCCTTGATGACGGAGAAGACGATACCCATAGTAACGAAGGTCCAAGCGGCAACTGCTGCAACGCCGATAATCTGAGTGGTGAGGAGCTTCATGCCGCCGCCATAGAAGAGGCCAACCAGCTCATCATTGCCGGGAGCGGTGGTGGTGGCGAAGAGACCGACGGCGATAGTGCCCCATACACCGTTGAGGCAGTGGACGGCAACTGCACCGACCGGGTCATCAATGTGAAGAACATAATCAAGGAACCAGACGCCGAAGACTACCAAAATACCGGCTACGAAGCCGATGACGATAGCACCGAAAGCATCGGTAACATCGCAGGGAGCAGTGATTGCTACCAGACCGGCAAGAGATGCGTTGAGGGTCATGGAAATATCGGACTTACCGAACTTGACCCAGGTGTAAACCATAGTAACTACGGTAGCAACTGCCGGAGCAATAGTGGTGGTAACAAAGATGGAAGCAAGCTGCTCAACGCTGGTGGCAGCAGCACCGTTGAAGCCGTACCAGCCCAGCCAGAGGATGAATACGCCGAGGCAGCCGATGGGAAGATTATGACCCGGGAAAGCATTTACCTTTACTACATTGCCTTCCCTGTCGTAGCTGAACTTGCCAAGTCGAGGTCCGAGAATCTTGGCACCTACCAGAGCGGCGATACCGCCTACCATGTGGATGGCACAGGAGCCGGCGAAATCATGGAAGCCCATCTCGGCCAACCAGCCGCCGCCCCAAATCCAGTGAGCTTCAATGGGATAAATGAGACCGCTGATGATTGCGGAGTATACGCAGTAGGAAAGGAACTTAGTTCTCTCTGCCATCGCACCGGAAACGATGGTGGCGGTGGTTGCACAGAAGACCAGATTAAAAATAAAATTGGACCAGTCAAAGTGTGCGTAATCGGTGAAGATGCTGTAGCCGGGCTTACCCAGAAGACCCATCATATCTTCGCCGAGAAGAAGGCTGAAGCCGATGGCGATGAAGGTAACTGTACCGATGCAGAAGTCACCCATATTCTTCATGAGAATATTACCGGCGTTCTTTGCTCTGGTGAAGCCGGCCTCGACCATTGCGAAACCTGCCTGCATCCAGAAAACCAATGCGGCACCTAACAGGAACCACACTCCAAATACTTGATCGCTGATTGCTTTCGTAATTTCAACAGACATACACGATTCCCCCTAAATCATTTTGAAAGCAAAAAAGGTGCTCGGATACTATTCGTATCCAAGCACCTTTGCTTTACGGATTGCAGTTTACCACTGCCCTTTACAAATGTCAACAGCTTTTTCCAAAAATAATGTATAAATGTATACCCGCTTTGGAAACCCGCTGTCGGTTATTAATGTTTGTGGTCGTAGGTACGGTACATATTAATCGGTTCCGGATTGGAAGTGAGATTCCAGACACCGCAGGGGCAGACAGCGGCACAAATACCGCAACCGATGCACTTGCTTTCATGGGAGACATATTCCCACTTGCCGTCGCC
>JAZLHS010000002.1:0-7893 GCA_045616885.1 Selenomonadaceae bacterium | reverse complement strand
CTTTTTAATTGCCAAAATTGCGGTATTTTAAGAGGGTGATATTTATGCTGATTCCTTCCGAAATAGACAACAGGAAGATTGACGGCAAACAATTAACGCTTCGTTTTGACTTAGATGATATTTTAGCTTTGCAAGCTATGGCAAAAGCGTCCGAATTGTTTTATCAAGGCGTAGCTAAAAATCACGAACTTATGGCTGACGAGAGAGACGAAGCTGAGCAATCAAGACTCGCCGCTTACCGTTGGTGGGGTTATGCTTGTAGCCTTGAAGAACAATGGGGCGAAGCGCAAGGCGAGGTATTAAAATGAACTATATAACGAAACACATCTTAGAGATAACAGCTTTATGTTATCTCTTTTTATTTGCCTGCTGGGTTATCGGCTATTTCAGCAACGCCCTCTGCGGTACGAAATTTGAGATTAACTCAGCGTGGCAAGGGCTTGGCACTTTGTTTGGTGCAGGTGTATTCTCGTCTGTCAAATACCTTGCGGATTCTTGGAAGAACTCCGAGCAAGGCGTTAATCCGTATCGAACATTAGAAGATAATTACTCAAGAGAAAAGATTGGAGATGATTGATATGAAAATCGTGGTAAACGCCGGGCACTGTCCTAAAGCTGGAGACCCTGGTGCAGTAGGCCGTTATTCAACCGAGGCGCAGATTACAAAGTCTGTTGCTCACGCTCTTTGTTATGAACTTGAAGGTAAGGGGCATAAACCTATCTTTGTCCAAGAAGATGAATTGCAGGATATCTGCGATATTGCCAATGAAGCAGAGGCAGATATTTTCGTGTCCGTCCACTGTAATGCCTACAACGGCAAAGCACACGGCACAGAAACTTGGTGCTATGAATATGGCGATGAATCCTACCGCCTTGCGGAATATGTGCAAGAAGAACTGTGCTACCTTCTCGGCACTACCGACCGAGGGATTAAGACGCGCGACGATGGCGGTCTGTATGTCATTAATCATACAGAAATGCCAGCAATTCTTGTGGAGCTTGCCTTCATCGACAACCCGGCAGAGGAAGATTTGCTGTCGGAGAATATCCCCGAAATGGCACAGGCTATCTGCAGAGGTATCTGTAGATATGTTGAGGAGGGTTGAAATGTGGAAGAAATTATTAAGCCGTACAAAAATCTGCTCTGCATTATTGGCGCTCTGCTTACTCTTTGCGCCCTCTGTTACTTATGCGGCTACGATTTCCACCCCGACGCTAACACCCGAACAGTCGATAACGCTGTCTCAAGTGTTGACCGAGCAGGAGAGAGCATTGGAAGAAGCTCTGAGCTTGCTGGACGAAGCCGAGATAGCGTTGGAAGAATCGGAGACGGAACTGAATATATCTCTTTCCGAATTAGCGCAAGCGAAGCAGGAATTGATAAAGCAAAAGCTGGAAATCAAGAAACTGCAAGCGACATTGGGCGAGCAAAAGCTAGAATTAGAGAGTGCATCCGCATCAATCGCCAATGCCAACAAGCTCTTAGCACAAGCGAAAGCGGAGATGGAAGTAAGCGAAAAGAAGCATACACAGAAGGAAAATAGTCTTAGAGGCGAGAGAGCTTTTTATCAAGTGCTTTGTATTATTCTCGGAGGGGTGGCTGCTGTAAAATGAGCAAAAGAACTAGAGATTTAGACAAGTTAGGAACCGTCTTGGCTGTCAGTAACCAAATTCATAAAGATATGCTTGCAATGCTCAAGGAGCAACAAGGGATTATCAATAAACAGCAGGAACTCACAGCGGAGCGACAAAAAACGCTAGAAGGTATGTTAGAACGCCAGCAGATTAGACAGTATGGGATTATCATCTGCGCCATAATTATAATGGCGATGTCAATATGGCAGACCAACAGCATTATTAGCCACTTAGACAGGAATATGGAGGTTTTGCAGAATGGACACCAACAGGAGGTTAGCACGCGACTATCTCAATAATGCGTCGCTATCTTCCTTTTGGGACATCGTGACGCAAGCTAAAATATCCGACGACGACCAAAAAGTTTTAGACCTTCGCTTTGTGAAGGGCAAGAGTTATACACAAATCTCTATGGAGTTGTGTATAAGCCCCGAGAAGGTCAAGCAGACCATCCAAAAGGCATATGACAAAATAGCAAGACTTGTTTAAGAGTTGGGCAGGAGCAATCCTGCCCTCTTTTTTTGTTGCAATCACAACTACATCACAACTACATCACAACTATTTACACCATTTCTATACCTTTTTCTTGCCCTTTAACTCAACGTAAAAGCATTAAACTTTAATTAAATGAGTTAAATAAATAAACTAGCGAGTTAGGAGTGAGTTAGATGTACGGTATAGGATTTCAACCGCCGCAAATTATAGGCTCTCTTGCAAGGGCTTCAAGCTTTAACGAGGTGCAGTCTGCTCCGGTCAACGCAAACGGCAGTCCGACATTGTTCTTGATGGAGAACGAGCCAGCAATGTATCTTGTCAGCTTACAGAATGGACAGAAATCTATTCAAGGCTACAAGATGGTGCCAATGCCAACGGCGCAAGAAGCAACCGAGAGTAGGTTAAATAACCTTGAAGCCGCTCTTATGGACATCAAGAATCTTCTGAAAGGACAGGTGGTAAGCAATGAATCCAATACTGCAAGCACTCAACCAGCCCAGCCAGCAGTTTAATCCGCAGGATGCGAAGGCTAAAGTAATGAGCATAGTAGGCAATATGAACCCGGCACAGAGAGCAAGCTTCGGCAAAATGCTCCCTGTAATAGAGCGGATAGCGCGTGGCAAGGGCGTTGATACAGCGGCATTATCTGAATTACAAGCGCGCGTGTAATTCGGTATGCATATATTCACTATTTTTTCACTAAGGAAGGATGTGTTTTGAATGGATGAAAACGTACTCGGTAATGTAGTCGGTAGCCTTATCGACCGCAATCAGAACGAGAATTGGGGTGGTAATTTTATTTGGGTTATCCTCTTAATGTTTCTTGTTGGTGGTGGCGGATTTGGCTGGGGCAATCGTGGGAATGTGGCTACTACCGCAGATGTAGCAGGTGCTACAGCTTACAATCAGGTAGACAATGGCATTCGTAGCTTGGAGCGTGGGCAGAGCACGATGGGCTACAATCTCCTTGACCAGTTCGGCAGAACTAATCTGACCGTACAGGGCGGTATGGCAAACCTTCAGCAAGCTATCGCTGAAAGCACTTTCGCCGCTAAGGATTGTTGCTGCACGACCAACCGCAATATTGATGCTGTAAAGTATGACCTCTCCAAAGGTATTGATGCTAATCGTTACGAGTTAACTCGTAATGTGGATGCTTTACGCTACGATACTGCACAGCAGACCTGTGCTATTACCACTACCGACACCGCAAACACTCAGAAGATTCTCGACGCTATCTGCTCTCTCAAGAGCGAGGCAAAGGATGCTGAGATTGCTCGTCTCCGTAGTGATTTGCAAGCAGCACAGCTTACCCTTGCACAGGGCGTTTAGACGCAGAACATCGTTGGTGCGCTGATGCCGCCAAGCCCGAAGCCTGCCTATATCGTGCCGTCTCCGTATTGCAACTGCAGTAATGGGTATGGTAACTACGGCACCGTAATTGCATAAACTACTAGGGGCTTGATTGCCCCTTTTTATCCTGGAGGTGAACCTCGTGATTAATTTATATTCGACCAATCTAACATCTACCACTAACATGACAGTTCAATGGAATGCAAAATCTGTTCAACGTGGAGCAAGTGCTACGATTGATTCAGATGGGCAGACTATTCGACTTAACGAATCCGGCGTTTACAAGGTCACAGTAAATGGTTATGGCTCAACGACAGCCGCTGGGGCTTTTGGTTTTCAGCTTGTAGGGGATGGAACGAATATTGCCCGTGCGGCAGATGGCACTACCACAGGTATTGGCGAACTTGGCAACGCAAGCTTTGCAACTCTTGTTGCTGTTAATGGGGCGTACGGAATCCCGGTTAAAGCGTCTCTCAAAGTCGTGTACACAGGTGGAGCGGGTACAATCAACCTTGTCTCGATAATTGTAGAGAAGGTGGCCTGATGGATAAGCAGATGTATGTGGATATACTCGCTCATCAGCTTAAAGGCATAATGTTTCATTCTGACGCATATAGCGTCGCTTGTCTGCACGGCTACAAGCAATTAATGACTGCACACTGCAAACAGGTAAGAGCGGAGTCGGAATGCTTTATGTATACTCGCTGCAAAAGCATTGAGGCTTTAGATGAGATTGTAGACATCCCAAAACAGACACAGCTCGTTGTTCCGCACGACGCTTCGCCAGATGTAATCATCGACATTTGGCACAAGTGGGAAGCGGAAACTGTGGCTATATACGCAAAAGCCGTCGCCACAGAGCCAACTTGCAAATATTGGCTGGAACTTCATAAAGAAGCCGTCAAAGAGCTTGAATGTATACCTAAAATGAAATAAAAAGAAGCCCACTCTTTGGAGTGGGCTTTGTGTTTCTGACTACATTTTGACTACATAATTTTTAACAACCGCTGATTTTTATTGGGAGGCAAAATACAAATCTGCATAATTAGGGCTTGTTTAGTATACTTTGGGGAGAGTGGGTAAAAGCTTCCGATAATGATAAATAATCAAAAACGAACCCCCCTACAGGCCAGTAAACATGGCATTGACAGGGGGTTCTTATTTTTAATTGACTACATTTTGACTACATTTGCGAGTTTTCTTCATTCTCGAGAGTATTTGCGATAGTTTTATCGCCGTCGGCGTACATATGAGAGTAGATCGCCAAAGAGGTATGGCTGTTTGCGTGTCCGAGCCGGGCAGAGATTGATGTTATCGGAAGGCCTTTTTGAATAAGATAGGAAGCGTGACTATGGCGCAGGCCGTGGATTGAAATATTGGGAAGGTTGCACATAGCTTTATACTTATTAAAATGCCATTTCAATAAGGCGTAGGTTGTAAGGAAAAACTCCTGTGGAGGCTCGTAGAGACTCTCCCTGTATTCTTTCAATTCCTGCATTATAAATGAGGGCATTGTGATAACTCTTGTAGAGGATTTTGTTTTAGGTGGCAGGATTCTTCCGTAATCATCTTTCGATTTATTCACGCTGATGGTGTTGCTTTCAAGGTCCACGTCATCGGCGGTTAGTGCCAGTAACTCGCCACGCCGTAGCCCTGAATAGAAAAATAGATTGAAGATGGCGTGATACATCTTATTGTTTACTACCTTGATAAATTCATCAAACTGCGCTTTCTCCCAAAAGGCCGTCCTTTTATTATGACCGCCTGTCTTGCCGGTCACAGTAAAAGGGTTGGACGGCAGTCCGTGATATTTTACGGCGTAGTTCATCAATGAGCAGAATACAGTATTTGCGGCTGCGATTGTTTCCTTGCTTTTATCGCTTGGAAGGTTGTCCTGCCAGCTGCGAACCACATTCGGCGTTACGTCGCAGATTTGCATATCGCCCAGGTATTTGTTCACATATAAACGGTAAAGCATTTCTTTTTGCCTAATGGACGCTGGCTTTAGCCGTTTCTTTAAGGATTCCATTAACTCATCCGACATCTGTTTAACTGTCATAGTGGGCAAGCCTTTGGCCTGTCGCTTAAAGTTAATTTCGTAATTCTTGGCTTCTTTCTTTGTGGCAAAACCTCGCTTCGTCGTTGACTTGGACTTGCCAGCCCAGTCCGTGTAGCGGAATTTTACATAATAGGTTTTCTTTTCTTTGTCGTAATAAATCATTTTTCTCACACCCCTTGTAAAACGCAAAAACAGCATTATACTATGAATAACCATACTACATTTTTTGGATTGTGAGATTTCTCCTCTCAATTCGGTGCTTAGCACCATTCTTTTTACGACAATGCAGATTATCTCCTTATCTGCATTTAGCCGTCGCTACCTCCGACGGTGGGGCCTGTTTACCGAGACCGGCCCCTTTTTATTTTGCACTTATTGATAAAACCAAAAACTACATTATACTAATATCATCACTCTGACATCGGAGTACCCAATCAGGTTAAATAACTTGTATTAAACAGGGTACTCCTTTTTTATTTCCCAGAAAGTTTTAAACATTTTATAAAAAGTCTTTATTTTATAAAGATATTTTTAAAAACATTTAAGATTTTCTAAAAATTAAAGGTTTTATAACATTCAGTTGTTTCCATTTTGGAAATAACTCAGTCTAGGATGAAATTGCAGCATAATGGCTCTGACCATCTTTTTGCCACAATACTCAATATGAGAAATACTGCGAGGTTTAGCCGACGGAATAATTGCTATAAGCGGTGAACGGGTATAATACATCGGCTTCCTCCTTTACTTAGTGGACTCGGCTCGCTTGATTAGCTTGTCAATCAGCTCCGGCGTAAGGTCGGAAATGACAATAACAACGGGTTTGTCCACTCTTTCACCCCCTATCAAAATAAACTATAAGAGGGATTCAATCAATTATATAGGTAGTAAGTATGCCGCCCATTGGGGCGGCTTTTTGATTTAGAAAACAGCTTTAATTAAGCCGTAAATAATCATTCCTGTACCGATAATGTCGAAAAGGCGACCGTAGCGGCGTCTGATTTCGGGAGCACTATACATTTCTTCTTCCTTTGGTGCGCCTAGAAAGATACCTAATATAATGCCCTCGGCTATCGTAGCAGAATTGCCGGACAGAAAATATGCTGCCGCTCCAAAGGCAGGAACGACAAGCAGGGCTTCATTGTATTTTTGATTGATAATTGTTGAAGCAATAAGAATGCCGAAAAACTTTACAAATTCCATGTTCATTTCCCTCCTACTGGCACGTCAAGCTTAATCTCTGTTGCGCCTGTTTTCTTAGCGTTTTTTAATGTCGCTACCAATGCTTGTAAGAGAGGTCGCAACATTGTTTTGCTGGACTCGTCCAGACCATCTATATTAATTTCCCTATCAGCGGACAGCGTGGCTTGATTTAGCAGTCGCATCATTTCTTCGTCGCCGTCACAGATGATAGATAATAGCCCCTGCGCCGTCTCCCGGTTCTGCGGAGTAGGTGCGCTGAGAATCGTGTTCCGCTTATCTGTCTTACCTAGCAGGTAGTCGGCGCTGACGCCGAATATTTCTGCAAGAATGGCGAGTTTTTGAATTGGTGGTTCCGTTTTCCCACTTTCATAGTACAGATACGCAGGGCGTGTTATATTTAATCTTTTTGCCATCTCTGCTTTAGAAATATTAAGTCTTATACGTTCTTCTATCAGCCTTTTTGACAATATACTCATAACAACCCTCCCCACCTGTAATTGGTAGCAAATAATAATTAAGGATTAACCCCTTCTCTATAATAGCGTAATTATTAATTACATTCAAGATGTAATTAATTTTTAACAAAACCTCTTGACAGTTAAGCTGTAATTAACTATAATAACAAATGTAGGGTGTTAATCTAAACTTAACATAGAGAGGTGATAATTTGAACAAAATCCCCGAACTCAGGTTGAAGCGCAAGATGACGCAGCAGGAACTGGGAGAGAAGCTAGGTGTTACGCGCGAAGCCGTTTGTAACTGGGAAATTGGAAAAGCGCAGCCACGAACAGAGTTACTACCACGGCTGGCAAGTGTCTTTCGGTGCAAAATAGACGCCTTATTTTTTTAAACAGGTGGTTAATTTTAAATTAACACATAATAAAAGCCGCCACCGGCGGCAAAGAAGGAGAGGAGAAATATGACAACAATTTATAACGACCTAATTGGTTGCGGTGGGGTTGCATGCGTAACCACCTACCACTATGTGTGGCAGTGTCGTGGCGAGGTGCTCCACGACATCACAATCAGCGTGACGGTGGGCAGGAAGAATCTTGTTTGCGTACTTGACGACAAGAAGGTTAGTGAGGAGCGTGCGGTGTACGCACTGGCGCGTGCAATGGAGCAGGCGCAAACGCTGGTCAAGCTGATTA
>JAZLHS010000001.1:0-3423 GCA_045616885.1 Selenomonadaceae bacterium | reverse complement strand
AATAATCCTTGTCTGCCGTTTCTGCTGGGCTTCAAGTTTTTTCAACATCTCTAAATTGATATTATTGGTCATTGCCAGGACTGTTCCCAGCTTATCAAGACTTTTCTCCATTGGTTATCTCCTTAGTTGGTTGCTGCTATTCCGGCTAACACGATAGATATAATCTGCCAAAGAGTCCGTTCACATCGCAGACTATTCTCTTTCTGCTTATGCTTCTTGTCGGCCAACAGAAATTCAGCTTTTGCCTGCTCCAAGTATGCGTTTGCACTCGTCAGCTGCTCTGAGAGCAAGTCTAATTCGTTGCTTTGCTTTTTCAATAGCATCGTCAGAGCCGACAATTCTTTCTTTTGCTTGGCTAATTCCTGTTTCGCTACCGCCAATTCGCTCTCCGATAGAGTCAAGGCCGTTTCCGATTCGTCCAGCTGACTCTGCGCTTCGTCTAGCAATATCAGCGCTTCGTTCAACGCTTTCTCCTGCTCGTCTAAAACTGTCAGCAGCATTGTCGATTGCTTTGGTGTCAGCGTTATGCTCTGAGCGGAGCACCATTGAGATGGCACAAAGACAAGCGCAAATAAGACAAGCAAAGATAACAAATTCCGATTTGTGTTCAATAACAATTCTTTTAAGATTGTCATACATAATTACCCTCCATAGCCAAAGATATTTGGCAAAGAAAATCTAGGGAATGGGGCTTCTTTTACTAATTCGGCAATATCCCCATATCTGCAAAGCTTATAGCGTATCAATGAATTCCAAGATGCCATCAGAAATAGCCGATGCAATCTGATGTTTCTTGGAGATAATTAGCTGTTCCTCATAAGGATTGTCAATAAAGCCAACCTCAACAAGCACGGCGGTCATGTCAGTATTGCGCAGGACATAAAGCCAGCTGCCGTCCTTAATTCCTCTATCTGTGGTACCAAGGTCAAAGACCAAATTACTCTGAATGAGTCCTGCCAAGGAATAGCTTTCGTCACCCTCTTGGTAAAAGAATGTTTCCGTGCCATGTGCGACATGGTTTGCCGCATTGCAATGAACAGACACAAAGATATCTGCTTCTGCATCATTAGCAATGGCACAGATATCAGCAAGTTCATCTTCCTGAATGAAAAGCGTTTCATGCCCCTCATTCTTAAGATTAGTTTCAACCATCAGGCTGATTTCCCTTACAATATCGGCTTCGGTGACAAACTCTCCGACTGCACCTGGGTCTAAGCCCGGACAATGACCTGCGTTAATAGCTATCTTCATTTTTATGCACCTCTTTCTTTTCTAAAACTGCTCTTGTTGCTTCGACAAGACTCTGGTAAGGATTTACACCTTGCTCTGAATTTTTCCAAGAGTCTGCCAAGTATTTGATAGACGAGAATACGCCTGCACCAAACAAGGTTATGATGCCTTGTAAAGCTGAACTTATCTCAAACTTAGTGCCAAACAGTCCATTGGCAAAATAGCCTATCGTCCAACAGACAAATAAAAAGAGATAACATAAAACTGTTATCTCTAAGATGTGTTTAGTTATGAAATTCATGTCAATCTACCTTCTCATAAGTTTCCTTAAAGATGTCTGGCTTACAAGGATAAACCTCTCCACGAACGCCTTTTATGATATAGTCACCATAATTAGCCAAATGGTCACCTTCTAAGGTTTTAATAATACAAGTGCCATCAGAGTGTGTGATGATTGTATTATCGGTAACCTTGTCCATAAACCAATCAGGCAAATTTTCCAACATATATCGCACGGCTTCGATAACGACAGGCTTTTTACGATATTTCATATAATCACCTCATCAAACAAAAAAGGACGCTCATACAGAGCGCCCTTAGTGACGAATACATCGCCACCACCAAAGCAATTAAATTGCCTAGCGTTTCATGTCAGTTTTAGCCATACCAAATTGTTTTCACAAAGGCATAGAGCTTCACGCATAGTCTTACCCTGACAAAAGGCTATAGGACTCAAGCAATAGTTGTACTCATTTCATAGCCTGTGCTATTGCAGGATGGTTTTCATTTTTATTCCGCCTACTCCTTACGGCGGATGGTAGATATGTTAGCCGTCAATCAGTAGAGATACTGATACAACGAGCCATAGCCTTATTGAGAAATGCACCAGCAAAGCTGTGGCAGTAGCTAAGCGATGCATTTCGTCATAAGAAAATGTTATTAAAACACTTCCCGAACTATTAAAATGGCGGGATGTGAAGGAATCGAACCAACATTAACGGTTTTGGAGACCGCTGTTCTATCCATTGAACTAACACCCCATTGGAGCTACTGATAGGACTCGAACCTACAACATGCTGATTACAAAACAGCAGTTCTTCCATTGAACTACAGTAGCAAATCGGAGGCAGCAGAACATGTCAGAGAACAATATTCTCCACCTCGTAAAAGTCTTTCGACTTTCAATATAATTTCACGCTTGACCGTAAAGGGAATCGAACCCTACTTTTACTAGACCTACACAGCCAAGCAGATTGTGTAATGGTGACTCCGGCGGGAATTGAACCCGCATCTACGCCGTGAAAAGGCGGTGTCTTTACCGTTTGACTACGGAGCCAAAATTAGAGCTGGCTGATGGGGTATATATCCATCGTCAGAGACTTATCAGTAATAAGGCAACGACCTTCGGTATAGCCAAAGTGCCAGCCGCGACTAGCGCCGAACGCTAAAGTCTTTGTCAATAAAATGAACGGTAAAGGTGTAAACCCGTTCCATGACCGTGTATACCCGTCCATGTTTTTGCTTGATAGCCTTGAACCCAAATGGCGTCCTTAAGCTACCAAACCTACAAGGCGCTACCTTGCTCCCACCCCGTATTTTTAGTGAGTCCTGCTCACTTCGCAACAATAAATCGCAGGCAAAGCATCGAACACCTACGCATGAGGTTAGCTACTCCTCGTTCTGCCCAAACAACGCATTTCTGCCCTGTTGGGGGCCACAGTTGTGACTCGCTGATACACCACAAGGGCCGACCTGACTAAACGCAGTTCTTCTTGCTTAGTACCTTTCTGAATACACTCCGTGGGTCGTTTTCATGTTGACCCCTTAGGCTTGCCTACACGCGGATACATGCGCTGTTGTCAACGAGGTCCATGTTATTATTTTACCATTTTTAGTGTGCAATATCAACGGTTTTTTAGCCTGTTGGCGGCTCAAATGGCAATGCGCTAATCTCTAAGAAAGCACGATGGGCAAGGCCATTACCACCAAGCGCCGCGTAGCTGTTGTGCATCTGCTCGATGTTTTCAAACTCCTGCGCTGGGATGTAGCCTTTTTCACAGAAATATCGTCTACTCTGCAATATTCGGTCTCGCAATACAGCCTTGATGCCATCTTGGAACTTAATAAATTCCTCCATGCGTAGATTTTCCTGCGCCAATCTCTGCTGCTCACGGGCAAGCCGTTCGCCCTCAT